>NZ_JBITRX010000016.1:0-179843 GCF_044540325.1 Streptomyces sp. NPDC086023
GCGTAGGTCTGGCCGGTGACGGTCGAGACGAGGTTGCGGTGGCTGGAGAGGATGCCCTTGGGCCGGCCCGTGGACCCCGACGTGAACATCACGCACGCCGTGTCGTCACCCGTCACCGCCACGCCCGGATCCGCCGCAGACCGGCCCGCCACCGCCTCGCGCTCCCGGTCGACGCACACCACGCCCCAGTCCCCGCGCACCCGGTCCTCGTGCCGCTCGTCCGTCACGAGCAGCGCGATCCGGGCGTCCCGGGCGGTTCCGGTGAGCCGGTCGTCGGGGAACTCGGGGTCGAGCAGCGCGTACCCGGCCCCCGCCTTGACCACCGCCAGGACGGCGACGGCGAACTCGATGCCGCGGTCCAGGAGTACGCCGGCCAGGTCGCCCCGCCCCAGGCCCTGGGCCCGCAGGTGGCGGGCCAGCCGGTTCGCGCGGGCGTCCAGCTCCCCGTACGGGACCACCTCGCCCTCGTACACCAGCGCCGCGGCCCCGGGACGGAGCCGGGCCTGCCGCTCGAACAGCCCGCCCAGCGTCCCGTCCCCGCCGGGCGCGTCCCCGCGGGCCGACCACCCGCTCCACTCCTCCAGAACCAGCCGCCGCTCGACCGCGTCGAGCAACTCCACGTCCTGGAGCGGCAGTTCCTCGGCACCCTCGGCCAGCACGGTGTCGACGAACCGCAGCAGCCGGTCCTGGTGGGCGGCGACCGCGTCCAGGTCGCACACGTCCGGGGCGGCGTCGAAGTCGATCCGCATGCCCGCCTCGGGCCCCAGGTCGTAGATGCCGACCGCCAGGTCCTCCACCGGGCCGTTGCTCAGGTTGCACTGCACCGTCGGGTGCCCGCCCAGGGTCATCCCCGGCGTGAACGCCATGATGTTGACCAGCGGGGTCGCCGTCCGCCGCCCCGCCCCGTCCGCCCCGAGCGCCGCGACGGTCTCCTCGTACCGGGTGCGCTGCCGCTTCAGCCCGCCGCGCACCTCGCCGACCACCGTGCCCAGCAGCCCGGCGAGGGTCTCCCCGGGCTGCACGGCCACCCGCAGCGGGATCACGTTCGAGCACATCCCCGGAGTGCGGCGGGCCAGTTCGGTGGTCCGGCCGGTCACCGGCAGGCCCAGCAGCAGCTCGCCGGCCCCGCTCACCCGGTGCAGGTACCCCGCGATCAGCGCGATCACCAGCATCGACCAGGGCGCCCGGCGGGCCCGGGCGGCCGCCCGCAGCCGGTCCGCCTCGGCCGCCGGGAGCGACACGCTCCGGCGCACGAACGGCAGCCCGGCCCGCGCAATGGACCCGGCCGCAGCCTGCACCCCGGCCCCGGCGGTCGTCCGGCCCTCCGCCAGTCGGGGGGTCTCCGGCGGGTCCGCGAGCCGCCCGGCCCAGTGGGCCAGGTCCTCGGCCGCCGCCTGCGACCCCCGGTACGCGGCGTCCTCCGCCAGCAGCTCCGCGAGGCTCCCGAACGGGCCGGGCCCCCACGGCTCGCGGGCCAGGGCGCCGTCGTACAGCTCCTGGAGGCGCGCGTCGAGCAGCGCCACTCCCATCCCGTCGATCACCAGGTGGTGGTAGCTCTTGTAGAAGACGAAACGGTCCTCCGCCACCTTGACCAGCGCGTGCCGGCACAGCGGCCCCCGCGCCAGGTCGAAGGGGGTGTTGACGGCCGCGACGCACCAGGCGTGGGCCGCCCCCGCCGGGTCCTCGGCGCCGGTCAGGTCCAGGAACTCCAGCTCCGAGCCGTTCGGTTCGCCGTCCACCAGCTGCCGGGGGCCGTCCTCGCCGGACTCCACGCCCCGGGTGCGCAGGGCGTCGGACTCGCGCACCAGCTGCTCCCAGCAGCGGGCGAACAGCGCGGTGTCCACCGGCCCGTGGATCTCCCGGTACTCGGCGATGTTGTAGCGGCAGCCGCTCGGGTCCAGCTCGTGGGCCATCCAGATGTCGCGCTGCGCGGCCGACAGGGGCAGCCGTGCGGCGGTCGGCTCAGACGCCATGGGGGCTCCTCGGTTCACGGTGGGTGGTCGGTGCGGTTGCCGCACGGCCGTCCGCCCGTCCCCGGGGCGGGGGACGTTCGGGCCGGGCGGAGCCATCTCACCCCGACGGCCCTCCTCCGAGCGGCAGTTGGGACGGCACTCCGCCAGCAGCTCGGCGGCGGAGGTGCCGGGTGGCCGCCGCTCAGGCGGGCACTCCGGCCGCCGCCGCGGGCAGGGCTCCGGGGGTGGCGTCCGGGTGGAAGGCACGGACCAGGTGCGGCACCCGGAACACGGAGCGGCCGGCCTCGTGGGTGGACCGCAGGGCCCCGCAGACCAGCAGGTCCCGCACCATCCGGCCGCAGTCCGCCAGGCCCGCCCCCGTCAGCCGGACGATGTCCGGCAGCCCGAAGTCCCCCTCGGGCACGGCACGCAGGGCCGCCAGCAGCGACCGGTGGCCGGCGGGCAGCCGCAGCAGCCGGCGGTGCAGGGCGTCCCGGAAGCGGCGGCCCCCGTCGCCGCCCGCCAGGTGGTCGAGGAACGGCGCGGGATCCCCCTCCAGGCAGTCCCGCAGCGTGCGCAGGTCGCAGACGGCGAGCCAGGAGGCCGCCGCCCCCAGCGCCATCGGGTGCCCGTCCAGCCGGCGGCACACCTCGGCGGCCAGCAGCAGGTCCTCGCCGCAGGCACTGAACTCGGGCCGCACGCGCCGCACATGACCCAGGAAGACCCGCACCGCGGCGGCCGCAGTGACCGCCTCCCCGGCAGCCTCCGGCGCCGGCACCTCCAGCGGTCCCAGGACGAAGGTCCGCTCGCCCGGCACCTCCCACGGCTGCTCCGCGGTCACCAGCAGCCGCAGCCCCGGGCACTCGCGCAGCAGCCGGGTCAGCCGGTCGAACCGGGGCCCGTGCTCCGGGGCGCCGTCGAGGACCAGCAGCGCCGGCCGGTCTCCGACGAGTTCTGCCAGGCCGCACACCCCGCCCGACCCGGACTCCGCATGCTCTGCGCCGTACGGGACCCCGGAGCCCGCACCGCCGCCCGTCCCCCCGTACGGGACCGCCCGCCCGGACCCGGACCCGGACCCGGACCCGGAGCCCGACCCGGATCCGGAGCCGGACCCGGAGCCCGTCCCGCCGCCCGCCCCGAACAGCGCCTCCGCGCAGTCGCCCAGCAGCGCCGCCAGCTCCGGCCCCGTCGGGTCGAGGTAGTCCCGTACCGCGCCGGGGAACGCGTACCAGAGCACCGGGACGCCCCCACCGTGCAGCCGCTCCGCGACCTCCAGCGCCAGCCGGGTCTTGCCCGCGCCGCTCAGCCCCACCAGGCTCACCAGCCGCTCGGCCGCCGACCCGAGCTCCCGGACCAGCACCTCGGTCTCCGCCTCCCGGCCCACCAGGGGGTGCAGGGCGGTCGGCGGCGCCGCCGGCTCCGCGTCGAACCCCGACTTCACCGCCCCCCAGCCGCCCCGGCCCTGCTGCGCCGCCCCCTCCAGCGCGGCCCGCGCCCGCGGGCCCAGCCGCAGCGCGTCGGCGATCAGCCGGACGGTGTCCGTTCTGGGCCTTCTCGCCTTGCCCTGCTCCAGGTCGCGGATGGCCCGCACGCTGATCGTGGACAGATCGGCCAGCTCCCGCTGGGTCAGCCCGATCCGCAGCCGGTGCCGGCGGATCAGCGCGCCCAGCTGCGAGGTCGCCTGCTGGTCGGACCCCTGCGGGGGAACCTCCTGGTGGGAGGCGTCCCGCTCCGGGGCGACAGGGCCGGTGATGGTCATCTCGTACTCCCCACGTCGTCGTGGGTTCCCATCGTCGGCAGCGCGCTATCCGCCAGGCATCACCGCGCCCACCACCCCGGCGCCGGCCCCTATCGCGGCCCCCCGGACCGCTATCACGAGCGGCCGGCCGCTATCACGCCCCGCCCCCCGCTATCACCGGCCGGGCCGGTGATAGCGCCGCGATAGGCGCGCGGACGGTGCGGGGATTCCGCCCCTTCCTAACGTGGTGCCCACAAGGAAGGAGGAGCCCGGAAGGGCCCCTCACCAGGGCGGACGCCCACGACGAAAGGAAGAGAAGATGAACCTCGCCAAGGCCCTCCGCGCCGCAGTCGTCACCGTCGTCATCGCCGGCGCCGCCGCGCTCGGCGCCCAGGCCGCACAGGCCGACGGCGCGGAGGCCGGCACCAACCCGGCCCCCGCCCAGACCCAGGTCCAGCCGACCCCCACCGCCACCAGCGACAACAACCCCTGGGACTGAATCTTTCGGGGCTCCCTCACCTCCGGGCGCTTCAACGCCGGCGCTGCCGCCCCACCGCGCTCCGGCCCGATCGCCCGAAGCGCCGACGGGCCGGCATAGAGGCCGGACGTCAGCCCGCCGCCTCCAGCAGCAGCTCCGCCTCGCGCAGTTCACGTGCCATGCTCCGGTCCCGGAAGGCCTGCGCCGCGGACTCCAGCAGATCCCGCGACCGGGAACGTTCCCCGGTCCGCCCCAGCAGCCGGGCGAGGTCCAGCCGGACCAGCGCCGCGCCCGCATGGTCCATGATCTGCTCCCGCACCTCCAGGGACCGGTCGAGGAAATCCCGGGCCTGGCCGACCCGGCCCATCCCCGCGAGGGCCTGGCCGAGGTCCCGCAGCAGATGCCCCTCGCCGATCACGTCGCCGCTCTTCCGGCACAGCTCCAGCACCTCGGTGAGGGTGCGCACCGCCTGCTCGTGCTCCCCCTGGCTCAGCATCAGCTGGCCCACCCGCCGCAGCGTCCGGGCGAGGCCGCCCGTATAACCGACGGAACGGTAGATGGCCAGCGCCTCGTCCAGCTGGCCCTGCGCGGTCATCGTCCCGCCCCGCCGCATGAAGACGTGCGCGCTCTGGGTCAGCACGATCGCCCGCCCCACCACGTCGCCCGCCAGGTCGAAGTCCTTCAGCGCCCGGTCGTACAGCGTCAGCGCCCGCTCGTCGTTGCCGCGCATCCGCTCCAGCAGCGCGAGGTCCCGCCGGCACAGGCCCAGCCCGCCCGGCTCGTCGAGCTCCAGGAACAGGCCGAGCGCGGACTCCAGCGAGGTCCGCGACTCCTCGTACTGGCTGCGGCTGAGGTACAGCGAGCCCAGCGAGCTGAGCAGCGCAGCCGTCCCCCGCTTGTTCCCGGCCAGGCGTACGGCGTCCAGCGCCAGCCGGTGCGTGCGCTCCCAGTGGTCGTGGTAGCCGCGCACCTCGAAGAGCGTGACCAGCGTCGTGGCCAGGTCCCAGCACAGCTCGTCCATCCGCTCGGCCGCCGCGTGCTCCACGACCTGGCAGAGGTTGGCCTGCTCGCTGTCCAGCCACTCCAGCGGGTCGACCAGCAGCTCGTCCACGACCGGCTCCGGCGGCCGCCAGCGCGGCGCCCCGCCGTGCAGCACCGTGTAGTCCCCGCCGTAGATCCGCCGGTGCGCGGTCTCCGCCAGCGCCAGCCAGCCGCCGAACATCCGCTCCAGCGCCTGCCGTTGTACCGCCGGCTCGTCGTGGGCGGCCAACTGCTCGCGCGCGAACACCCGGATGATCTCGTGGAAGCGGTAGCGGAACCCGCCGGTGCTCTCCACCCCCACCACGTCCAGCATCTGTACGTCGACCAGGGGCTCCAGCAGGTCCGAGGGGAACGGCCGGCCGTCGTCCAGCAGCGCCCCCGCCAGCCAGCCCGGCAGCGTCGGCCCCTGCGCC
Source organism: Streptomyces sp. NPDC086023 (assembly GCF_044540325.1). Lineage (NCBI taxonomy): Bacteria > Bacillati > Actinomycetota > Actinomycetes > Kitasatosporales > Streptomycetaceae > Streptomyces > Streptomyces sp. NPDC086023. The sequence continues at coordinate 5,623 of NZ_JBITRX010000016.1, forward strand.
AGGCTCAGCAGCCGCAGCAGCCTGCGGTCGGCCGGCCCGAGCCCGTCGTGCGTCAGGGACAGGCTGGCCCGCATCGTCATCTCGCCGTGCGTCAGCTCGTCCAGCCGGTGCCGCTCGTTGGCGAGCCGGTGCACCATCGACGCCAGGGACCAGTGCGGGCGCGCAGCCAGCCGCGCCGCCACGATGCGCAGCGCCAGCGGCAGCCCGCCGACCGTACGGATCAGCGCCTCGGCGGCGACCGCCTCGCGCTCCACCCGGTCCGCGCCGATCACCCGGACCAGCAGCTCCAGCGCCCGCCCGGTGTCCAGCACGTCCAGCTCGGCCCGGTACGCCCCGGGCAGCCCGGTGAGCCGCACCCGGCTGGTCACCAGCACCGCGCAGGAGCTGGTGCCGGGCAGCAGCGGCCGGACCTGGGACTCGGCGGCCGCGTCGTCGAGCACCACCAGCACCCGCCGGGAGGCGAGCAGCGTCCGGTACATCTCGCCCCGCTCGTCCAGCGTCTCCGGGATCACCGGGCCGGGGATGCCGAGGGCACGCAGGAAACGGCCCAGCACCTCGGACGGGGTGGCGTGGGTGCCCGTGCCGCGCAGGTCGCAGTACAGCTGTCCGTCCGGGAAGTGGGTGTCGCTCAGCCGGTGCGCGACGTGCGTGGCCAGCGTGGACTTGCCGGTGCCGGGCTTGCCGACGATGACGGCCACCCCGACCGCGCGCCGCGATCCGTCGCCCAGCAGCGCCTGCTCGATGGTGCGGATCTGCTCCTCGTCGCCGACGAAGTCGCCGGTGTCGGCCGGGAGCTGGCGCGGCACCTCGGCCGGCCGCTGGGCCGCCGCCACGGGCTCCGGCTCGCCACCGTCGGCCGCCGCGGCCGGACCACCCGGTCCGGTGGCGGCGGGTACGGGCGCCCCGGCCGCCGGCACCTCGGGCGCCGCGCCCCCGGTGCCGGGCGGGGGGGAGCCCGTACCGGCCTGGGCGGGCGGTCCGCCCCGGCGCAGCGCGGTGTCGCCGGACAGGATCGCCGACTCCAGGGCCCGCAGCTCTTCACCGGGCTCCAGCCCCAGCTCCTCCACCAGCAGTTCGCGGCCCACCCGGTAGGCCTCCAGGGCCTCGGCCTGCCGACCGGACCGGTAGAGGGCCAGCATCAGCTGGCCGCGCAGCCGCTCGCGCAGGGGGTGTTCGTGCACCAGCAGCCGGAGTTCGCCGACCAGTTCGTGGTGCCGGCCCAGGTCCAGTTCCAGCCGGATCCGGGCCTCCAGGGCGGTCAGCCGCTCCTCGTCGAGCTGGAGGGCCTTGCTGCGCAGGGTGTCGCTGGTGATGCCGCCCAGGCACGCGCCGAGCCACAACTCGCCCGCGGCACGCAGGCGTTCGGCGGCATGGGCGGCCCGCCCCTCCTTCTCCATGAGCCTGGCCTCGGTCACGGTGCGGGCGAACACTGCGGCGTCGACGCTGTCGTCGGCGGCGCGGAGCACGTAACCGGGCGGGCGCGTGGTGATGGCCGCGTCGATGCCGGCGCTTGTGAAGAGTTTGCGAAGCCGGGACACACAGATCTGGACCTGGGTGCGGGCGGTGTCCGGCGGGTCGTCGTCCCAGATGAGGTCGACCAGGTAGTCGGTGCTGACGACGCGGTTGGCCTCCAGCAGCAGCGCGGCGAGGATCGTCTCCTGCCGCCCGGGAGGGACGCGTACGGGCCCGGCCGAGGCGCTGACCTGTAACGGACCGAGGATCCGGAACACCGGGGGTTCCGGGACAGGGCGCACCCCGCCGGCAGGTTCGGTCATGCGTCTCCCAGCTCGGGGCACGGCGGAGTGGCGTTCGAGGACGGCTCGAAAGGAAGTCTTACGGAACAGGTGTGCGCTTGTCCATGGTGTGGATATTCCGTGGTGGTGATAGGGCGGAGATAGTCCGCGGTTGTGCCTCCGGCGCAGAGTGGCCAGGGCTGGAGGAGAGGACACGAGATGAACAGTCAGCAGGCCGGGGAGCGTTCGCCGAGCCGCATCGTCACCGCCGCGGGGGTCGACCACGTACGGCTTTCCTACCACTACCTGGACAGCGGGGACCTGGACGGTTACGGGTCGCTGCTGCACGAGCAGGTGGAGCTGGACCGTCCCGACGCGCCCTCCGGGCACGGGCGCGCCGAGGTGGTCCGGCTGCACCGCGACGGGCTCGTGCCGGCCGCGCGCCACCTCATCCACCGGATCGTCGCCGAGGGCGACCGTGTGGTGGTCATGGGGAGCACGGGCCGGTCCGAGTTCGTCGACGTCTTCACGCTGTCCGCGGAGGCCATGCTCCGCGGCTGTCGCCGCTACTACTTCGCGCCGCCCGCGGCCTGACCCGTCCAGCCGGCCGGGACGCGGCCGAGGCGGACGCGCTGCGGGTGGTCGCCCACCGGGACCGAGACGGTCTTCCGGCCGGTCGCGAAGTCGATGGCGGTGACCCGGTCGGCGCCGCTCTCGGAGATCACGCAGGCCTTGCCGTCGCCGCTCACGGTCGCCCAGTACGGCTTCGAGGCCGGCACCAGCGGGCCCTCCTGGAGGGTGGCCCGGTCGAGGACGGTGGCGTAGTCGTCCATCGTCCCGGCGACGCACAGCTTCTCGCCCGAGGGGTCCACGGACATCCCGTGGTGGCGGGAGTCGTTCACCCAGGTGGTGCGGTCCTCGCTGGTGGCGGGGTTCTTGGGCAGGGTCTTGGAGCGGGTGATCCGGTCGGCGGCCACGTCGTACTCCAGCAGGCCGTTGAAGAAGGACACCTGGAAGTACAGCTTCGAGCCGTCGGGGGTGAACGCCACCGGGCGGACCGCGTCGGACAGGTCGGAGCGGCCGAAGGCGTCCAGCCGGGACCGCATGTCGATCACCCTGACCGTGGCGAAGGTCCGGGCGTCCACCACGGTGATCTTCCGGTCGCCCTTCGTCCAGTCCAGCCAGGGCGCGTCGAGGGCGCTGGTGACGTCGCCGATGGACATGTTCCACAGGTACCGGCCGCCGTCGGTGAAGACGTTCTCGTGCGGCTTGTCGCCGGTGGCGAACGAGCCGACCTGGCGGCCGGTGGCGATGTCCAGCACGTGCACCGTGTTCGCCGTCGAGGCCGAGACCGCGACCCGGGTGCCGTCGGGCGACACCGCCATGTGGTCGGCCCGGTAACCGGACACGGCGAAGCGCCAGTTGACCCTGCCGGTGGCCAGGTCGAGGGACACCACGTCGGCGAAGCTGGGCCGGGACACCACGAGCGCGGTGCCGTCGGGAGTGGCGTACATGTCGTCCACGAACTGGTCGTGGCCCTCGCCGGCGGTGTTGCGGACGCCGAGGAAGAACGCGAGCTTCACCGGGTTGAGGTATATCTCCCGGAGCCGCTCCTCCTTGTCCGGCACGACGTTGATCCGGCCGATCCGCGCGAGGTCGCCGGAGGACGCCAGCACGTCGGCGGTGCCCTCCCAGTTGTTCCCGACGAACAGCACCTCGCGCAGGCCGGAGCCCGCTCCGTCCTGCGCCGCGTACGCGGGGGAGGGGGCGGCGAGGGTCAGCGCGGCCAGCAGGGCCGCGGCCGCCATCCCGGCTCGGCGGCGCGAACGGGCGTATGTAAAAAGGGAGTTGTGGTGCGTACCGGTGCTCACGGGCGACTCCTGACGCGGCGGGGGCTGATGACCTGGCGGTAAGGTACTGACCCGTCAGTAGTCTTGCCAGACACTTCACGCGATCCTTCCCGGGCCCGCTCCACCGGGTACGTTGACCGCGTCCCCCTCCGGCAGTGACCCCTCGCGGCCGCCCCGCGGGCGGGAACGTCCGGAACCCGGTGCACTCCGCCCGTGTCGGTGTTGGGCTGATCGGGTGAAACACGAGAGGATGGGCGGATGCACATGAATGGCGGGGCCGAGGTGGTCCGGTGAGCAGGTACGACGTCACCGACGAACAGTGGGAGGGGCTCGCCCAGGTCGTCCCCCTGCGCAGCCGCAACGAATGGCCGTCGCGGGTCGACCACCGCACCATCCCCGGCGACCACGCGGCACGGCAGCGGCGGTTCGTCGTCCTGCGCGTGCAGGTCTTCGCCGACGCCCGCGAGGTGGCCGAATACCTGATCGCGCAGATCCCCGTGCTCCTCGACCTCACGGGAGCCGACACCGAGGTCGCCAAGCGCATCCTCGACTTCAGCAGCGGCGTGGTCTTCGGCCTCGGCAGCGGCATGCACCGGGTCGACCGGAACGTCTTCCTCCTCGCCCCCGTGGGCACCGAGGTCGAGGGCATCGCCGCCGCCATCCCCCAATCGTAGGAAGGCCCCACGACGGAACGGTTCGCCCCGGGACGGGGTGCGTAGCGTCCGGCGCATGCACGCCACCCCCGCACACGCCACCCCCGCGCACTCCCGCCCCGCGGTCACCGAACTCCGCCTCTCCGCCTACCGCTCCCACCGCGGCGCGGCCTACCCCCTCGGCCCCGTCACCCTCTTCACCGGCCCCAGCGGCAGCGGCAAGTCCACCGCCCTGGAGGCCTACGCCTGCCTGGCACGCCTGGCCTCCGGCCGGCCCGTCGCCGAGGTCTTCCCCGACCCGGTCTCCTGCGTGCCCGAAGGCGCCGCCCCCGACGCCCAGGGCCGCCGCGGCTTCCGCATCGGCTGCACCGTCGACGGCCCCGCAGGACCCGCCCGCCTCGACCTCGCCGTCCAGGCGGAACCCGAACTCCGCATCGTCGGCGAACGCCTCACCGCCGACGGCCGGATCCTCCTCACCACCGCCTTACGCGACCCCGGCCGCCGCACCGTCCAGGCCGCCTGGCTCACCGGCGGCCCCGCCGGCGTCACCCGCGCACCCCTCCCCGACGACCGGCTCGGCACCGCCCTGCTGCCCCTGCGCGTGGCCGGCAGCACCGAAGGCCAGCGCCGCGTCCTCGCCGCCGCCGAACAGGTCGTCGTCGCCCTCCGCTCCGTCTTCTCGTGCGACCCCCGGCCCGACCGCATGCGCGCCCCCGTCACCGCCGCCGGCGGCCGCCTCCACGGCGACTGCGACAACCTCGCCGACGTCCTCCACCGCACCCGCGGCGAATGCGCCACCCGGCACGCCGCCCTCGTCCGGGCCGCCCGCAGCGGCTGCGCCGGCCCCGTCGCCGACCTCGCCGCCCGCGCCCTCTCCGACGGCCGCACCGTCGCCGAACTCCACCGCGGCCCCGGCGCAGCCACCCCCCTCGGCCGCCTCGGCCAGGGCGAACTCCGCTTCCTCGGCCTCGCGCTCGTCCTGCTCACCGGCCCCGGCGTGCTCGCCATGGACCCCGCCGCCGAACTCCTCCCCGCCCAACAGGCGCTCACCGTCCTCGCCGACGGCATGGACCGGTCCCTCGACACCCGCCAGACCGCCGAACTCCTCCGCCTGGCCCTCCTCTGCTGCGCCCGCGGCCACGTCCGGCTGACCGGCGCGGTGGGCGAGGCCGCGGCGGGGGCCGCCCGCGGGGTACCCGGTGTGTCGGTGGTAGACCTGACCCCGTGACAGACGCAGACGACCGGCCCGCCCCGCCGTCCCTCGACGTGCTGAGCCGCCGCCTCACGGAGTTCGCCGCGGCCCGCGGCTGGGAGCCGTACCACACGCCCAAGAACCTGGCCGTCGCGCTCAGCGTCGAGGCCTCGGAACTCGTCGAGATCTTCCAGTGGCTGACCCCCGAACAGTCCGCCCGCGTCATGGACGACCCGGACCGGGCCCACCGCGTGGCCGACGAGGTCGCCGACGTCCTCGCCTACCTCCTGCAGTTCTGCGCGGTGCTCGGCGTGGACCCGCTGGCCGCCCTCGACGCGAAGATCGACCGGAACGAGACCCGCTTCCCCGCAAAACCCGGGCAGAACCGCCCCGAGCACACCTGACACGCCCCCCTCGGCGCCCCGTCGTCACTCTTCGGAGTGATGGACTTGTCGGCAACCGCGAGAGTGTCCACAGATTTCCGAATACCCCTGGCTTTACGGGTCCATTGCCCTCACGCTGGGTAGTGGCTAGACAGCAAGATGTCGTACGGACGGGGGACGGCATATGGATGCGGTACGGCTCATCGCGGCCGGCCGTCACGCTCTGGCAAGGAGCCGGACGGCGGGGGAGACCATGGCGGAGGCACTGCAGGCGCAGGCACTCGCCCAGGAGATAGGAAGCTGGCTGGCGGTCACCGGACCGCCCGAACTCAGAACGGAGGCCCGGGGTCTCGGGGACGCGGGACGCAAGGGCTGCGCGACGATCGAACGCCGGGCCCCGGGACCGGAGCCCGGAACCGACGGCGGCCCGCTCCGGGCCGCCCAGCTCTCCGGCATGGAAGACCTCCGGCAGGTCTTCCTCGGACTCATAGCGCTGCTGGACGACACGGTCAGGGACCTGACCACGGTCGCCTGCGCACCGGAGAACGACCACCTGTACTGGCACATCGTCGAGACCATCGACACGCTCGACCACTCCTGCGACCGGGTCCGCGTGCTGCTGCGCCGCCACGCCGCCGGCCGGGGCAGCGCCTCGCCCACCGCGGGCCGGGGCCGCTGAGCGCGCGGACCCACCGGTCACGACCGGCCGGTGACGGGTACGGCCGGACGGGCGGTCTCCGCCCGGAAGTCCCGTCGCCGGACCGGCCGTCGCGCCGGCGATGAGTTTTCGTGGCCCGGGGAGTCCACCCCCTGTCACCGACACTCAGGAGGACCCGTGACCCAGCTGCTCCGCGTCCAGAACTTCAACGTCTCCAGCGACGGAATCGGCGCCGGCGAGGACCAGACCCTCGAAAGGCCCTTCGGCCACGTCGACCCCGGCGCCCTGTTCGCCTGGGCCGGGGCCACGGCGAGCTGGCCGATGCGCACCGACCCCGGCGGCAGCCGCGGCCTGGACGACTACTTCACCCGGGACTTCGGGCACAACATCGGCGCCGAGATCATGGGCCGGAACAAGTTCGGCCCGCAGCGCGGCCCCTGGCGCGACCACGACTGGCAGGGCTGGTGGGGGGACGAGCCGCCCTTCCACACCCCGGTGTTCGTCATGACCCACCACCCGCGGCCCTCGTTCACCCTCTCCGACACCACGTTCCACTTCGTCGACGCCGACCCGGCCACCGTCCTCGCGCAGGCACGGGAGGCCGCGCAGGGCAAGGACGTACGCCTCGGCGGCGGGGCCACCACCATCCGGGAGTTCCTCGACGCCGGCCTCGTCGACACCCTGCACGTGGCGGTCTCCCCGGTGAAGCTCGGGACCGGGGTCCGGCTCTGGGAGTCCCCCGAGGAGCTCCTGGACCGCTTCCACCTGGACGTCGTCCCCAGCCCGAGCGGTGTCACGCACCACCTGTTCTGGAGGAAGTGACCCGGGCCGGCCGGACCACGCCCGATGCCGGCCGGCAGCGGCGGTGGCCCCCGGTGGGGGCCGGCCGACCGGCTGCCCGGCCTTCCGGCCGACCGGCCTTCCCTCCGGCCGGCCTCAGAAGGGACGCGACGCAGGACGGTCGGCGTGCGGCGCGCGGTCCACCGGGACGGCGTCCGTCCGGGGACGCTCCGCGGAGGTCTGGAGGTCCGCGTCGAGCTGCGAGAGGTCGGCGTTCAGGGCGGCCATCAGCTCTTCCATCTGCTGGAGCAGGCCCTTCGGGGCCCCGCCCTGCGCCGGCACGGTCTGCTCCTGCCCGGCCTGTCCGGTGTGCTCGGGCACGTGATCCTGGGACATGGCGGCCTCCTCGGCCCGGGCCCCTCCCCGCGGGGAAGGGGACGGTGGACGCGCCGGGCGAACGCCCCGGCGCGCGGGCCGGGCGGTCCGGCTCCGACCCGGCCAACGATCTCCCCGACCCCCGGTCACTGGCGGGGACGGGCACGAATTCCCAGGTTGACGCAGATTCACCCGGCCGGGGTGACCGGGCGGCAGGATGAGGGCATGGATCTCCGCATCTTCACCGAGCCCCAGCAGGGCGCCGACTACGACACCCTCCTCCGCGTCGCCCGGGCCACCGAGGACCTGGGCTTCGGAGCCTTCTTCCGCTCCGACCACTACCTGCGGATGGGCCCAGAACTGCCCCTCGCCGAAGGCGACGAACCGCCCGGCATGCCCGGCCCCACCGACGCCTGGATCACCCTCGCCGGACTCGCCCGCGAGACCCGCCGCATCCGCCTCGGCACCCTGATGACCGCCGCCACCTTCCGCCTCCCCGGCGTCCTCGCCATCCAGGTCGCCCAGGTCGATCAGATGTCCGGCGGACGCGTCGAATTCGGTCTCGGCGCAGGCTGGTTCGCCCGCGAACACCAGGCGTACGGCATCCCCTTCCCCGAGGAGCGGTTCGCCCGCCTCGAAGAGCAGCTCGCCATCGTCACCGGCCTCTGGGAGACCAAGCCCGGTGACACCTTCACCTTCGAGGGCACCCACTACCGCCTCACCGACTCACCGGCCCTGCCCAAGCCCGCGCAGCGCAAGGTGCCCGTCCTCATCGGCGGCCACGGAGCCGCCCGCACCCCCCGCCTCGCCGCCCGCTACGCCGACGAGTTCAACATCCCCTTCGCCTCCCTCGCCGACACGGAGCGCCAGTTCGGCCGGGTCCGCGCCGCCGCCGAGGCCGCCGGCCGCGCCCCCGGCGACCTCGTGTACTCCAACGCCCTCGTCGTCTGCGTCGGCGCCGACGACGCCGAGGTCGCCCGGCGCGCCGCCGCCATCGGCCGCGACGTCGACGAACTCAAGGCCAACGGCCTGGCCGGCACCCCCGCCGAGGTGGTGGAGAAGATCGGCGCCTACCAGGCCGCCGGCTCCCAGCGGATCTACCTCCAGGTCCTCGACCTGCACGACCTGGACCACCTGGAGCTGGTCTCCGCCCGGGTCATGCCCCAGCTCGGCTGATGGCGCGCGCCACCACGCCCCTCGCCGCGGAACTGGCCCGCCGGCCGGTCCTCCTCGACGGGGGCCTCAGCAACCAGCTCGCCGACCAGGGCTGCGACCTCTCCGGCGAACTGTGGTCCGCCCGCGTCCTCGACGAGGCCCCCGACCAGATCGAGGCCGCCCACACCGCCTACGTCCGCGCCGGCGCGGAGGTCCTCATCACCGCCTCCTACCAGGTCTCCCACGAGGGGTTCGGCCGCCGCGGCCGCACCGCCGCCCAGGTCGACCGCCTGCTGCGGCGCAGCGTGGAGCTGGCCGACCGGGCCGCCCGCACCGCACCGCCCGGACACCCGGTGTGGGTGGCGGCCTCCGTCGGCCCGTACGGCGCCGTCCTCGCCGATGGCTCCGAGTACCGCGGCCGGTACGGGCTCACCGTGGCCGAACTGGCCGCCTTCCACCGCCCCCGCGTGACCGCCCTGCTGGCCGCCCGGCCGGACGTACTGGCGCTGGAGACGGTGCCGGACACGGACGAGGCCGAGGCCCTGCTCCGGGTGGTCGCCGACTCCGGCACGCCCGCCTGGCTCTCGTACACCGTCGAGGGGGACCGCACCCGGGCCGGCCAGCCCCTCGCCGAGGCCTTCGCCCTGGCCGCCCAGGCGCCCGAGGTCATCGCCGTGGGCGTGAACTGCTGCGACCCCCACGACGTGGAGGGCGCCGTACGGCTGGCCGCCGCCTGCGGGAAACCCGTCGTGGCCTACCCCAACGACGGCTCCGTCTGGGACGCCGCCACCGGCCTGTGGCACGCCCCCGCGGCACCGGAACCCTGGCCGGTCGCGACCTGGCACCGCGCCGGTGCCCGGCTCGTCGGCGGCTGCTGCCGGGTAGGCCCCGCCGCCGTCGCGGCCCTCGCGGGGGAGTTGCGGCCGGCACAGTGACGGCGGGGCGGTCGCCTCCCATCCGTCCCGGCTGCTGGCCGGGCGTCGTGCGGGGGCTGCTGCCGGCGCAGTGACGGCTGTGTGGTCGCCTCCCATCCGTCCCCGCTGCTGGCCAGGCCTCGCGGGGGGCCGGTGCCGCAGCGACGGCCGGGCCGTCGCCCCCAACCGTCCCGGCTGCCGGCCGCCTTGTCGGGATCTGGGGTCTGCGTGCGCCGGTGCTTCCGGGTGCGGGGTGTGCTGCCTCGGCAGCACTCGCTTTGGGGGTGGGTCGTGTGGTGTGTGGGGGAGAGGGGGGTGCGCGGGTCGACGGGTGCCGTCCGCCCCGTCCCCTGAGTGGTTCGTCACCCGCCGCCAGACCATCGGCGCACGTGTACGCGCAGCCCGGGAGGCCGCCGACCTCACGCAAGAGGAACTGGGCGAGCGCGTCGGCATCGACAACAAGACGGTCCACCGGATTGAGTACGCGATCACGGACCCGACCCTCACCATGCTGCTCCGCATCGCGCGGGCCGTCGGCGTGCCGCTCTCGCAGCTGGTCAGGGAGTAGCCCCGGCCGCCCTGAGGCGACCGAGGCGTTCGGGCGTCAGGCTGACGTGCCGGCCCGTTCCGTGGTGCCGTTGCCACGGCACGCGAGGCAGGGCTCGCTGTACACGACCCGCAGCTCACCGTCGACGAGGATGGTGCGCCGGAAGCCGCGGCAGTTCGCGCACCCTCTGCCCACGGACCGCGTCCCGGGCCGGCCCCAGCTGCGCCGGATCGCCTTGAGGTGCTTGAACAGATCGCCGTAGTTCTCGTTCTGCCACGAGGTGCTCACAGCCTGTCAGCCTAGCGATCCGCGGTCAGTTCGGGTGCGTCTCGGAGCAGTTCGCCTCGCAGTTCGAGTCACCGCAGCTGGTGTGCTCGCACCCCGCGGCCACCGGAACGGAGCCGTTGGACGGGCCGAGCCAAAGCGTGCGGTCGACCTCGTACCCGGCCGCGGTGATGCGGGCCTGCGTGGCCTCCAGGGCGCTCGGGTCGTGGCGGGTCGGGTCCGGCCGCTCCGGGATGTGGTGCACGAACCGGCCGACCCTGCGGCACAGCGCGGCGTACACGCGGGTGTGCAGGATGAGCGCGTGCCAGCCCTCGTCGACGGTCCTGGACGGGCGCATGCCCCCGCGGCCGCGCGCGGCCGTCGCCACGAACTTGATGGCCTCCTCGGTGATCCGCTCGGCGTCGGCCGGCGCCATGCCCTCGTTGTTGTCGAGGACGGTCGCGACGACGCCCTCGAACTCGGCGGGGCTGATCAGCCGGCGAGCGTCGAGGCTGGTGGTCGTCGCCGTGGTGGTGGTACTCATGCGGTGGTGCCTCCTTGTTGGGTTGGAGGTGCTTGACCCGTCCCGGTGGCGGTCCTGGCAGGGAATGAGCCGCCGGGGCGGGAGTCAGTGGGTGTCGGCCGGGTCCTGGTCGGTGATCGGTCGGCACTTCGGGTCGCCCTTGTGGTGGGCGTACACGTCTGGACGTGCGCCGGACGCGGAGTCAGGGGTGCGCTTCCGGGCCTCGCCGCGGATCGTGCGCTGGCAGTAGCAGCAGATGCGCACGGCTCTACCGGACCTGCTGCCAGCAGCGCACCGGATCGTGCCGGATCCCGAACCCGCCCTGACAGGGCGCGCAGTACACCATGTCGGAGCCGAGCCGGCGCTCAAGCCTGCCCGGCCGGCGGCAGAGCGGGCACGGCACCTTGGTGGCGCGGCAGACGCCCCCCGGGTGGGCCAGCGACGGGCAGACCTTCAGGCCGAGCCCGGTCACGTGAAGGTTCGCGGCCTCGGCCTGCATCTGGGCCAGGCTCCGCCACCCGCTCACTGCGCGGCCCGCACGGACTCGATCGGCGCGTCGAACTCGCGGCAGTCGTCGCCGCGGATGTACGCCACCCGCTTGCCGTCCTCGTCCAGGACGGCCGCGAGGACGCCCTCGCGGAGCGACCGGGTGTCGATCACGCGGGTGTTGAGGAGCGGGTGGTCAACGTGGTTGAAGGTCGCGTGGGCGTTCATGCCGGTGCTCCCTACTGTCGTCAGCGGGTGGTGGACACCAGCCTGACGCCCCAGGGAGGGCAGAACACTCACAGATTTGTGAGTGCTCTTCCGCCTGCTACATGCCGATCCAACGAGCCATCCCGCCGAGGCTGTCGGGCGCCCGACGAGACATGTGGACCAGGCCGCGGATCGTCGCCCGCGTACCCGGCAGGTGCCGGGTCTGCTCCGGCGCGACCTTCCGGGCGTCCGCCAGATATCGCAGCGACGTCTTCGGCGACCCGGCTTCCATCTCCACGTAGGCGCGGTCCACCAGGTAGCGGGCCCGCCGCGAGGTCAGCGTCGAGGGCGGGAGTTTCAGTGCGCGGGCCTGGCCGAGGGCGGTGTCGTAGTCGCCCATCGTGATCGACGTGCCGAGCTCGTGGAGGCGGACGTTCGTGCGGCCGAACGAGAGCCAGTGCACATCGCTGGCCTCCCCGCCGACTCGGTCCGCCAGTTCCCGCGCAGCGGCGAGGTGCGCCTCGACGCCGGCGCTGTCCCTCTGCTTGGCGGCCACCGTGGCCAGGCCGAGGTGCAGTTGGCCGGTCACGGCGAGGGCCTCGCGGCTGGTCTGGCCAGTCAGCAGCCCCTGCCCCGACTTGATGAGCTGGAGGCTTGTTGCGCCTCGCCACAGCGTGCCGCGCTTGTACCGTTGCACCGCCTCCATGCACGGATCTGAGGCCCGGCTGGCGGCCCACCCCATCCGGTCGAGTGCGACGCGCGCGAGGTCCGGATGGTCCAACTTGAGCGCCACGTCGTGCGCGGTCCGGTACGCCGAGGCGAGGGCCCGCCATGTGCCGGTCGACGGGGTGGTCCACACCACGTGGGTCAGCTCCACGACCAGCGAGGGCAGGGCCTTGGCTGCGGCGCGCAGGTGGGTGGCTCGAACCTGCTGGCACAGCGTCTCTGCTGCGGCCACCAGTTCCGGCACGGGCCGGACGGCGGTGACGTCGGGGTTCGGGCCGAGGTCGTACCGGTCGAGGGCCTCGCGAATTGGCGCGACCAGTGCGAGCAGGCGGTCGGGGGGCAGGGCTGTCACTGCAGGCGTTCCTGTCAGCTCGGACGAGTCCACGCGCAGAGCCTGCGCCACGGCCGCCACGAACCCGGGTGTGGCGGGCTTGGCCCCGCACTCGACTTGGCTCACGAGGCTGAGGCTGTATGGGATCCGGTCGGCCAACTCGCGCTGAGACAGCCGGGCGAGACGGCGTTGCTCGCGGATTCGGGAACCGGTGTGGTCATCGTCGGGTAGAGGCATACTGGTCTCCGTCCAAGACTCGTCATCTGGACGGTACCGCTGTCGCCCCCGAGTCCGCCTGGACCGGGGGCGATTGCATAGGGTCGGTGCCCATGACGACGCGCACCCTGTACCTGTTCGGCTCGGCCGCCCCGCCCGTCTTCGACGTCGCCCGCGTGATCGAGGACGCCCAGGCACGTGGCTGGGACGTCTGCCTCGGCCTCACCCCGGCCGCCGCCGGGTGGCTGGAAGACAGCCTCGACGGCCTCGCCGCGCTCACCGGCCACCCGGTCCGCAGCCAGTACAAGCGCCCCGGAGACGCGGACGTGTGGCCGAAGGCTGACGCGATCCTCGTGGCGCCGGCGACCTTCAACACGGTGAATGCGTGGGCGCTCGGGCTGACGGACCGGTTCGTCGTCGGCGTGGTGGCGGAGGGCATCGGCAAGGGCATCCCCATTGCGACGATGCCGTGCGTGAACGCCGCGTACGTCCGGCACCGGGCGTTCGAGCGGTCCGTGCAGGAGCTGCGGGAGATGGGCGTGAGCGTGCTGTACGGCGAGGGCGGGTTCGTGCCCAACCAGCCGGGCCACCGCGAGCCGTACCCGTGGGACCGGGCACTCGACGCGGTCGACGGGCTTGTCCCGGCCGCCCAGTAGCCGGACGCACGAAAGCGCCCCCTCCCGCGGCCCGCAGGCCGGAGAGGGGGCGATCGTCGTCTACACGATGCGGGTCAGCCGGACCCACGAGCCGGCTTTGATGATGGTCGGCGTCCCGGAGGACACCGTCTGAGCCCAGCGGAGCCGGAACGTGCCGCCCGTCCCAGCCACCCGCAGCACACCGGCCGGCCGCACCGCGGAGCCAGTGGCCACGATGCCCACACCGGACGACGTGGCCACGTCCAGCCTGGACTGCTTGATGGAGCCGATGTTGCCGGTGTTGCCCGCGGAGATGCCCGTCTCCGTCCACGACAGCGACGCACCAGCCGGCCCCGACCACGCCATCGTCAGGTCGGCCGCCGGGTCCGCCTCCACGTCGAGATACGCGTCCAGCGAATACGACGCCCCGGGACGGCGTCCACCCCGACGGCCGCACCGCCGTCTTCGTCGGCGACCTCGTCGACCGCGGCCCCGACAGCCCCGGCGTCCTGCGCCGCGTCATGAGCATGGTCAAGTCGGGCAACGCCCTGTGCGTGCCCGGCAACCACGAGAACAAGCTCGGCCGCCACCTCAAGGGCCGCACCGTCCAGCGCACCCACGGCCTCGCCGAGACCATCGAACAGCTGGAACGCGAGGACGAGTCGTTCGTCGCCGAGGTACGCGAGTTCATCGACGGGCTCGTCAGCCACTACGTCCTCGACGGCGGCCGCCTCGTGGTCTGCCACGCCGGCCTGCCCGAGAAGTACCACGGACGCACGTCCGGCCGCGTCCGCTCCCACGCCCTCTACGGCGACACCACCGGCGAGACCGACGAGTTCGGCCTCCCCGTGCGCTACCCGTGGGCCGAGGAGTACCGCGGCAAGGCCGCCGTCGTGTACGGACACACCCCGGTCCCGAACACCTCCTGGCTCAACAACACCATCTGCCTCGACACCGGCGCCGTCTTCGGCGGCCGGATGACCGCGCTGCGCTGGCCCGAGCGCGAACTGGTCGACGTCCCCGCCGAGAAGGTCTGGTACGAGCCGGCCAAGCCGCTGGCCACCGAGGCGCCCGGCGGCCGCGAGGGCCGCCCGCTGGACCTGGCCGACGTACACGGGCGACGCGTCGTCGAGACCCGCCACCTGGGCAACGTCACGGTGCGCGAGGAGAACGCGGCCGCCGCCCTGGAGGTGATGAGCCGCTTCGCCGTCGACCCCCGGCTGGTCCCGTACCTGCCGCCGACCATGGCGCCCACCGCCACCTCCCGCGGGGGAGCCCGCGGCGCAGCCGCCGATGCGGACTACCTGGAGCACCCGGCCGAGGCCTTCGCCCAGTACCGGGCCGACGGCGTCACCCGCGTGGTCTGCGAGGAGAAGCACATGGGCTCCCGCGCCGTGGCCCTGGTCTGCCGCGACGCGGACACCGCCCGCGAGCGCTTCGGCGTCACCGGCGTCACCGGCTCCCTGTACACCCGTACCGGACGGCCCTTCTTCGACGATCCGGAGGTCACCGAGACCGTCCTGGACCGGCTGCGCACCGCGGTCACCGGAGCCGGCCTCTGGGACGAACTCGACACCCCGTGGCTGCTGCTGGACGGCGAGCTGCTGCCCTGGTCGCTGAAGGCCACCGGCCTGCTGCGCGACCAGTACGCCGCCGTCGGCGCCGCCGCCGCGGCCGTCTTCCCGGACGCGCTCGCCGCCCTGGACGCCGCCGCCGCCCGCGGCGTGGACACCGGCGGCCTGCCGGCCAGGCAGCGGGAACGGGCCGCCGACGCGGCCGCGTTCACCGACGCCTACCGCCGCTACTGCTGGCCCACCGACGGCCTGGACGGGGTGCGCTTCGCGCCCTTCCAGCTGCTCGCGGCCGAGGGCCGGTCCCTCGCCGACGTGCCGCACGACCGCCAGCTCGCCTGGCTGGACCGGCTCGTGCAGCACGACGCCACCGGGCTGCTGCGCACCACCGGCCGGCTGGTCGTCGACACCGGCGACGAGGACTCCGTACGCGCGGGCACCGACTGGTGGCTGGAGCTGACCGCGGCAGGCGGCGAGGGCATGGTCGTGAAGCCGCTCGACGCGTGCGTCCGCGACGGCAGGGGCCGGCTGGTGCAGCCCGGCGTCAAGGTCCGCGGCCGCGAGTACCTGCGGATCATCTACGGCCCCGAGTACACCCGCCCGGACAACCTGGAGCGGCTGCGCGAGCGGTTCCTCGGCCACAAGCGGTCCCTCGCGCTGCGCGAGTACGCCCTCGGGCTTGAGGCGCTGGACCGGCTGGCCGGCGGCGAGCCGCTGTGGCGGGTCCACGAGGCCGTCTTCGCCGTGCTGGCACTGGAGTCGGAGCCCGTCGACCCCCGCCTGTGACGCACGGAACCCGCCCGCCGGCACCCTCGGGAAGCCTCCCGCCGTTACGGCAAACGGGGGAATTTCGCGGGGAATCGGCGGGCGGGCTCGTTCTTCCAGGGAAGCGGAGTGTCCGCGATCCCGGAAAGAACGGAACGCATGATGAACAAGACCGCGCGCGGAAGCCTTGCGGCGCTCATGACGTGTATGGCGACGGCGGCCGCGGTGTCCCCGGCGCTGGCGGCCGAGCACGTCCCGGTCGACGTGCCGCTGGAGGCGCTGGAGGTGCCGCTCGGCATGCAGACCCCGCACCTGGCGACCGGTCTGCCCGTGCCCGTCCCCGGCATCCCCGAGGGCCCGGTCCACCACACGGGCGAGATGCTGCCCAACCCGGTGCTCCCCGCGGTCCCGCTGACCGGCGAACTGGCCCCCACCCTCGCCTCCACCCCGGTCCCCGACCTGCTGGGCACCGGCAAGAACGGCGAGGCGAAGCTGGCCGCCCCGGCCTCCGACCTGGTCGCCAAGACGCCGGGCGCGGTCGTGGGCGCCCCCATGCTGCTGCCCGACGGCGACCACTTCGGCCTGCCGGCCCTGACCAAGCCGCAGCTGGGCATCCTCGCCCCGGTGCTCCAGGGCGACCCGGGCGCGCTGCTGGGCTTGAGCTGACACCCGCTCGAAAAGCCGCCCGGTCTGCGACCGTGTAGGCATGGGATTCCATGTCGACTCCGAGACCGGGCGGCTCCGCCGCGTCATCCTCCACCGGCCCGACCTGGAGCTGAAGCGGCTCACCCCGAGCAACAAGGACGCGCTCCTCTTCGACGACGTGCTGTGGGTGCGCCGGGCCCGCCAGGAGCACGACGGTTTCGCCGACGTGCTGCGCGACCGGGGCGTCGAGGTCCACCTCTTCGGCGACCTGCTGCGCGAGTCGCTGGAGATCCCCGAGGCGCGCCGGCTGGTGCTGGACCGGGTCTTCGACGAGAAGGAGTTCGGGCCGCTGGCCACCGGCCACCTCCGGGCCGCGTTCGACGAGCTGCCGGCGGCGGAGCTGGTCGAGGCGCTGGTCGGCGGGATGACGAAGCGCGAGTACCTGGAGCGGCACGGAGAGCCCACCTCGGTCCGCTTCCACGCGCTGGAGCTGGACGGCTTCCTCCTCCAGCCGCTGCCGAACCACCTCTTCACGCGCGACACCTCCGCCTGGATCTACGACGGGGTCTCCATCAACGCGATGCGCTGGCCCGCCCGGCAGCGCGAGACCGTCCACTTCGAGGCCATCTACCGCCACCACCCCCTCTTCACCGCCTCCGGGGCCTTCCACTACTGGTCGCAGGGCCAGTCCGACTACCCGTCCACCATCGAGGGCGGCGACGTGCTGGTCATCGGCAACGGCGCGGTGCTGATCGGGATGAGCGAGCGGACCACCCCGCAGGCCGTGGAGATGCTGGCGCGGGGCCTGTTCGCGGCCGGGTCCGCCCGTACGATCGTGGCCCTCGACATGCCGAAGCGGCGGGCGCTCATGCACCTGGACACGGTGATGACGATGGTCGACGGGGACACCTTCACGCAGTACGCGGGGCTGGGCATGCTCCGCTCGTACACGATCCGGCCGGGCGATGCCGAGAGCGAGCTGCGGGTCACCGACCACCCGCCGGAGCACATGCACCGGGCCATCGCGGAGGCGCTGGGGCTGGACGCGGTCCGGGTGCTGACCGCCACGCAGGACGTGCACTCGGCGGAGCGCGAGCAGTGGGACGACGGCTGCAACGTGCTGGCCGTGGAGCCGGGGGTGGTCGTCGCGTACGAGCGGAACGTCACCACCAACACCCATCTGCGCAAGCAGGGCATCGAGGTGATCGAGATCCCGGGCAGCGAGCTGGGCCGGGGCAGGGGCGGGCCCCGCTGCATGAGCTGCCCCGTGGAGCGGGACCCGGTGGAGTAGGGCGGGCCCGGCGGTGGTCCGCGGTCCGTTCCCCCCCCCGGCGGCGCCCGGCCCGCAGGCCCCGGCCCCGGCTGTGGCCCGCGTCACCGCAAACAGGCTGTATAGAGATACGGAGGCTCGTATAGACTTGCAATCCTTGCCGCCCCCGTCCCCGTGCGTGACCTAGGAGTACCCCCATGGCGACCGACCTCGTTGGCCGGAGCTTCCTCAAGGAGCTCGACTTCACCGCCGCCGAGTTCCGCGGCCTGGTCGCCCTGGCCGCCGAACTGAAGGCCGCCAAGCGCGCCGGCGCCGAGGTCCAGCACCTCCGGGGCCGCAACATCGCCCTGATCTTCGAGAAGACCTCCACCCGCACCCGCTGTGCCTTCGAGGTCGCCGCCGCCGACCAGGGCGCCCACACCACCTACCTCGACCCCTCCGCCTCCCAGATGGGCCACAAGGAGTCCGTCCGCGACACCGCCCGCGTCCTCGGCCGGATGTTCGACGCCATCCAGTACCGCGGCGACAGCCAGGACGCCGTCGAGGAACTCGCCGCCTTCGCCGGCGTACCCGTCTACAACGGCCTCACCGACGACTGGCACCCCACCCAGATGCTCGCCGACGTGCTCACCATGACCGAGCACTGCGCCAAGCCCCTGGAGTCCACGACCTTCGCCTACCTCGGCGACGCCCGCTTCAACATGGGCAACTCCTACCTCGTCACCGGCGCCCTGCTCGGCATGGACGTACGGATCGTCGCCCCGCGCGCCTACTGGCCGGCCGAGCAGGTCGTCGCCCGGGCCCGGGCCGCCGCCGGGACCAGCGGCGCCCGCATCACCCTCACCGAGGACGTCGCCGAGGGCGTCACCGGCGCCGACTTCGTCGCCACCGACGTCTGGGTCTCCATGGGCGAGCCCAAGGAGGTCTGGGACGAGCGCATCAAGGCACTGGCCCCGTACGCCGTCACGATGGACGTGCTGCGCGCCACCGGCAACCCGGACGTCAGGTTCCTGCACTGCCTGCCGGCCTTCCACGACCTGGGCACCAAGGTCGGCCGCGAGATCTACGAGCGGCACGGCCTGGAATCGCTGGAGGTCAGCGACGAGGTCTTCGAGTCGGCCCACTCCGTCGTCTTCGACGAGGCCGAGAACCGGCTCCACACCATCAAGGCGATCCTCGTCGCCACCCTCGCCGGCACCGACGCATAGTCATACGGCGGCCGAGCGGCCCAGGTCGCAGCCGCCGCGCCGCGGCCGGGGCTGCGCGGACAGGGTGAACCACACCGCCTTGCCGCGCGGCGTGGGCCGGTGCCCGCAGGACGCGCTCAGGGTGCGGAGCAGCAGCAGTCCCCGCCCGTGCTCCTGCAGCGGGTCCGGGTACTCGCCCGGCAGGGCCGGTGTCAGCGCACCCGGCGGACGCGGGTCGCCGTCGTGCACCTCGATCCGGCACCCCTCCGGCAGCAGCTCCACCACCAGCTCCACCGCGGCACCCGCCCCGGCGTGCTCCACCGCGTTCGCCACCAGCTCCGCGGTCAGCAGCTCCGCCGTGTCGGGGTCCGCCGGCGCACCGGGACCGGCCAGCGCCGAGCGGACCACGGCACGGGCGAGGGGGACGGCCGCCGCGGTGCGGGGGAGAGCGGTCCGCCGGACGGGGGGAGCGGTGGTCGCGGACACGGCAGGACGTCCTTTCGGGCAGCAGGGGAACGTGCCTTCCACGCTACGGAGCCGGGGCCCCGCCCCCCAGGGCACGCCGATCCGTGTGCGGAGGACGTGCGCCACGTCCGCCCCGGGACCTCCGTACCGGACCTTCGCCTGTCGCGTTCTCCTGACGACAGTCACAAGACGGTGATACCGTCGTGGACGTGAGCCCCTTCACCGGTTCCGCAGCCGCAACGGAGCGATGGCGCCACCTCCGGGTGACCCGGCAGGACGGCGTCGTCACCGTCACCCTCGACCGCCCCGAGAAGCTCAACGCGCTCACCTTCGGCGCCTACGCCGACCTGCGCGACCTGCTCTCGGAACTGTCCCGCGAACGCGCCTGCCGCGCCCTCGTCCTCGGCGGCGAGGGACGCGGCTTCTGCTCGGGCGGCGACGTCGACGAGATCATCGGCGCCACCCTCGCGATGGACACCGCCCAGCTCCTCGACTTCAACCGGATGACCGGACAGGTCGTCCGCGCCCTCCGCGAATGCCCCTTCCCGGTCATCGCCGCCCTCCACGGCGTCGCCGCCGGTGCCGGAGCCGTCCTCGCCCTCGCCGCCGACTTCCGCATCGCCGACCCCACCGCCCGCTTCGCCTTCCTCTTCACCCGCGTCGGCCTCTCCGGCGGCGACATGGGCGCCGCCTACCTGCTGCCCCGCGTCGTCGGCCTCGGCCACGCCACCCGCCTGCTGATGCTCGGCGAACCCGTACGCGCCGAGGAAGCCGAACGCATCGGCCTGCTCAGCGAACTCACCGACGAGGGCAAGGCCGGCATCCGCGCCGCCGAACTCGCCGCCCACCTCGCCGCCGGACCCGCCCTCGCCTACGCCCAGACCAAGGCCCTGCTCACCGCCGAACTCGACATGCCGCTCGCCGCCTCCGTCGAACTCGACGCCAACACCCAGGCCCTGCTGATGAACGGCCGGGACTACGCCGAGTTCCACGCCTCCTTCACCGGCAAACGGCCCCCTGCCTGGCAGGGGAGGTGACCGTGCGCATCGCGGTCATCGGCGGCGGCCCCGGCGGCCTCTACGCAGCCGCCCTCCTCAAACGCCTCGGCCCTGACCGCGAGATCACCGTGTGGGAGCGCAACGCCCCCCAGGACACCTTCGGCTTCGGCGTCGTCCTCTCCGACGAGACCCTCGGCGGCATCGAACACGCCGACCCCGAGGTGTACGCCGCCCTCCAGGCCGAATTCGTCCGCTGGGACGACATCGACGTCGTCCACCGCGGCCGCGTCCTCACCTCCGGCGGCCACGGCTTCGCCGCCCTCGGCCGCCGCCGCCTCCTGGAGATCCTCCACGCGCGCTGCGCCGCACTCGGCGTACACCTCCGCTCCCGCGAAGAGGCCCCACCCGCCGCCGAACTCGCCGCCGGCCACGACCTCGTCATCGCCGCCGACGGCGTCCACAGCGCCACCCGCACCGCCCACGCCGACGTCTTCCGCCCCACCCTCACCACCCACCGCTGCCGCTACATCTGGCTCGCCGCCGACTTCGCCTTCGACGCCTTCCGCTTCGAGACCGCCGAAACCGAACACGGCGTCATGCAGCTCCACGGCTACCCCTTCTCCGCCGACGCCTCCACCGTCATCGTCGAAATGCGCGAAGAAGTCTGGCGCGCCGCAGGCCTCGACCTCTGCGACGAGAACGAATCCGCCCAGCGCTGCGCCAAGATCTTCAGCGAGGCGCTCCGCGGCCGCCCCCTGCGCGGCAACAACTCCGCCTGGACCGCCTTCCGCACCGTCGTCAACGACCGCTGGTCACACGGCAACATCACCCTGCTCGGCGACGCCGCCCACACCGCGCACTTCTCCATCGGCTCCGGCACCAAACTCGCCGTCGAGGACGCCCTCGCCCTCGCCGCCTGCACCGAGGAACACGCCACCCTCCCCGCCGCCCTCGCCGCCTACGAAGCCGAACGCCGCCCCGTCGTCGAATCCACCCAGCGCGCCGCCCACGCCAGCCTCCGCTGGTTCGAGGACCTCGCCGTCTACCTCGACCAGCCGCCCCGCCAGTTCGCCTTCAACCTCCTCACCCGCAGCCGCCGCGTCACCCACGACAACCTGCGCCTGCGCGACCCGCGCTTCACCACCACCGTCGAACGCGACTTCGGCTGCCCCGACGCCACCCCGCCCATGTTCACCCCCCTCACCCTCCGCGGCCTCACCCTCCGCAACCGCGTCGTCGTCTCCCCGATGGACACCTACCGCGCCACCGACGGCCTCCCCGGCGACTTCCACCTCGTCCACCTCGGCTCCCGCGCACTCGGCGGCGCCGGACTCGTCATGACCGAAATGGTCTGCGTCAGCCCCGAAGGCCGCATCACCCCCGGCTGCGCCGGCCTCTACACCGACGAACAGGCCCGCGCCTGGACCCGCATCGTCGACTTCGCCCACACCCAGGCGCCCGGCGCCGCCCTCGGCATCCAGCTCGGCCACTCCGGCCGCAAGGGCTCCACCCGCCTCATGTGGGAAGGCATCGACCAGCCCCTCCCCACCGGCAACTGGCCCCTCGCCGCCGCCTCACCCCTGCCCTGGCAGCCCGGCACCAGCCAGACCCCGCACGCCCTCACCCCCGACGAACTGGACCGCGTACGCGACCAGTTCGTGCACGCCACCTGCCGCGCCGCCGACTGCGGATTCGACCTCCTCGAACTCCACTGCGCCCACGGCTACCTCCTCTCCGGCTTCCTCTCACCCCTCACCAACCAGCGCACCGACCAGTACGGCGGCACCCTCGCCAACCGGCTGCGCTACCCCCTCGAAGTCTTCGACGCCGTCCGCGCGGCCTGGCCCGCCGACCGGCCCATGACCGTCCGCATCTCCGCCACCGACTGGGCACCCGGCGGCACCACCACCGACGACGCCGTCGCCATCGCCCGCGCCTTCGCCGACCACGGCGCCGACGCCATCGACGTCTCCACCGGCCAGGTCGTCCCCGACGAGAAGCCCGAGTACGGCCGCTCCTACCAGACCCCCTACGCCGACCGCATCCGCAACGAACTCGGCGTCCCCGTCATCGCCGTCGGCGCCATCTCATCCTGGGACGACGTCAACTCCCTCCTCCTGGCCGGCCGCGCCGACCTGTGCGCCCTCGCCCGCCCCCACCTCTACGACCCCCACTGGACCCTGCACGCCGCCGCCGACCAGGGCTACACCGGCCCCGCCGCCCCCTGGCCCGACCCCTACCGCGCCGGCAGCCGCAAACCCCCCACCGGCCGCACCGACACCCCACGCCCCCGCCTCACCCTCCCCTGACCCGCACCGGCCCGCAGCCGGCTCAGCCGACGCGCACCCGTACGCGGTCCTCCACCGGCCGGTAGCCGATGCGCCGGTAGACGCCGTTGCTCGTCGGGTTCGCCAGGTCCGTGAACAGGAGGACCTCCGCCGCGCCCGCCGCGCCCGCGGTCCGGCTCACCTCCGCCGTCACCCCGGCCGCGTACCCGCGCCCCCGCCACTCCGGCGGCGTGTACACCGGCGCCACCCGCGCCGTCCCGCACACCACCTGCCCGCGCCCCGCCATCGACACCGGCCGGCCCCCGTCCTCCCACAGCGTGAACCCGCCGTACGCGAGCCGCTCCGCCACCAGCCCCGCACGCGCCCAGCCCGGCTCCGCCACCTCCTCGCCGAACGCGGCCAGCCACTCCAGCAGCAGCGGCGCGTCCCCCGGCCCCGCCGGACGGGCCCGGCCCGACGGCACCGGATCCGGCTCCACCAGCCCCGCCAGCCGGTACAGCCGCAGCTCCTCCACCACCTCCACCGGCCGCCCCCACGCCCCGGCCAGCGCCGCCGCGTCCCCGCGCGCCGCGCTGAACTCCGCCACCCCCGCCAGCAGCGGCTCCGACGCCAGCGCCGCGGCCAGCGGCCCCACCGCCTCCGCCGGCAGCCCCGCCACGTTCAACGGGTACGGCGGCGTCCACAGCACCGCCCCCGCCACCTCGCCGTCCGCCCCGGCCCACCACCCGAACACCGGCGCCCGCTCCCCGTACCGGTGCAGCCCGGACCGCCGCAGGGCGTCCCCGACGGTCAGGATCAGCGTGTTCTCCACGGGGCGTGCCGCGACGAACGCCCCCGCGGCCCTCAGCCAGGCCGTCAGATCATGCGTAAAGGTCCACGTCATGCCGCATCATGGCGCGCCCGGCCGGACCCGCGCACCGCGATATCCGCCGCCGGCCCACCCGGGGCCGCGCCCCGTGCCGTACGTCCTCCCGCGGTCTCACAGCCGTACGTACGCCGCTCCCGCGTCCCGCAGCCGGGCGTGCAGCTCCGCGAACACCGCCGCCGACCGGTCGCCCGGCCAGTCCGCCGGGAGCAGCGCCGACGGCAGGCCCGGATCCGCGTACGGCAGGCGCCGCCACGAGTCCAGGGCCAGCAGGTAGTCGCGGTACGCCTGCTGCGGCTCCGGCTCCGGGCCCGTCTGCCAGCCCCGCAGCACCGGCTCGTGCAGGTCCAGGAACTCCTCGTGCTGCTTGGCGATGGCCGTCAGGTCCCACCACCGGCCCACCGCCTCCACCGTCGGCGCGAAGCCCAGGTGCTCGCCCTGGAACAGCTCCACGTACGGCCGCAGCTGCAGCCGCTCCAGCATGTGCCGCGTCTCGTCGTACAACCGGGCCGGCGCGATCCACACCCCCGGCGCCGCCGTCCCGAAACCGAGCCGCGCCAGCCGCGACCGCAGCAGGTGCCGCTTGTGCCGCTCCTGCTCCGGCACCGAGAACACCGCCAGCACCCAGCCCGTGTCGCCGTCCGCCGGCCGGCTGCCGTAGATCCGCCGGTCACCGTCCTCCAGCAGCTCACGCGCCTCGTCGGACAGCAGGTACCCGGCCGAACCGTCGGGCGCGCGCCCCGGCAGCAGGAACCCGCGCCGCTTCAGCCGCGACACCGAAGAGCGGACGGACGGCGCGTCGACCCCGGCCGCGCCCAGCAGCCGGATCAGCGAGGACACGGGAACGGCACCCTCCGCCGTCCGCCCGTAGGCGCCGTAGAAGGTGACGATCAGGGATCGGGGGGTGTGCAGCTCGGCCACCAGATCACTCTAGATCGCGCAGCCGGAACCGCTGCAGTTTCCCGGTCGCCGTGCGCGGCAGCGCGGCCGCGAAGACGAACTCCCGCGGGCACTTGTGCGGGGCCAGCTCCGCCTTCATGAAGACCTTCAGCTCATCCTCGGTGACATGTGACCCGTCACGCAGCACCGTGTACGCCACCACGATCTGCCCCCGGCGCTCGTCCAGACGGCCCACCACCGCCGCCTCGATCACCTCCGGATGGCGCAGCAGCGCCTCCTCCACCTCAGGGCCCGCGATGTTGTACCCCGCCGAGATGATCATGTCGTCGGCGCGGGCCACATACCGGAAGTACCCGTCCGCCTCCCGCACGTACGTGTCACCCGTCACGTTCCAGCCGTCCCGCACGTACTCCCGCTGCCGCTCGTCCGCCAGATACCGGCAGCCCACCGGCCCACGCACCGCCAGCAGCCCCGGCTCGCCGTCCGCGACCGGCCGCCCCGCCGCGTCCACCACCCGCGCCTGCCAGCCCGGCACCGGCCGCCCCGTGGTCCCCGGCCGGATCTCCCCGTCCGCCGCGGAGATGAAGATGTGCAGCAGCTCCGTCGCACCGATCCCGTTGATGATCCGCAGCCCGGTGGCCGCGTGCCAGGCCTCCCACGTCGCCGCCGGCAGGTTCTCGCCCGCCGACACGCACCGCCGCAGCGCCCCCAGGTCGTACGCCCCCAGCTCCTCCAGCATCGCCCGGTACGCCGTCGGCGCCGTGAACAGCACCGACACCCGGTGCTCCGCCAGTGCCGGCAGCAGCTGCCGCGGACCCGCCTGCTCCAGCAGCAGCGCCGAAGCCCCCACCCGCAGCGGGAACACCACCAGCCCGCCGAGACCGAACGTGAACCCCAGCGGCGGACTCCCCGCGAACACGTCGTCCGGACCGGGCCGCAGCACCTCCCGCGAGAAGGTGTCCGCCACCGCCAGCACGTCCCGGTGGAAGTGCATGCACCCCTTCGGCCGCCCCGTCGTCCCCGAGGTGAACGCGATCAGCGCCACGTCGTCCGCCGCCGTGTCCACCGCCTCGAACCGGCCCGGCCGCCCCTCCGCCAGCCGCAGCAGATCGTCCGGGGCCTCCCCGCCGTACGCCGTGATCCGCAGCCCCGGCACCTCCGCCTTCGCCAGGTCGTCCAGCGCCCCCACGTGACACAGCGCATGCGTCACCCGTGCCATGTCACACACCGTGGCCAGCTCCTGGGCCCGCTGCTGCGCCAGCACCGTGACCGCAACCGCCCCCGCCTTCACCACCGCCAGCCAGCACGCCGCCAGCCAGGGCCCCGTCGGCCCCCGCAGCAGCACACGGTTCCCCGGCACCACCCCCAGGTCCGCCGTCAGCACGTGCGCGATCCGGTCCACCCGCTCCCGCAGCAGCCCGTACGACCACACGCCCCCGTCCGCCGTACGGAACGCCGGACGCTCCCCGCCCAGCCGCCCGGCCGTACCGTCCAGCAGCTCCGCCGCACAGTTCAACCGGGCCGGATACGCCAGCTCCGGCAGGTCGAACACCAGCTCGGGCCATTCGTCGGGAGGCGGCAGATGATCACGCGAGAACGTGTCGACATGACCGGACGGCGTGAATTCCAAGGCGGGTTCGCCCCCTTGCGACGGGCCGGAAAAGGGGTGGTGCCAGTGCCGTACGAACGCCCAACGAGCGTATCGTGACGGTGACGACAGTCAACTGGACGCGATAGAAATGAGGCGGCGCATGCCGAGTTTCACGCTCGATCCGGAACAACGAGCCTGGTGCGCACACCTGCGCGACCTCGCCGCCGCACACCTGCGCCCCCTCGCCGACAAGGGCGAACCGGGCCGCGTCAACCGCCCCCTCCTCGCCGCACTCGGCGAACACGGCCTCCTCGACCGCCTCTTCACCTCGACCGCCCTCGACCTCTGCCTGCTCCGCGAATCCCTCGCCTACGCCTGCACCGAAGCCGAAACAGCCCTCGCACTCCAGGGCCTCGGCACCCATCCCGTCCTGACCAGCGGCACACCCGCACAGCGTGACCGCTGGCTGCCCCCCGTCCGCGCGGGACGCGCCGTCGCCGCCTTCGCCCTCAGCGAGCCCGCCGCCGGCTCCGACGCCGCCGCCCTCACCCTCACCGCCACCCCCGACGGCCCAGGACACTGGCGCCTCACCGGCACCAAGACCTGGATCTCCAACGCCCCCGAAGCCGACTTCTACACCGTCTTCGCCCGCACGGGCGAAGCACCCGGAGCCCGCGGCGTCACCGCCTTCCTCGTCCCCGCCGACCGCCCCGGACTCACCGGCCACCCCCTCGACATGCTCTCCCCGCACCCCATCGGCACCCTCACCTTCGACGCCGTACCCGTCACCGCCGACGACCTCCTCGGGACCCCCGGCCAGGGCTTCCACGTCGCCATGGACACCCTCAACCTCTTCCGCCCCAGCGTCGGAGCCTTCGCCCTCGGCATGGCCCAGGCCGCACTCGACGCCACCCTCACCCACACCAGGGAACGCCCCGCCTTCGGCGGCGTCCTCGGCGACCTCCAGTCCGTCGCCCACCGCCTCGCCGACATGGCCACCCGCACCGAGGCCGCCCGCCTCCTCGTCTACGCCGCCGCCACCGCCCACGACACCGCCGCACCCGACGTACGCACCCGCGCCGCCATGGCCAAACTCCTCGCCACCGAGACCGCCCAGTACGTCGTCGACCACGCCGTCCAACTCCACGGCGCCCGCGCACTCCAGCGCGGCCACCTCCTCGAACACCTCTACCGGGAGGTCCGCGCGCCCCGCGTCTACGAAGGGGCCAGCGAGGTCCAGCGGACCATCATCGCCAAGGAGCTCTACCGATGAGCCTGGAGCGGATCAACCCCGCCGAACTCTCCCCACCCACCGGCTTCTCCCACGCCGTCGTCGCCACCGGCACCCGCCTGGTCCTCCTGGCCGGCCAGACGGCACTCGACCAGGACGGCAAGGTCGTGGGCGACACCCTGCCCGAACAGTTCGCCACCGCACTGGGCAACCTCCTCACCGCCCTGCGGGCGGCCGGCGGCACCCCGGCACAGCTGGCCCGGGTGACGGTGTACGCCACCGACGTGGCCGCATACCGCGAACACGCCCCCGAACTGGGCCGCATCTGGCGAGACCTGGCCGGCCGCGACTACCCGGCCATGGCGGTCATCGGCACGACACGCCTCTGGGACACGGCAGCCCAGGTGGAACTGGACGGCATCGCGGTCCTCGACTGACAACGGACGGCCCGTGAGTTCCGCTCAGCGGACCTGACGGCCCGGCAGGGCGCTGGCGGCGCCCTGCCGGGGCTTCGTGCGGTACGCGTGGGGTGGCTAGCGGGCGGTGTCCAGGAGGGTGCCCATCCATTCTTCGATGCCGGATACGGTGCGCGGGAGGGCGCCGGACATCAGGCGGGCGCCGTCCGACGTGATGACCAGGTCGTCCTCGATGCGTACGCCGATGCCGCGCAGTTCGGCGGGGAGCGTTTCGTCGTCGGGCTGGAGGTAGAGGCCCGGCTCGACCGTGAGGACCTGGCCCTCCTCCAGGACGCCGTCCAGGTACGTGTCGGCGCGGGCCTGCGCGCAGTCGTGGACGTCCAGGCCCAGCATGTGCCCGCTGCTGCAGAGGGTGTAGCGGCGGTGCAGGTCGCCCTCCGCGTCCTTCAGCACGCCCCACTCGGCCAGGCCCTCGGCGATGACCCGCATGCCGGCGCGGTGGAAGTCGCGGAAGCTCGCGCCGGGCCGGAGCGCGGCGATGCCGGCGTCCTGGGCGGCGAGCACCAGCTCGTACACCTGGCGCTGGAGCGGCGTGAACCGGCCGGAGAGGGGGAGGGTGCGGGTGATGTCGGCGGTGTAGAGGGTGTCCGTCTCCACGCCGGCGTCCAGGAGCAGGAGGTCGTCCGGGTTGAGGCGGCCGTCGTTGCGGATCCAGTGCAGGACGCAGGCGTGGGCGCCGGAGGCGGCGATGGTGTCGTAGCCGGTGCCGTTGCCCTCGGCGCGGGCGCGCAGGCCGAAGACGCCCTCGATCCAGCGTTCGCCGCGGGGGTGGGCGAGGGCCGTGGGGAGGGCGCGGACCACGTCCTCGAAGCCGGCGGCGGTGTGGTCGACGGCCAGCTGGAGCTGGGCCACCTCCCAGGTGTCCTTGACCAGGCGCAGTTCGGAGAGGACGCCGGCCAGTTCGGAGTCGGTGGCGGGGTTCCGGCCGGCGGGGGCGCCGAGGGTGTCGAGGTGGGCGCAGCGCAGGCCGGTGAGGCGCTCGGCCTCGGCGAGGTCGGGGCGGCGGCCCACCCAGAACTCGCCGTAGCGGCGGTCGCGGTAGAACTCCTCGTTGCCGCCGGCGCGCGGTGAGCGGGGGCGCAGGTAGAGGACGGCCTCGTGGCCGTGCGGGCCCGAGGGCTCCATCACCAGGACGTGGCCGACCTGGTCCTCGCCGGTGAGGCCGGTCAGCCAGGCGTACGCGCTGTGCGGGCGGAAGCGGTGGTCGCAGTCGTTGGAGCGGACCTTCAGCTCGCCGGCCGGGATGATCAGGCGCTCGCCCGGGAAGCGGGCCGAGAGCCGGGCGCGGCGGGCCGGGGTGACGGCGTGTGCGGGGACGCGGGCGTCGGCGGGCAGGGGAGAGGCGGCCCAGCCGCCGGCCATGAAACGGCTCAACTCGGGTGAAACGGGCAGGTCGTGGCTGCCGGTGTTGAGTCGGGAGGGGTGGTCGGTCACGGGGGCTCCCAAGGGTGACGGCGGGTCGGAATGTGTAGCTCCGGAAAACGGAAGATGCACACCTCTTGTCAGTGCAATTTCACATTACTATGTTACAGCTCACATGGCACTGACCCGATGGGCTCTCAACTGCCGTGTTTTTCAAGGCATTTCATGCACACCCCCCACCTTTTCCTCCCACCCAGGAGTCCTTGGTGTCCAAGCTGAGCACCGTGCGCAAGCCGTTCCTCGCCGCAGCCATCGCGGCCACCCTGCTCGCCTCCGCCGGGCAGACCGTGGTCCAGGCCGCCGAGACCGCCCCGGCGAACGCCGCCCCCGCCGCCCCCGCGGCCTTCACCGGGGTCCGCCCCGGCCCGGCCGCGGAGACGCGGAACCCCTTCGACGAGGTCCAGCACCTCGCCAAGGCCCCCACGCTCACCCGGTCCGCCGCCCCCGCGCCGGGCGGCCTCGCCAAGGGCCGCGTCGCCGGCCCGGTCAAGGCCCCCGCGAAGAAGCAGCAGGCCGCGGCCGCCGCCCGCACCGCCCAGGGCGCCGTCGCCGCCACGGCCGCCGGCGTCCCCTGCACCCTCGACGGCATCACCGGCCTCTCACCGGAGGGCTTCGCCGACTTCCTCGCCGACCCCGCCGTCACCATGGACTGCGTCAACAGCCTGTTCTGGACCTGGGACGCCCGGCTGACCCCCGTCATGTCCGACGCCCACGTCCAGGCCGTCTCCCGCCGCATATCCACCCTCGCCGCCGCCCACGACGGGAAGAACGGCAGCAACCTGGAGCAGCAGTTCACCTACCTCCACGCCGTCGCCTACCAGGACTACGGCCGCCCGGAGATCGACGTCACCGACGCCCCCACCGTCGACGCCATGCGCCGCGCGATAGCCGACTTCGGCAACGCCGCCCGCACCTTCGACGTCACGAAGTCCAACGCCAACACCCTCCGCGAGGCCCTCTACGCCGGCAGCGCCCCCGGCCTGCGCCACCACCAGCTCGGCCTCATCAAGAAGGTCCTGGCCACCATGGACCCGGCCCACCCGGCCACCCACCTGGACGCCGCCTGGGCCGGGGCCGCCCTCGCCGGGCTCTCCGTGAACTACCTCGGCGTCTACCCGGGCAACCAGGACGCCGCCTTCCACGCCGCGGCCGCCGCCGACCCCGCCTACCGCGCCCTCTTCAAGGCCTTCGCCGGCTACGCCCACCTCAAGGGCACCAACAACGCCTGGGTCGCCCGCGACGCCATCGGCGAGTTCGGCCGCTTCGGCCAGATCGACGCCGTCAAGGACTCCGTCGTCGCCGACCTCGGCCAGGTCCTCACCACCGCCAAGACCACCTTCGGCGCCGGCAGCGAGCAGTGGGCCAAGGCCGTCTCCTGGCTCAACTTCTACGGCGCCTGCAAGCCGTACGGCGTGTGCAAGGAGGACATCGAGGCCCAGCTCTTCCCGAACACCTACACCTACGACAACGGCGCCATCAAGGTCCGCACCGGCCTCGACCGCGCCACCGTCGACCAGCTCTACTACGCCAGCAAGCGCGTCAAGGCCCAGTTCCACCGCGTCATCGGCACCGACCAGCCCCTGGCCGGCGACCCCAACGCCACCCTCAACATCGTCCTGTACGCCTCACGCGCCGACTACGTGAACTACC
Organism: Streptomyces sp. NPDC086023; assembly: GCF_044540325.1. Classification (NCBI taxonomy): domain Bacteria; kingdom Bacillati; phylum Actinomycetota; class Actinomycetes; order Kitasatosporales; family Streptomycetaceae; genus Streptomyces; species Streptomyces sp. NPDC086023. The sequence goes on from NZ_JBITRX010000016.1 coordinate 36,575, forward strand.
ACCCCATCCTCACCGGCATGGGCACCGAGAACGGCGGCATCTACATCGAGCGCGGCGCCACCTTCTACACCTACCAGCGCCGCGTCCCCCAGGACTCCACCCTCACCCTCGAAGAGCTCTTCCGCCACGAGTACGTCCACTACCTCAACGGCCGCTTCGCCGTCCCCGGCTTCTTCGGCGAGGGCGACTGGTACCAGGGCGACCGCACCACCGCCATGGACGAGGGAACCGCCGAGTTCTTCGACGGCGCCACCCGCGACGACGGCATCGCCGTCCGCAAGTCCCTGGTCCGCTCGATCATCAACGACACCGCCGGCGGCGGCCCCCGCATGACCGTCGAGCAGCTCCTCAACGCCACCTACGAGGGCGACGGCTTCCGCTTCTACAGCTACGCCGGCACCTTCTTCGAGTTCCTCTGGGCCGAGCGGCCCGCCCTGCTCCAGGAGATGTACCGCCACCTGCGCGCCAACGACCCGGCGGCCTTCGACGCCTGGCGCAACCGCCTCGGCGGCGACAGCTACCTCCAGCGCGACTACAACCGCTTCCTGGACGCCCAGATCGCGAAGGTCGACCAGCTGTTCGTCCCGAACACCACCTTCACCCCCAACGAGCAGCTGCGGGACGCCTCCCTGGCGGCCGTCCGCTCCTCCTTCTCCACCGCCACCTACAACAACCCCGACTGCGTCGAGAACGGCGACCCCGGCAAGCGCCGGTTCGTCTGTACCGGCCGCATCACGGCCAACCTCAAGAACTTCCGCAACCCCGACCAGGTCTTCAAGGACATGTCCGAGACGGTCGACTACTTCATCCTCGACCGCGCCGGCGCCGCCTCCAACAACCTCGCCGACATGAACTGCCACTTCGGCCCGGTGGAGATCTGGTCCAACAACGTGGCCGGCACCTCCAGTTACTCCTGCGACGGCCCGCTGCGCAGCTGACGCCGCAGGCGCGGTCCGGCCCCGATCCACGGGGGGCGGGGCCGGACCGCGCCGGACCCCGGCAGACCCTTGGCCCCTACTGAGTTATGTGACATATTACTGCCGTGCCCAACAGACACCCCCTGGACGTCGTCGTCATCGGTGCCGGCGTCGTCGGAGCAGCCTGCGCGTACTACGCCGCCCGCTCCGGCCTCTCCGTCGCCGTGGTCGACCGCGGCCCCGTCGCGGGAGGCACCACCGGCGCCGGGGAAGGAAACCTCCTCGTCTCCGACAAGGAGGCGGGACCCGAGCTCGACCTCGCGCTGCTGTCCACCCGACTCTGGCGCGAACTCACCGAGGTCCTCCCACCGGAGACCGAGTACGAGCCCAAGGGCGGCCTCGTCGTGGCGCCCGACGAGGCCACCCTCAAGGCCCTCCGCGTCTTCGCCGAAGGCCAGCGCGCCGTCGGCGTCGAAGCGCAGGAGATCGCCCCGGACCGCCTCCCCGACCTGGAACCCCACCTCGCCCCCGGCCTCGCCGGCGGCCTCCACTACCCCCAGGACGCCCAGGTCCAGCCCGCCCAGGCCGCCGCCCAGCTCCTGCGAGCGGCCCGCCGCCACGGCGCCCGCACGCACCTCGGCGCCGAGGTCACCGCACTCCTCACCGGCCCCGACGGCACCGTCCGCGGCGTCCGCACCGCCGACGGCGACCTCGCCGCCGGCCAGGTCGTGAACGCCGCCGGCACCTGGGGCGGCCGCATCGCCTCACTCGCCGGCGTCCACCTGCCCGTCCTGCCCCGCCGCGGCTTCGTCCTCGTCACCGAACCCCTGCCCCGCGTCGTCCGCCACAAGGTCTACGCCGCCGACTACATCGCCGACGTCGCCAGCGGCTCCGCCGCCCTCCAGTCCTCCGCCGTCGTCGAGGGCACCCCCGCCGGCCCCGTCCTCATCGGCGCCACCCGCGAACGCGTCGGCTTCGACCGCACCCTCTCCACCGAAGCCCTCCGCCGCCTCGCCTCCCAGGCCGCCGCCCTCTTCCCCGTCCTCGCCGACGTCCACGTCATGCGCACCTACCACGGCTTCCGCCCCTACCTCCCCGACCACCTCCCGGCCATCGGCCCCGACCCCCGCGCCCCCGGCCTCCTCCACGCCTGCGGCCACGAAGGCGCCGGCATCGGCCTCGCCCCCGCCACCGGCCTCCTCATCGCCGAGGCCCTCACCGGCACGGCACCCACGCTCGACCCGGCCCCGTTCCGCCCCGAACGCTTCGGCGACACCCCCGGACAAGGAGTCGGCCGATGACCCCCCGCCCCCGCACCCCCCGCGACCTCGTCGGCGGCACCCCCCGCTCCACGTACACGGTCGACTTCGACGGCAGCCCCCTGCCCGCCGAAGAGGGCCAGACCATCGCCGCCGCCCTCTGGGCCAACGGCATCCTCGCCTGGCGCACCACCCGCGACGGCGCGGCCCCCCGCGGCGCCTTCTGCGGCATCGGCGCCTGCCACGACTGCCTCGTCACCGTCAACGGCCGCCCCAACCAGCGCGCCTGCCTCGTCCCGGCCCGCCCCGGCGACGCCATCACCACCCAGGAAGGGACCGGCCATGCCGACCTCGGCGTCTGACACCGACCCCGCCGTCGACACCCGGCCCGCCGACCTCGCCGTCGTCGGCGCCGGCCCCGCCGGACTCGCCGCCGCCGTCACCGCCGCCGGCCTCGGCCTCCGCGTCACCCTCCTGGACGCCGCCGCCCGCCCCGGCGGACAGTTCTACCGCCACCCCGCACCCGGCCTCGGCGCCGCCCGCCCCGACGCCCTGCACCACGGCTGGCCCGCCTTCGCCGCCCGCGAGACCGCCCTGCGCGCCCACGAGAAGGCCGGCCGGATCACGTACCTGCCCGGCCACCACGTGTGGAGCGTCACCGGAGCGGCACCGCACTGGACCCTGCACGCGGTCGCCACCCCGTACGACACCACCCCGGCCGCGACCGGGGGAGCGGAGGACACCGAGCGCCCCGCCACCGTCCACGCCCGCGCCGTACTGCTCGCCACCGGCGCGTACGAACGCCAGCTCCCCTTCCCCGGCTGGACCCTGCCCGGCGTCGTCGGCGCCGGCGGCGCCCAGGCCATGCTCAAGGCCGGCCTCGTCCTGCCCGGCCGCCGCGTCGTCGTCGCCGGCAGCGGTCCCCTCCTCCTCGCCGTCGCCGGCTCCCTCGCCGCGGCCGGCGCCCGGGTCCCCGCCGTCGTCGAGGCCGCCGCCTACACCGGATACGCCGGCGAACTCCCCGCCCTGCTGCGCAACCCCGCCAAACTCGCCGAAGGCGCCCAGTACGGCGGCGCCCTGCTGCGCCACCACGTCCGGCTGCTCACCCGGCACGCCGTCACCGAGGCCCACGGCACCGACCGCGTCGAAGCCGTCACCGTGACCCGCCTGGACCGCGACTGGCGCCCCGTACCCGGCACCGGACGCCGCATCCCCTGCGACGCCCTCGCCGTCGGCCACGGCCTGGTCCCGCAGCTCGAACTCGCCACCGCCCTCGGCTGCGCCACCCGCCACACCGCCGACGGCACCCCCGCCCTCACCCTGGACGACCGGCAGCGCACCTCCGTGCCCGGCCTCTGGTCCGCGGGCGAGACCGGTGGCATCGGCGGCGCCGAACTCGCCCTCACCGAAGGCGAACTGGCCGCCCACGCCATCGCCCGCGAACTCCTCGGCCCCGCCGCCACAGCCACCGGCGGCACCGGCACCACAGCCACCGGCAGCGCCCCCGGCGCCCGCCCCGCCCCAGCCCCGGCGGCCCTGGTCCGCCGCCGCGCCCGGCTGCGCGCCTTCGCCGGCGCGATGGCCGCCGCCCACCGGCCCGGGACCGGCTGGACCGGCTGGCTCGACGACGACACGCACGTCTGCCGCTGCGAGGAGGTGCCGGCCGGCCGGATCCGGGAGGCCGTCGGCGAACTCGGCGCCCGGGACGCCCGTACCGTCAAACTCCTCACCCGTGCCGGCATGGGCTGGTGCCAGGGCCGCATGTGCGGCCCGGCCGTCGCCGCCCTCGCGGGCGAGGACCAGGCGCCCGACCGGCGGCCGCTGTCCTGCCCGGTCCCGCTGCGCCACCTCGCGGCCCTCCCGGCGGAAGACGCCGCGGACGCCGGGGCCGCCCCCGGCGCGCCCGCCGGATCCAACTGACCCACCCCCCGGGGCCCTTGTGGCCTCTCACGACCCACAGTAAAATGTCACACATCACACTAGGGAGTCCTGCCATGACCCACGCGTCCACCACCCCCCGCACCCGCCCCTGGCACGGAATCATGGTCGCCACCACCCTGCCCCTGCGCGACGACCTCTCCGTCGACTACGACGCCTACGCCGAGCACGTCGCCTGGCTCATCGCCAACGGCTGCGACGGCGTCGTCCCCAACGGCTCGCTCGGCGAGTACCAGACCCTCACCGACGACGAGCGCGCCCGCGTCGTCCGCACCGCCGTCGAAGCCGCGGGCGACGGCGACCGCGTCATGCCCGGCGTCGCCGCCTACGGCAGCGCAGAGGCCCGCCGCTGGACCGACCAGGCCGCCGAAGCCGGCGCCGGCTCCGTCCTGCTCCTCCCGCCCAACGCCTTCCGCGCCGACGAGCAGACCGTACGCGCCCACTACGCCGAGGTCGCCAAGGCCGGCCTCCCCGTCGTCGCCTACAACAACCCGTACGACACCAAGGTCGACCTCACCCCCCAGCTCCTCGCCCGCCTCCACACCGACGGCAGCATCGTCGCCGTCAAGGAGTTCAGCGGCGACGTCCGCCGCGCCTACGAGATCGCCGAGCTCGCGCCCGGCCTCGACCTCCTCATCGGCGCCGACGACGTCCTCCTCGAACTCGCCCTCGCCGGCGCCGTCGGCTGGATCGCCGGCTACCCCAACGCCCTCCCGCGCACCAGCGCCGACCTCTACCACGCCGCCGTCGCCGGCGACCTCGACACCGCCCTGCCCCTCTACAAGTCCCTCCACCCGCTGCTGCGCTGGGACTCCAAGACCGAGTTCGTCCAGGCCATCAAGCTGTCCATGGACATCGCCGGCCGGCCCGGCGGCCCCACCCGCCCGCCGCGCTTCCCGCTCACCGGCGACACCGAGGCCGCCGTCCGCGCCGCCACCGAGAAGGCCATCGCGGAGGGCCACCACTGACATGCGGACCACACACGTCTACCACGCGGTCGACAGCCACACCGAAGGCATGCCCACCCGCGTCATCACCGGCGGCTTCGGCATCATCCCCGGCACCACCATGGCCGAACGCCGCCTGCACTTCATCGAGCACCTCGACCACGTGCGCACGCTCCTCATGTACGAGCCCCGCGGCCACGCGGCCATGAGCGGCGCCATCCTCCAGCCGCCCACCCGACCCGACGCCGACTACGGCGTCCTCTACATCGAGGTCTCCGGCCTCCTCCCGATGTGCGGCCACGGCACCATCGGCGTCGCCACCGTCCTCGTCGAGACCGGCATGGTGCCCGTCACCGAACCCGTCACCACCGTCCGCCTCGACACCCCCGCCGGCCTCGTCTCCGTCGACGTCCAGGTCGAGGACGGCCGCGCCAAGGCCGTCACCCTCACCAACGTCGCCGCCTTCAGCGTCGGCCTCGACCGCAAGGTCGACGTCCCCGGCCACGGCACCGTCACCTATGACATCGCATACGGCGGCAACTTCTACGCCTTCGTCGAACTCGACAGCCTCGGCCTCCCCTTCGACCGGGCCCGCAAGGACGACCTGATCGCCGCCGGACTCGCCATCATGGACGCGATCAACGCCACCGACCGGCCCGTCCACCCCGAGAACCCCGAGATCAACGGCGTCAAGCACGTCTACCTCGCCGCCCCCGGCTCCGACGCCACCCGCTCCCGCCACGCCATGGCCATCCACCCCGGCTGGTTCGACCGCTCGCCCTGCGGCACCGGCACCTCCGCCCGCATGGCCCAGCTGCACGCCCGCGGACAGCTGCCCCTCGGCCGGGACTTCGTCAACGAGTCCTTCATCGGCACCGAGTTCACCGGCCGGCTCGTCGAGGAGACCACCGTCGGCGGCCTGCCCGCCGTGATCCCCACCGTCACCGGACGAGCCTGGATCACCGGCACCGCCCAGTACTTCCTCGACCCCACCGACCCCTTCCCCGCCGGATTCCTCCTGTGACCCGCCTCCACACCGTGCGCACCACGGACTACCACACCGCCGGTGAACCCTTCCGCATCGTCACCGACGGCCTCCCCCCGGTGCCCGGCGACACCGTCGCCGAGCGCTGCGCCACCGCCGTCGGCCCCGGCGGCTCCGGCACCGCACCCCGCCCCGGCCCGCTGGACGACGTACGCCGCCTCCTGGTCCAGGAACCCCGCGGCCACGCCGGCATGTACGGCGGGTTCGTCGTCCCGCCCGACGACGACGGCGCCCACCTCGGCGTCCTCTTCTGGCACAAGGACGGCTTCTCCACCGCCTGCGGCCACGGCACCATCGCCCTCGGCGCCTGGGCCGTCGACAGCGGCCGCGTCCCCGCCCCCGACGACGGCGACGCCCAGGTCCGCATCGACGTCCCCTCCGGCCGCGTCACCGCCACCGTGCACCGCAGCGGCGGCCGCACCACCGGCGTCACCTTCCGCAACGTGCCCGCCCGGGTCGCCGCCCGCAAGGTCCCCGTCGTCACCGCCCGCGGCCCCGTCGAGGTCGACATCGCCCACGCCGGCGCCTGCTACGCCGCACTGCCCGCCCGGCGCCTCGGCCTCGACGTCAGCACTGCGCACCTCGCCGAACTCGTCGCCGCCGGACGCGAGATCCGCGCCGCCCTCGCCACCCACCCCGCCACCTGGCACCCGGACAGCCCCCTGCTCTCCGGCGTCTACGGCGTGATCCTCTACGAGGAACTGCCCGACACCCCCTTCGGCCCGCACCAGCGCAACGTCACCGTCTTCGCCGACGGCCAGATCGACCGCTCGCCCTGCGGCTCCGGCACCAGCGCCCGGCTGGCCCTCCTCGCCGACGACGGCGCCCTCGCACCCGGCGAGGACCTCCTGCACGAATCCATCGCCGGCACCGTCTTCACCGGCCGCACCGTCGCCCCGCCCCCGGGCACCGCCCCGGACGCCGGCACCGTCACCGAGGTCACCGGCACCGCCTACCGCACCGGCGAGCACACCTTCGTCCTCGACCCGCACGACGGCCTCGACACCGGGTTCCAGCTGTGACCGCACCCGCGCTGATCACCGCGGCCGACACGGCCCGGCTGCTCGGCCCCGCAGGGGCGGCCGACGCCCTGGCGGGGGCGCTCCGCGACGGACTCGACCCCGAGACGGCCCCGCACCGCACCGCCCTCGCCGTCCCCGGCGGCGAACTGCTCCTGATGCCCGCCGCCACCCGCTCCTGGGCCGGCGTCAAGATCGCCGGAGTGGCGCCCGGCAACGCCGCCCGCGGCCTGCCCCGCATCACCGGCAGCTACCTGCTGCTCGACGGCGCCACCCTCACCCCCGTCGCCCTGCTCGACGGCGCCGCGCTCACCGCGCTGCGCACCCCCGCCGTCTCCGCCCTCGCGCTGCGCCGGCTGGCCCGGCCCGGACCGCTGCGGGCGGTGCTCTTCGGCACCGGACCGCAGGCGTACGGGCACCTCGACGCGGTGCTCGCCGAGCGCCCCCTCACCTCCCTGACGGTGGTGGGGCGCCGGCCGGGGGCGGCGGAGCAACTGGCCGCGTACGCACGGAAGCTGGGCGTGCCGGACGTGCGGGCGGGGGAGCCGGGCGCGGTGGCCGGGGCGGACCTGGTGGTCTGCTGCACCACGGCCAGGGAGCCGCTGTTCGACGGCCGGCTGGTCGGGCCCGGCGCCGCGGTCGTGGCGGTGGGCTCCCACGAGCCGGACGCCCGCGAACTGGACACCGCGCTGGTCAGCCGGTCCGCCGTGTACGTCGAGGCCCGGTCGGCCGCCCTGCGTGAGGCCGGGGACCTGCTGGTGCCGCTCGCCGAGGGCGCGATCGGCCCGGACCACGTCGCCGGCACCCTTGCGGAGCTGGTCAGCGGGGAGGCGGGCCGCCAGGAGGGTTGTCCACAGGTCTTCAAGAGTGTCGGCATGGCCTGGGAAGATCTCGCAGTGGCGGTGGCTCTGTACCTCGCCACCAGGGCGAACAGCGAAACGTGACATTGTACGCTGTTCCTCTGCGAATTCTCGGAGGAAAAGCGATGGGTGACCTGAAGCAGACCAGTCTCATCACAGCCCAGGAGAGGCTCCGCGACCAGGTCGCCCACGCCCTTCGTGCCGCCCTGATAGCGGGTGAACTCCGCCCCGGCCAGGTCTACTCGGCCCCCGGCCTCGCGGCGGAGTACGGGGTCTCGGCCACCCCGGTGCGCGAGGCGATGCTCGACCTGGCGCGCGAGGGCCTGGTGGAGCCCGTGCGCAACAAGGGCTTCCGGATCACCGAGGTCAGCGAGCGCGACCTCGACCAGTACACGGAACTGCGCGCGATGATCGAGGTGCCCACCATCGGCCGGGTCACCCAGATCGCGTCCAAGGAGGCCCTGGAGGCGCTGCGGCCGGTGGCGGAGGAGATCGTCGCCAGCGCGCGGAACCACGACCTCATCGGCTACCTGGAGGCGGACCGCCGCTTCCACCTCGGCCTGCTCGCCCTCGCGGGGAACGAGCGCCTGGTGGAGACCGTGGGCGACCTGCGCAAGCGCTCACGGCTGTACGGCCTGACCGGCCTGGACGAGGCCGGGCTGCTGGTGGCCTCCGCCGAGGAGCACCACGAGCTGCTCGACCTGATGCTGGCCGGGGACGCGCCGGCGGCGGAGGAGTGCATGCGCCGCCACCTGGGCCACGTCCGCTCGCTGTGGGCGCAGGGCCGGGACGAGCCGGTGGAGCCGCGCGCCAAGCGGAAGCTGGGCGGCAGCCGCACCGCGTAACCGCCGCACCCGCCACGCACCAGGGGCCCCGACCGTGCAGGTCGGGGCCCCAAGTGCGTGGTGGAGCCGGGGATTTGGACACGGCTGGATAACGGCGGCGCACACCCCTTGTCAGTGCAATTTCACATTACTATGTTACCGGTCACACCTTACAGCGCGGCCCTTCTCTGGAGTGACCATGACCAAGCGCACCCAACTCGCCCTCGCCACCGCCCTGGTGGCCGCACTCGCACTCGGCGCCTCGGGCTGCTCCGACACCAAGAAGGGCCAGGCCGGCAAGGGCGGCGCGAGCAACCCCGCCGCCGCCAACGACGGCAAGATCCTCGGCGGCACCCCGGTCAAGGGCGGCACCCTGACGATCCTGTCCAACCAGGACTTCTCCCACCTGGACCCGGCCCGCAACTGGGTGATGCCGGCGATGGACTTCGGCACCCGCCTGCTCTACCGCACCCTCGTCACCTTCAAGTCCGAGCCCGGCAAGGCCGGCAGCGAGCTGGTCCCCGACCTCGCCACCGACCTCGGCAAGCCCTCCAACGGCGGCCGCACCTGGACCTTCACCCTCAAGGACGGCCTCAAGTACGAGGACGGCACCCCGATCAAGGCCCAGGACATCAAGTACAACGTCGAGCGGTCCTTCTCCCCGGACCTCACCGGCGGCCCCGACTACGCCGCCCGCTACCTCGCCGGCACCAAGGGCTACACCGGCCCCCTCCAGGGCAAGCACCTCGACTCGGTGAAGACCCCCGACGACAAGACCATCGTCTTCGAACTCAACCGCCCCGTCGCCGAGTTCTCCGCCACCGCCACCCTGCCCACCTTCGCCCCGGTCCCGCAGGCCCAGGAGAAGGGCACCCAGTACGACTCCCGCCCCTTCTCCTCCGGCCCGTACAAGATCGAGAGCTACGACCGGGACAAGAAGCTCGTCCTCGTCCGCAACGAGCACTGGGACGCCGCGACCGACACCGTCCGCAAGGCCTACCCGGACAAGTTCGTCGTCGTCATGGGCCTCAAGGGCGGCCAGATCGACGACCGCATCATCGCCTCCGCCGGCGCCGACGCCTCCGCCGTCTCGTACTCCAACATGCGCCCCGAGAGCGCCCCCAAGGTGCTCCCCAAGCCCGAGGTGAAGGCCCGCCTCCTGGCCGAGTCCCAGGGCTGTACGACCATGCTCCAGCTCAACACCTCGCGCGCCCCCTTCGACGACGTCAAGGTCCGCCAGGCCTTCCAGTACGCCGTCGACAAGGAGTCCATGGTCACCGCGGGCGGCGGCCCCGCCTTCAACGAGATCGCCACCGCCTACCTGCCCTCGTCCCTCACCGGCGGCGCCCAGGCCGACACCCTCAAGATCGCCCCCGCCGGCGACCCGGCCAAGGCCAAGGAGCTCCTCAAGGCCGCCGGCAAGGAGAAGCTGAAGGTCTCCCTCGCGGTCTCCACCGGCGACAAGACCCGCGCCGAGGCCCTCCAGCAGGGCCTGTCCCGCGCCGGCATCGAGGTGGTCATCGACACCGTCGACCCGGGCGCCTTCTACGACGTCATCGGCGACACCACCACCGCCCCCGACATGACCCTCGCCGGCTGGTGCCCCGACTACCCCTCCGGCTCCACCTTCCTGCCCTTCGTCTTCGACGGCCGCACCATCAAGGTCAAGGGCAACAGCGGCAACTACTCGCAGTTCAAGGACGACGCGACCATCAAGCGCATCGACGAGATCAGCGCCTACGACGACGCCCAGCGCGCCCGCCAGGGCTGGATCGACCTCGACGCCGAGATCATGCAGAAGGCCCCGGCCGTCCCCGTCGTCCTGGAGCGCAAGCCCCTGCTGATCGGCACCAACATCGCCGGCGCCTTCGGCCACCCCGTCTGGAGCGGCGCGATCGACTACGCCACCATCGGCCTCAAGGACCCCGCCAAGGGCCAGGGCTGAGCACCCGCACCCGCGAGACACCTGTCGCCGTGACCACCACCGCAGCCGGTACCGCGCCGGCCGCGGCGGTCCCTCCGGGCAGCAGCCCCTGGCAGCTCGCCCGGAGGGAACTCCGCCGCCGCCCCGCCGTCCGCATCAGCCTCTCCGTCGTCGTCCTCTTCGTCCTCATGGCCCTCACCGCCCCCTGGCTGGGCGCCCTGGGCGGCTGGTCCCCCGAGGAGTTCGACAAGTCCGCCATCGACCCCTACCTCGGCGGCCTGCCGCTGGGCTCCTTCGGCGGGATCGGCCCCGAGCACTGGCTCGGCGTCGAACCCGTCACCGGACGCGACCTCTACGCCCGCGTCGTCCACGGCGCCCAGGTCTCCCTCCTCATCGCCTTCGCCGCCACCGCGATCGTCGTGCTCACGGGCACCGCGGCCGGCATCGCCGCCGGCTACTTCGGCGGACGCACGGACGCCGTGCTCTCCCGCCTCATGGACCTGACCATGTCCTTCCCCTCGCTGATCTTCATGATCGCGATGCTGTCGGTGGCGAAGGACGTCAACCGCATCGTCCTGATGACCGCCGTCATCGGCCTCTTCGGCTGGCCCGGCGTCGCCCGCGTGGTCCGCGGCCAGACCCTCTCCCTCAAGCACCGCGAGTACGTCGACGCGGCGAGGGTCGGCGGCTCCGGCCCCTGGCGCATCCTCACCCGCGACATCCTGCCCGGGGTCTCCGGGCCGGTCATCGCGTACACCACCCTGCTCATCCCCGGCATGATCAGCACCGAGGCCGCCCTCAGCTACCTCGGCGTCGGCGTCCGCCCGCCCACCCCCTCCTGGGGGCAGATGATCGCCGAGAGCGTCGCCTTCTACGAGACCGACCCCATGTACTTCGTCATCCCGAGCACCTTCCTCTTCCTGTCGGTGCTCGCCTTCACCCTGCTCGGCGACGCCCTGCGCGACATCCTCGACCCGAGGGGCGGCCGCACGTGATCCTCTACCTCGCGCGCCGGCTGCTCGCCCTGGCCGGCGTCCTGCTCGCCATCGCGGCCGTCACCTTCCTCATCTTCTACGTGCTGCCCTCCGACCCCGCCGCCGACGCCTGCGGCAAGACCTGCAGCCCCGAGCGGCTCGCCGTGGTCCGCGAGTACCTCGGCCTCGACAGGTCCCTGTGGGAGCAGTTCGGCACCTTCCTCACCGGCATCTTCACCGGCCGCACCCTCGGCACCGGGCAGTACGCCGTCGCCTGCGACTTCCCCTGCCTCGGCTACTCGTACGAGAACTCCCTGCCCGTCTGGGACCTCCTCATGGACCGGCTCCCGGTCTCCGCCTCCCTCGCCGTCGGCGCCGCCGCCCTCTGGCTGCTCCTCGGCCTCGGCGCCGGCGTCACCGCCGCCCTGCGCAAGGACACCGTCACCGACCGGGCCCTCATGGTCGGCGCCGTCGCCGCGGCCTCGCTGCCCGTCTACTTCACCTCCGTGATGCTCATCTACGGAGTGATCCGGATCGCCGGCCTGCTGCCCTACCCGAGCTACCAGTCCTTCACCGACAACCCCCTCGCCTGGGCCTCCAACCTGCTGCTCCCCTGGACCGCCCTGGCCCTGCTCTACGCGGCCATGTACGCCCGCCAGAGCCGCGGATCGATGATCGAGGCCATGGCCGAGCCGTACATCCGCACCGCCCGCGCCAAGGGCATGCCCGAACGCACCGTCGTCGTCAAACACGGACTGCGCTCCGGCATGACCCCCATCCTGACCATCTTCGGCATGGACCTCGGCGGCCTCCTCGCCGGAGCCGTCATCACCGAGTCCATCTTCGGACTCCCCGGCATCGGACGGCTCTTCTACGGCGCGCTGGTCAACTCCGACCAGCCCGTGGTCCTCGGCGTGACCCTGCTCGCCGCCTTCTTCATCGTCGTCGCCAACCTCGCCGTCGACCTCCTCTACGCCGTCGTCGACCCGAGGGTGAGGTACTCATGACCGCGCCGCCCCTGCTCGCCGTCCGCGACCTGAAGGTCGCCTTCACCACCCCGCGCGGCACCGTGCGCGCCGTGGACTCCCTCGGCTTCACCGTCGAGGCCGGCCGCACCCTCGGCATCGTCGGCGAATCCGGCTCCGGCAAGTCCGTCACCTCGCTCGCCGTCATGGGACTCCACCGCGGCGCCGAGGTCACCGGCTCCATCGCCCTGGAGGGGCGCGAGCTCCTCGGCATGCCGGAGAAGGAGCTGTCGAAGCTCCGCGGCCGCCGGATGGCGATGATCTTCCAGGACCCGCTGTCCAGCCTCCACCCCTACTACACCGTCGGCGAGCAGATCGCCGAGCACCACCGCGTGCACTTCCGCACCGGCCGGGCGGCCGCCCGCCGGCACGCCGTGGACATGCTCGGCGAGGTCGGCATTCCCGAACCCGCCCGCCGGGCGGGGGAGTACCCGCACCAGTTCTCCGGCGGCATGCGCCAGCGCGCCATGATCGCCATGGCCCTGGCCTGCGAACCCGACCTGCTCATCGCCGACGAGCCCACCACCGCCCTCGACGTCACCGTCCAGGCCCAGATCCTCGAACTGATCGCCCGCATCCAACAGGACCGCGGCCTCGGCGTCATCATGATCACCCACGACCTCGGGGTGGTCGCGCGCGTCGCCCACGAGGTCCTCGTCATGTACGGCGGACGGGCCGCCGAACAGGCCCAGGTCGACGAGCTGTTCGCCGGCCCCGCCCACCCCTACACCCGCGGCCTGCTCGACTCGCTGCCGCGGCTCGACGACACCGACGACGAGCCGCTGAGGGCCATCCCCGGCTCCCCGCCCTCCCTCCTGGCACCCGCCCCCGGCTGCGCCTTCGCCCCGCGCTGCGCCCGGGCGGCCGCCGGCACCGAGGAGGAACGGGAGCGCTGCCGCACCGAGCGGCCCCCGTTCGCACCGTACGGTGCCACCGCACGCATGACGGCCTGCCACTTCGCCGGCGCCGTCCAGGAGGCAGCCCGATGACCACGGCACCCGCCGACATCCCCGAGGCCCGCACGGGCGGGGAACCCGGCACGTCCCCGCTGCTCGCCGTCAGCGACCTGACCATGGCCTTCCCCGGCCGCCGCTCCGCCACCGGCCGCCGCGGCGCGCCCATCAAGGCCGTGGACGGGGTCTCCTTCGCCCTCCGGTCCGGGGAGACCCTCGGCCTCGTCGGCGAGTCCGGCTGTGGCAAGTCCACCACCGGCCGCATGCTCGTACGCCTCCTGGAACCCACCTCCGGCAGCATCCGCTTCGAGGGCCAGGAGATCTCCCGGCTCTCCCAGGGGGCCATGCGCCCCCACCGCCGGCACCTCCAGATGGTCTTCCAGGACCCGCACTCGTCCCTCAACCCCCGCCAGACCGTCGCCCGGATCATCTCCGACCCGCTGCTGGTCCAGGGCTGGAGCGCTGCGGACGCCCGGGTCCGCGCCGCCGAGCTGATGGAGCTCACCGGCCTCATCCCCGAGCACATCGACCGCTACCCGCACGAGTTCTCCGGCGGCCAGGCCCAGCGCATCGGCATCGCCCGCTCCCTGGCCACCAGCCCCCGGCTGATCGTCGCCGACGAACCCGTCTCCGCGCTCGACGTCTCGGTCCAGGCCCAGATCGTCAACCTGATGGAACGGCTGCGGGACGAACTCGGCCTCTCGTACGTCTTCATCGCCCACGACCTGTCCGTGGTCAAGCGCGTGAGCGACCGGGTCGCCGTGATGTACCTCGGCCGGATCGTCGAGATCGGCGACAAGCACGCCCTGTACGACTCCCCCCAGCACCCCTACACCCGGGCGCTGCTGTCCGCCGTACCGCTGCCCGACCCGGCGGCCGAGCGGCGGCGCGAGCGGATCACCCTGCTCGGGGACCCGCCGAGCCCGGCCTCACCGCCCCCGGGCTGCTCCTTCCACCCGCGCTGCGCCAAGGCCCAGGAGGTCTGCCGCACCGAACGCCCGCTGCTGCGCATCGCCGTACCCGGCGAGGCACGCGAGGTGGCCTGCCACTTCCCCGGGGACTGACCCCCCGCCGGCAGGCGGCACACGGGAGGGGGCCCGGGCGCGACGCGCGCCCGGGCCCCCTCCTGCCGTCCGCGGACTCGGCGTTGGCGGACTCGGCGTCCTCGGACCTGCCGTCAGCGGACCTGCCGTCCTCGGACGGTCAGACGGACAGTTCGCGGAGCAGGAAGTCCCGCTCCAGGGCGACCAGCTTCTCGTTGACCCCGTCCGGGGTCATGTGGGTGACGCCCGGCAGCGCCAGCAGCCGGTGCGGCCGGCCCGCCCCGGTCAGCGCCTCGGAGAGCCGCAGCGTGTGCGAGGGGTGCACGTTGTCGTCCGCGAGCCCCGTCACCAGCAGCAGCGGACGCGACAGCCCCGCGGCGTCCCCGAGCAGGCAGTCCCGCTCGTACACCTCCGGGTGCTCGTCCGGCAGGCCGAGGTACCGCTCGGTGTACGCGGTGTCGTAGTACCGGAAGTCCGTGGGCGCGGCCCCGGCGACCGCCGCGTGGAACACGTCCGGCCGGCGCAGCACCGCCATGGCGGCCAGGTAGCCGCCGTACGACCAGCCGCGCACGCCGACCCGGTCCAGGTCCAGGTCGGGGTCCCGGTCGCCGAGCGCGCGCAGGGCCGCCACCTGGTCCTCCAGGGTCACCTCGGAGAAGCCGCGGTACATCGCGTGGGTGAAGGCGGGGGAGACGAAGGGGGTGCCCCGGTTGTCGGTGGTGACCACGGCGAAGCCCTGGTCGGCCCACCACTGGCGCAGCTGCCAGCGGCGCGGCTCGGCGCTCACGGCCTGGTAGCCGGGGCCGCCGTACACGTCGAGCAGTACGGGCAGACGCTCACCGGTGACATGGCCCCGCGGGTAGACCACGGCCGTCGGCAGGCCGTGCTCGGTCACCCGGGCCAGCCGTGGCACCACCCGGTACGGCAGCGGCTCGGACAGGTCGCGCGGGGAGAACTCCCGCCCGTCGGCGGTCCGTACGGTCCTGGTGACCCCGTCGGGGCCGGCCGAGGTCAGCAGCAGCGCGCCGCCGTCGACGAGTACGGAGTGCACGCCGGGCCCGTCGGCCAGGGCCCGTACCTCGCCGGCGCCGGGGCCGAGGAGCAGCACCTGCTGCTCGGCGGGGTCCCGGGTGCCGGCCTCCACGGCGAGGGCACCCGCGTACTCGCCGGCCACGCGTCGCACCTGGATGCCGTCTCCGGTGAGGGGTACGCCGTCCAGGGCGAGGCCGCGGGCGGTGCCGCCCGGGGTGTCGGCGGCGGTGAGGAGCCGTCCGTCGGCCAGCCGGGCCGGGGTGCCGGGCAGGGCGTCGACCCACTGGGGGTGGGTGGTGCGGGACAGCTCGCGGGTGCGGCCGGTGGCGGGGTCGGCGGTGAGGAGCAGGACGTTCTGCTGGAGGCGGTCCTGGACGGTCAGCAGGATCTCGTCGGAGGAGGCCCAGGAGGCGTCGGAGAGGTAGGGGAAGGCGGTGGCGTCCCAGGCGAGGCGGACGCGGCGGCCGTCGGGGCCGAAGACCCAGAGGGCGACGTCGGCGTTGGGTCCGCCGGCCACCGGGTAGGCGAAGGACTCCGGTGCCTTCTCGGGGTGGGCCGGGTCGGTGAAGTACCGGCGTTCCAGGGCGCCTTCGGCGACCCGGGCGGCGAGCAGGGTGACGCCGTCGGGGGACCACCAGTGGCCGCGGGCGCGGCCCAGTTCCTCGGCGGCGGCGAACTCGGCGAGGCCCCAGCGGGCGCCGTCGGCGGGGGAGACCCGGTCGCCGGGGGTGGTGTGCAGGGCGTCGCCGGTGACGTAGGCGACGCGGGAGCCGTCGTGGTTGGGGCGGGGGTCGAAGGCCGGGCCTGCGGTGGGCAGCTCCTTGGGGGCGGCGCCGTCGGCGAAGGCCTGGAAGACCCGGCCGGAGAGGGCGAAGACCGCGCTGAGACCGTCGGCGGCGAGGGCGTACGAGCCGATGCCGGGGGCCCAGAGCCGGACCCGCTCGCGCAGCCGGCGCTCGGCCTCCGGGAGTTCCACGGGGCCGGGGGCCAGCTGGGCGGGGTCGGCGACGAGCCGCTCGGTGCCGTCGGAGGTGTCGAGCACCCAGAGGGAGTCGACCGGGTCGGCGGGACCGGCGGAGCGCAGGAACCAGAGCAGGCGGCCGGAGTCGCCGACGGCGGCGGCGCGGGGGGCGCCGTAGGTGAAGCGGCCGGTGCGGGCGGAGAGGTCGAGGTAGGGGTCCATGACACAGCAGTGTGACATGTGAAATTGCACCCTTGCCAGCCCCCCGCACCGCGGGCGGGCAGTATGCCCGAGTGGTGACCCCCTGGCACGGGGCATACCGTCGAAAGGGTGGAACCGAGTGCCATGCCGACCACCGGGACCAATGGCAAGGTCCAAGGAAGCGGGAGCGGGATCGCCCTGCTCGTCATCGCCTCCTGCCAGTTGATGATCGTCCTCGACATCACCATCGTGAACATCGCGCTGCCGCACATCCAGACGGCGCTGGGGTTCTCCACGACCACGCTCTCCTGGGTGGTCAACGCGTACACGCTGACCTTCGGCGGACTCCTCCTCCTCGGCGGCCGCGCCGGCGACATCCTCGGCCGCCGCCGCGTGTTCATCTTCGGTGTGCTCCTGTTCGGCCTCGCCTCGCTGCTCGGCGGGTTCGCCCAGAACTCAGGACAACTGCTCGCCGCACGCGCCCTCCAAGGCGTCGGCGGCGCCATCGCCTCCCCGACCTCCCTCGCGCTGATCACCACCACGTTCACCGAAGGCCCCGCCCGCAACCGGGCGTTCGGCGTGTTCGCCGGCGTCTCCGCCGCCGGCGGCGCCATCGGCCTGCTGCTCGGCGGCATCCTCGTCGAATGGCTCGACTGGCGCTGGATCTTCTTCGTGAACGCGCCCATCGCGCTGCTCATCGCGTTCGCCGCACCCCGGGTCCTCAGGGAGTCCGCACGCCACCCCGGCCACTTCGACTTCACCGGCGCCGTGACCGCCACCCTCGGCATGGTCGCCCTGGTCTACGGCTTCATCCGCGCCGCCCAGGAAGGCTGGCGGGACCCGCTCACCCTGGGCTCCTTCGTCGCCGCCATCGTCCTGCTGACCGTCTACATCCTCGTCGAGCGCCGCTCCGAACAGCCGATCACCCCGCTGCACATGTTCGCCGACCGCAACCGCGCCGGCACCTACGGCATCATGCTGATGCTCGCCTGCGCGATCTTCGGCATGTTCTTCTTCCTCACCCTCTTCGTGCAGAACGTGCTCGGCTTCAGCCCCCTCGAAGCCGGCCTGGCCTTCCTGCCGGTCAGCGCCGTCATCGCGGTCGGCGCGGGCATCACCTCCCAGCTGCTGCCGAAGTACGGCCCCAAGCCCTTCATGGTGATCGGCGCGCTGCTGTCGGCCGCCGGCCTGGCCTGGCTGACCCAGACCGACATCGACTCCACGTACCTGGGCAGCATCCTCGGACCGATGCTGATCTTCAGCCTCGGCATGGGCCTCCAGTTCGTCTCCCTCACCCTGATGGCCCTCTCCGGAGTCCCCGACCACGAGTCGGGCGCCGCGTCCGGCCTCCTCAACACCACCCAGCAGGTCGGCGGTTCGCTCGGCCTGTCCATCCTGGTCACCGTCTTCGGCACGGCCAGCCGCAACGAGGCCAAGGAGATCGTCCCGACCTTCCTCGCCCAGGCCACCCCCGCAGAACGCATCGCCTTCCAGCGCACCGGCCAGCTCCCCGACCCCTGGGGCGACCAGGTCCTCACCTACGGCGTCACCCGCTCCTTCGTGGCGGCCGCCGTCTTCGCCGCAGTCGGCGCCCTGATAGCCCTCTTCGTCATCCAGGTCCGCCCGGACGACATCGAACGCCTCAAGGGCAATCACACCCCCATGGCCTGACGCCGCTTCCGGGAGTTCCGCTCACCCGCGGTGACCTCGGCACGGCCCGGGCAGCGCCGGGGCCCCGCAGCTCTTCGTGGAGAGCTGCGGGGCCCCGTACCGCGGAATGCCCGGGATATTCTAGATGTCCCGGAAGATTTCGATCTGGGCGCCCACCGAGTTGAGGCGTTCGGCGAGTTCCTCGTATCCGCGGTTGATGACGTAGACGTTGCGGAGGACCGAGGTGCCTTCGGCGGCCATCATCGCCAGGAGGACGACCACCGCCGGGCGGAGGGCCGGCGGGCACATCATCTCCGCCGCGCGCCAGCGGGTCGGGCCCTCCACCAGGACCCGGTGCGGGTCGAGGAGCTGGAGGCGGCCGCCGAGGCGGTTGAGGTCCGTGAGGTAGATCGCCCGGTTGTCGTACACCCAGTCGTGGATCAGGGTCTGGCCCTGGGCCACCGCCGCGATCGCCGCGAAGAACGGGACGTTGTCGATGTTCAGGCCGGGGAACGGCATCGGGTGGATCTTGTCGATGGGGGCCTCCAGCTTCGACGGGCGGACCGTGAGGTCCACCAGCCGGGTGCGGCCGTTGTCCGCCACGTACTCCGACGAGCGGTCGTGGTCCAGGCCCATCTCCTCCAGGACCGCCAGCTCGATCTCCATGAACTCGATCGGGACCCGCCGGATGGTCAGTTCGGATTCCGTGACCACCGCGGCGGCCAGCAGGCTCATCGCCTCGACCGGGTCCTCGGAGGGGGAGTAGTCGACGTCGACGTCGATGTTCGGCACGCCGTGCACGGTCAGCGTGGTGGTGCCGATGCCCTCGACCCGGACGCCCAGGGCCTCCAGGAAGAAGCACAGGTCCTGGACCATGTAGTTGGAGGAGGCGTTGCGGATGACGGTCACGCCGTCGTGGCGGGCCGCGGCCAGCAGCGCGTTCTCGGTGACGGTGTCCCCGCGCTCGGTCAGCACGATGGGCCGTTCGGGGGAGACCCCGGCCTCGACCTCGGCGTGGTAGATGCCCTCGGTGGCGGTGATGTCCAGACCGAACCGGCGGAGCGCGATCATGTGCGGCTCGATGGTCCGCGTGCCGAGGTCGCAGCCGCCGGCGTAGGGCAGCCGGAAGCGGTCCATGCGGTGGAGCAGCGGGCCCAGGAACATGATGATGCTGCGGGTTCGGACGGCCGCCTCGGCGTCGATGGCGTCCATGTCGAGCTCGGCCGGCGGTACGAGTTCCAGGTCCACGCCGTCGTTGATCCAGCGGGACCGTACGCCGATGGAGT
Source organism: Streptomyces sp. NPDC086023 (assembly GCF_044540325.1). Lineage (NCBI taxonomy): Bacteria > Bacillati > Actinomycetota > Actinomycetes > Kitasatosporales > Streptomycetaceae > Streptomyces > Streptomyces sp. NPDC086023. Next base: position 56,433 of record NZ_JBITRX010000016.1, read on the forward strand.
TGAGCACCTCCAGGAGGCGGTAGACCTCCTCGATGCGGGCGACCCGGCGGAGCACCGTGCGGCCCTTGTTGAGGAGGGAGGCGCACAGCAGCGCGACGCAGGCGTTCTTGCTGGTCTTGACGTCGATGGCGCCGGACAGGCGGCGGCGGCCGACCACGCGCAGGTGCATCGGGCCGGCGTAGCCCAGGGAGACGATCTCGCTGTCGAGTGCTTCACCGATTCGGGCGATCATCTCAAGGCTGATGTTCTGGTTGCCGCGTTCGATGCGGTTCACGGCGCTCTGGCTGGTGCCCAGTGCGTCGGCGAGCTGACTCTGCGTCCAGCCCCGGTGCTGCCGGGCGTCACGGATGAGCTTGCCGATGCGTACGAGGTAGTCGTCTGCCATGGGTGCACCGTATCTCAGATATGAGATCTTGCCTCCCGGGGGTGCCCCATTCGTGTGTCCGGTATGGCTGTTATGGGGTAATCGGGTCAATTGGCCCTACGGCATGGCGCTGTTGTGGCGGTGTGGTGAGTGCCACTGGTGGGGGGAGGGGTGCGGGGGGCTCGTGCGGGGGAGGGGTGTGGGGGCGTGCGGGGCGGCCGGCCGGGTGTCGCGCCGCCGCCCCGTCTGAATGCCCCTCAGGCGGGGCGGTCGTCCGCCACGCCCCCTCGCCCGGGGTCCCGCCCCCGTCGTCGCGGCAGTGCGCGTGCCGCCGATGTCACACGTCACGCGGCAATGTCACCCACGCCCGTGCATGACCAGGACGCCCTCATGCACTAGAGTTATCTCGACATCGAGATATCTGCCGAAGGCGTCCCGCAGCCGCACCGCAGGTAAGGGTTACCTAACTTAGCCCTACCTTAGCGGACTGGCCAGAGTGCCACGCGGCAGGATGCGGTAGAACGCGCGAATTCATGCATGAAGGAGACTGTCGTGTCGGCGAACAGCTTCGACGCCCGCAGCACGCTGCAGGTGGGCGACGAGTCGTACGAGATCTTCCGGCTGGACAAGGTTGAGGGCTCGGCCCGCCTTCCCTACAGCCTGAAGGTGCTGCTGGAGAACCTGCTCCGCACCGAGGACGGCGCCAACATCACCGCCGACCACATCCGGGCGCTCGGCGGCTGGGACTCCCAGGCCCAGCCCAGCCAGGAGATCCAGTTCACGCCGGCCCGCGTGATCATGCAGGACTTCACCGGCGTGCCCTGCGTCGTCGACCTCGCCACCATGCGTGAGGCCGTCGCCGCGCTCGGCGGCGACCCGGCGAAGATCAACCCGCTCTCCCCGGCCGAGATGGTCATCGACCACTCCGTCATCGCCGACAAGTTCGGCACCAACGACGCCTTCGCGCAGAACGTCGAGCTGGAGTACGGCCGCAACAAGGAGCGCTACCAGTTCCTGCGCTGGGGCCAGACCGCGTTCGACGACTTCAAGGTCGTCCCGCCGGGCACCGGCATCGTCCACCAGGTGAACATCGAGCACCTGGCCCGCACGGTCATGGTCCGCAACGGCCAGGCGTACCCCGACACCCTCGTCGGCACCGACTCCCACACCACCATGGTCAACGGCCTCGGTGTGCTCGGCTGGGGCGTCGGCGGCATCGAGGCCGAGGCCGCCATGCTCGGCCAGCCGGTCTCCATGCTGATCCCGCGCGTCGTCGGCTTCAAGCTGACCGGCGAGCTGCCCACCGGCACCACCGCCACCGACCTGGTGCTCACGATCACCGAGATGCTGCGCAAGCACGGCGTCGTCGGCAAGTTCGTCGAGTTCTACGGCGAGGGCGTCGCCGCCACCTCGCTCGCGAACCGCGCCACCATCGGCAACATGTCGCCGGAGTTCGGCTCCACCGCCGCGGTCTTCCCGATCGACGGCGAGACCCTGAACTACCTGCGCCTGACCGGCCGCTCCGAGCAGCAGGTCGCGCTCGTCGAGGCGTACGCCAAGGAGCAGGGCCTCTGGCTCGACCCGGCCGCCGAGCCCGACTTCTCCGAGAAGCTGGAGCTCGACCTCTCCACCGTCGTCCCGTCGATCGCCGGCCCGAAGCGCCCGCAGGACCGCATCGTCCTCGCGAACGCCGCCGCGCAGTTCGCCCAGGACGTCCGCAACTACGTGTCGACCGCCGACGAGGCGGGCGAGGAGTCCTTCCCGGCGTCCGACGCCCCGGCCGTCAGCAACGGCGTCCCGTCGAACCCGGTCGAGGTGACCGCCCCCGACGGCACCACCTACACGATCGACCACGGCGCCGTCACCGTCGCCGCGATCACCTCCTGCACCAACACCTCGAACCCGTACGTCATGGTCGCCGCCGCCCTCGTGGCGAAGAAGGCCGTGGAGAAGGGCCTGACCCGCAAGCCGTGGGTCAAGACCACCCTCGCCCCGGGCTCGAAGGTCGTCACCGACTACTTCGACAAGGCCGGTCTGACCCCGTACCTCGACAAGGTCGGCTTCAACCTCGTCGGCTACGGCTGCACCACCTGCATCGGCAACTCCGGCCCGCTGCCGGAGGAGGTCTCCAAGGCCGTCAACGAGCACGACCTCGCGGTCACCTCGGTCCTCTCCGGCAACCGCAACTTCGAGGGCCGGATCAACCCCGACGTCAAGATGAACTACCTGGCCTCCCCGCCGCTGGTCGTCGCGTACGCCCTCGCGGGTTCCATGAAGGTGGACATCACCAAGGACGCGCTCGGCGTCGACACCGAGGGCAACCCGGTCTTCCTCAAGGACATCTGGCCGTCGGAGGCCGAGGTCAACGACGTCGTCGCCAACGCCATCGGCGAGGACATGTTCTCCAAGTCCTACCAGGACGTCTTCGCCGGCGACGCCCAGTGGCAGGCGCTGTCGATCCCGACCGGCAACACCTTCGAGTGGGACCCGCAGTCCACCTACGTGCGCAAGCCCCCGTACTTCGAGGGCATGACCATGGAGACCACCCCGGTCACCGACATCACCGGCGCCCGCGTGCTGGCCAAGCTGGGCGACTCGGTCACCACCGACCACATCTCCCCGGCCGGTGCGATCAAGGCCGACACCCCGGCCGGCAAGTACCTCACCGAGCACGGCGTCGAGCGCCGCGACTTCAACTCGTACGGTTCCCGCCGCGGCAACCACGAGGTCATGATCCGCGGTACGTTCGCCAACATCCGCCTGCGCAACCAGATCGCGCCGGGCACCGAGGGCGGCTTCACCCGCGACTTCACCGTCGAGGGCGCCCCGGTCTCCTTCATCTACGACGCGTCGCAGAACTACCAGGCCGCCGGCATCCCGCTGGTCATCCTGGGCGGCAAGGAGTACGGCTCCGGCTCGTCCCGCGACTGGGCCGCCAAGGGCACCGCGCTCCTCGGCGTCAAGGCCGTCATCACCGAGTCGTACGAGCGCATCCACCGCTCGAACCTCATCGGCATGGGCGTCCTGCCCCTGCAGTTCCCGGCCGGCCAGTCGGCCGACTCGCTCGGCCTGACCGGCGAGGAGACCTTCTCCATCGCGGGCATCACGGAGCTGAACGAGGGCACCACCCCCAGCACGGTGAAGGTCACCACCGACACCGGCGTCGAGTTCGACGCGGTCGTGCGCATCGACACCCCCGGCGAGGCGGACTACTACCGCAACGGCGGCATCATGCAGTACGTGCTGCGCAACCTCATCCGCGGCTGAGGCCGGCGGCTGAAACCAGCCGACACGCCGGGTGGCGTCGTCGATTGAGGCATAAGGGTGCCTGACGGCACCAAAGGGCCGTATCCCCGTTAAGGGGGTACGGCCCTTCCGCTTTTCTGGGAAAGCATGCCGTGTGACGGAGAGGTCTCAACTCGGAAAAGCCCGGAGTCATCCTTGTGCTCGATCTTGCTCCGCCGAGCGGAAGTGGACTATACCTGTGCCCGTCCGGCCCACCGCGGCACGAGCGGCCCCGGACCGGGGGACGGCGGGCGACCTGCGGTGATGCCCGAATTCGCAACTGCCTGGTTTTTTCGGCGTCCTTCACACATCTGACGAAGGCGAGGACTTGAGCATGGGATCCACCTCCGCCCACGGCGAGCGCAGCACCGGTGAGGGGCTGGGCCGCCGCGATCTGATCAAGCGGTCCGCGGCGCTCGGCCTGATCACCGTGCCGACGATGAGCTTCCTGTCCGCGTGCGCCTCCGGCGGCGGCGAGGAGCCCAGCGGCGGCAACAGCGGCACCAAGGCCACCAAGGAGAACCCCTTCGGCGTGGCCAAGGGCAGCAAGCTCGACGTCGTCGTCTTCAAGGGCGGCTACGGCGACGACTACGCCAAGGCCTGGGAGGCCGCGTTCGACAAGAAGTGGGGCACCAAGAGCTCCCACCTCGGCACCCAGGAGATCACCGGCAAGCTCCAGCCCCGCTTCAACGGCGGCAACCCCCCGGACGTCATCGACGACTCCGGCGCCCAGCAGATCAAGCTGGACGTGCTCTTCAAGGGCGGGCAGCTGGCCGACCTCACGCCGGTCCTGGACGCCCCGTCCCTGGACGACCCCAACAAGAAGGTCCGGGACATGCTCATCCCCGGCACCATCGAACAGGGCACCCAGGGCGGCAAGTTCGTCGCCGTGAACTACGTCTACACCGTCTGGGGCCTGTGGTACTCGGGCAAGCTCTTCAAGGAGAAGGGCTGGAACCCGCCCAAGACCTGGGACGAGTTCCTCGACGTCTGTGCCAAGGCCAAGGCCGCGGGCCTCGGCGGACTCGCCCACCAGGGCAAGTACCCGTACTACATCAACGTCGCCATCATGGACCTGATCGCCAAGAAGGGCGGTCTGGAGGCCATGAAGGCCATCGACAACCTCGAGGCCAACGCCTTCGAGAACAACCCGGTCGCGCTGGAGGCCGTCGAGGCCGTATACGAGGTCGTCGAGAAGGGCCTGCTGATGCCGGGCACCAACGGCCTCACCCACACCGAGAGCCAGACCCGGTGGAACCAGTACAAGGCCGCCTTCATCACCAGCGGCTCCTGGCTGGAGAACGAGCAGCTCAAGCAGACCCCGGCCGACTTCGACATGCGCTTCCTCCCGATGCCGGTCCTCCCGGGCAGCAAGCTGCCCTTCGAAGCCATCCGCGCCGGTGCCGGCGAGCCGTTCATCGTCCCCGAGAAGGCCGCGAACAAGCCCGGCGGCCTGGAGTTCATCCGCTCGATGCTGTCCCGCGAGTGGTCCACCCTCTTCGCCCAGCAGGCCAACTCGCTCACCATCGTCAAGGACGGCGTGGACCCGAACGTGCAGCTGCGCCCGGGCACCAAGTCGGCCGTGGAGGCCCTCAAGGCCGCCGGCGACAACACCTTCAACTACCGCTACCCGGACTGGTACAGCCAGATGGACCTGGACATCCAGAACGCGTCCAACGAGCTGATGGCCAAGCGCATCCAGCCCAAGGAGTGGATCAAGCGGGCCCAGGCCGCGGTCGACAAGGCGGCCAAGGACCCCAACGCCAAGAACAACCACCGCGACTGACCGGGCGGGACGGACGGGACGGACACCATGAGCAACGTAGCCAAGAGCAGGGGGCGGGGCGGCTTCATCGCCGGATTCCTCGTCGTGCCGCTCGCGCTGTACCTGATCTTCGTCATCTGGCCGTACGTGCAGACGTTCGGCTACTCCTTCACCAACTGGACGGGCCAGTCACCGACGTTCGACATCGTCGGCTTCGACAACTACGCCGACCTGCTGAAGGACGAGGTCTTCCGCGGCGCACTCTGGCACAACCTGCTGCTCCTGGTGTTCGTCCCGGTGGTCACCATCCTGCTGGCCCTGTTCTTCGCCTTCATGCTCAACGCCGGCGGCCGCAGCGGCGCCGGCGGCGTGCAGGGCGTGGCCGGCTCCCGGTTCTACAAGATCGTCTACTTCTTCCCGCAGGTCCTCTCCCTCGCCATCCTCGCGGTGCTCTTCGGAGCGGTCTACCGCAGCGACGAGGGCGGCCTGCTCAACGGCGTGCTGACCCGCATCGGCCTGGTCGACCCGCAGACCCCCATCGAATGGCTGAACGAGCCCGACCTCGTCCTGTGGTGCCTGCTGCTGGTCGTCGTCTGGCATGGCGTCGGCTTCTACCTGGTCCTGTTCTCCGCGGCCATGCAGTCCGTCCCCAAGGACATCTACGAGGCGGCGCTGCTCGACGGCGCCGGCCGCGCCCAGACCTTCTTCAAGGTCACCCTGCCCCTGCTGTGGGACTCGGTGCAGACCTCCGCCGTCTACCTCGGCATCGCGGCCATGGACATGTTCGTCCTGGTGTCCACCATGACCCAGGGGCAGTTCGGCGGCGGGCCCGACCACCACAGCGAGGTCATGGCCACCGTCCTGATGCGCAACTTCCTCTTCTTCGGCAAGAGCGGCTACGCCTGCGCCATGGGCGTCGTCATGCTCGTCCTCACCATGATCCTTTCCGTCATCACGCTGCGCGCCACCCGCCGCGAGCGCATCGAGTTCTGAGCGGAAGTGCCACGATGACCACCGAATCCACAGTGATCAAGGCCCCCGGGGAGGCGGCCGCCGACCGGGCCGGGGGATCGGGACGCACCGGGGAGCGCGAACGCCGCGGCGCCGACGGCACCGTCCTCAACGTCTTCTCGCACGGCTTCCTGGCCGTCTGGGCCATACTGATCGTCCTGCCGCTGATCTGGCTGGCCCTGGGCTCCTTCAAGACCGACGCCCAGATCGGCGGCTCGGCCCTGAGCTGGCCCTCCAACTGGCACCTCGACGCCTTCGGACGCGCCTGGGACAAGGGCATCGGCGACTACTTCGCCAACACCTTCATCGTCCTGGTCTTCTCCGTGCCGCTCACCATGCTCTTCGGGTCGATGGCGGCGTACGTGCTGGCCCGCTACCCCTTCAAGGGGAACCGGTTCGTCTACTACTTCTTCGTCAGCGGGGCGATGTTCCCCGTCTTCCTCGCCCTCGTGCCGCTCTTCTTCATGGTCAAGCGGTTCGAGATGCTCAACACGTACCACGGGCTGATCCTCGTGTACGTGGCGTACTCGATGCCGTTCACCGTCTTCTTCATGCACAGCTTCTTCCGCACCCTGCCGACCGCCGTGCACGAGGCGGCGGTCATCGACGGGGCCTCGCACACCCGGATCTTCTTCCAGGTGATGCTGCCGATGGCCAAGCCCGGCCTGATCAGCGTCGGCATCTTCAACATGCTGGGCCAGTGGAACCAGTACATCCTGCCCTCGGTGCTGATGCAGCCGCAGAGCAGCTCCGACCCCGAGCGCTACCTGCTCACCCAGGGCCTGATCCAGCTCCAGCAGCAGCAGGGCTACGAGACCGACCTGCCGGTGCTCTTCGCGGGCGTGACCATCGCGATGATCCCGATGCTGGTGGTGTACCTCTCCTTCCAGCGGCAGATCCAGGCCGGCCTGACCTCGGCCACGCTCAAGTAGCCCGGCCGGCACCGACGGGGAGGGCGGGGCCGCCCCGAGACGGCCCCGCCCTCCTCCACGTCCGGGCCCGGCCTACAGCCAGGTGCCGAAGCGGCGGACGTACCAGGTCTTCACCAGCTGCGTGAGGGTGCAGTACGCCAGCAGCACGCCCACCAGCCACGGGAAGTAGGACATCGGGACGGGTACGAAGCCCAGCGCGGACGCCAGCGGCGAGAACGGCAGGAACAGGCCCGTCAGCACCGCCAGGACGGTCGCCACCATCACCGGCCACGAGGCCCGCGACTGCACGAACGGGATCTTCCGGGTCCGGATCATGTGGACGACCAGGGTCTGCGAGAGCAGGCCCTCGATGAACCAGCCGGACTGGAAGAGCGCCTGGTGCGCCTCGCTGTTCGCACCGAACACGTTCCACATGATCACGAACATCGCGATGTCGAAGACCGAGCTGATCGGCCCGATCACGACCATGAAGCGGCCGATGCCCCGGGCGTCCCAGTTCCGCGGCCTGCGCAGGTACTCCTCGTCCATCCGGTCCCAGGGCGTGGCCAGCTGGGCGATGTCGTACACCAGGTTCTGCACCAGCAGCATGATCGCCAGCATCGGCTGGAACGGGATGAACGCGCTCGCCACCAGCACCGAGAAGACGTTGCCGAAGTTCGACGACGCGGTCATCTTGATGTACTTGATCGTGTTGCCGAAGGTGGTGCGGCCCTGCACCACGCCCTGCTCCAGGACGGTCAGGTCCTTCTCCAGCAGGATGATGTCCGCGGACTCCTTGGCGATGTCGACGGCGGTGTCGACGGAGATGCCGACGTCGGCGTCGCGCAGCGCGGCCGCGTCGTTGATCCCGTCGCCCAGGAAGCCGACCGTGTGGCCGTCGGCCTGCAGGGCCCGGACGACCCGTGCCTTCTGCACCGGGTTCACCTTGGCGAACACGGTGGTACGGGCGGCCAGTTCGCACAGCTGCGCGTCGTCGACGGCGTCGATCTCGGTGCCGGGCACCACGTGCCCGACGTCGAGGCCGACGTCGGCGCAGACCCGGGCGGCCACCAGCTCGTTGTCGCCGGTGATCACCTTGACGGCGATGCCCTTGTCGGCCATGCCGCGCAGGGCCGCGGCCGCGTCCGCCTTCGGCGGGTCGAGGAAGGCGAGGAAGCCGACCAGCGTGAGGCCGTCCTCGTCCGCGACGGTGTAGCTGTCGCGGGGCGTGTCGATCGTGCGCGTGGCGACGGCGAGGACGCGCATGCCCTGCCGGTTCTGGTCCTGGGCGGTGGCGGCGGCGCCGGCGCGCAGGGCCTCGGTGAGCTCGATGCGCTCGCCGCGGTCCGTCAGGTGGGTGCAGAGGCCGAGGACCTCCTCGACGGCCCCTTTGGTGATCATGACGTGTTCGGCGCGGCCCTCGCCGACCAGGCTGTTGCGGTTGAGGACCACGGACATCCGGCGGCGGGCGAAGTCGAAGGGGATCTCGTCGACCATCGAGAACCGTGCGTCGACGACAACCTCCTCGGCCTCGTTGACGCGGTCGATGACCGCCCGGTCCATCAGGTTGCGCAGGCCGGTCTGGAAGTGCGCGTTGAGGTAGCCGTACTCCAGGACCTCGGTGTCCTCGCGGCCGTGCACGTCGAGGTGGCGGTCGAGGACGATGCGGTCCTCGGTGAGGGTGCCGGTCTTGTCGGTGCACAGCACGTCCATCGCGCCCAGGTTCTGGATCGCGTTGAGCCGCTTGACGACGACCTTCTTCCGCGACATGGCGACCGCGCCGCGGGCGAGGTTGGCGGAGACCACCATCGGCAGCATCTCGGGGGTCAGTCCGACCGCCACGGCGACGGCGAAGAGGAAGGCCTCGTCCCAGTCGCCCTTGGTGATGCCGTTGACCGCGAAGACCACCGGGACCATGACCAGCATGAAGCGGATCAGCAGGAAGCTGACCTTGCGCACGCCGTTGTCGAAGTTGGTCTGCGGGCGCTCGCCGACCAGCGAGCCGGCCATGGAGCCGAAGTAGGTGCCGGCGCCGGTGGCCACGACCACGCCCGTGGCCGTGCCGGAGGTGACCGACGTGCCCATCAGGGCGAGGTTGCCCGCCTCGACGGGGTCGGTGGTGTCTCCTCCTCGCTCCGCGGGGGGTGCCCCCGGCCGGCCGAGGTCCTCCGTACGGCTGTCGGCCTTGGCCACCGGGAGGGACTCGCCGGAGAGCGCGGCCTGGGAGACCATCAGGTCCTTGGCGGTGATCAGCCGCAGGTCGGCGGGGACGAGGTCGCCGGCCGCGAGCCGCACCACGTCGCCGGGGACGACCTGGTCCATCGGGATCTCCACCGGCGTGCCGGCCGCGGCGGCGCCGGCCCGGCGCTGCACGGCGCAGGTGGTGGTGACCAGCTGCTTCAGTGCGTCGGCGGCCCGGCCGGAGCGGTACTCCTGCCAGAACCGGAGCAGTCCGCTGATGCCGACCATCACGGAGAGGATGACGACGCCGGGATCGGCGGGGTCCTGCCAGTACATGATCCCGGCGAGGAAGACCAGGACGAGGATGAAGGGGTTCCAGTAGGCCTTGGCCAGCTGGACGCACCAGTGCGGGGCGTGCTCGCGGGCGACGACGTTCGGGCCGTGCCGCTCCAGGCGGTGCTGGGCCTCCCGCCGGCTGAGGCCGTCGCGGGTGGCGCCGAGCTCCTGGAGCACCTGGGCGGCGGGGCGGGCGCTCAGTTCGGCGAGCCGCTGGCCGGTCCGGCGGGTGCCGGCCTCCAGCTCGGCCGCCTTCCGCTCGCGGCGGGTGCGGCCCGGGGGTGCGAGCTTCTGCGGGGTGCGCGGGGTGATCATGGTCATGTGAAGGCCTCCCTCCGCGTTTCCGGGCAGCGCGGAGCCGCTCGGTGACGCGGAGTGGTCATGGACGCGCAGGGGTGTCCCCGGCGGGCCGGGGCCCGCACGTCGGCATGGGTGTGTCGCAGCCCCTCGGGCCGCCGCGCGGGGCGTCAGGGCATGCGGAAGGAAACGGCGGAACCGGTGGGAGGGGTCAGACCCCGTGGCACGGGAGGAACCCGTGGGACCGGTGCGACCGGGAAGGGGGACGCCGGCGGGTCAGCCGGCGAGAGCGCGGCAGGAACTTCGGTCGGGACTCATCCCGAACACCTCCTCGCCTCGCGCTGTCGGACAATGGGGGTCGATCCGGCCGGACGGCCGCAGAGGATCAACGCCTCAGCGAGGCTAACACGTGTCCCAGAAGGTGCGCTCTGGGCCTTTTGGCCCTTTCCTCGGTCATAGGGACGAGTTCGCCGAAGGGTCCCGTGCGGGTGAGGGCCGTCTTGGGCTCTTGACGTAAGGAATCCCAAGGGCTCGACTTAGGTGTTCACAAGTTGAAAGAGCCGAGGGTCCGGGTTATGCGGTTTTTGTGACTTCCGGGGCCTCGGCCGGGGGGCGATGGCAGTGCCGTCGCTGAAGGGCAGGAGTGGATCAGTCGTGGAGACTCCGGGTTCGCAGTCGTCACTGCACCGGGCGAATCTCGAGCGGGTCGTACGCGCGGTACGGCTGGCCGGTTCGCTCACCCAGGCGGAGATCGCCCGTACCACCGGACTGTCGGCGGCCACGGTCTCCAACATCGTCCGGGAACTGAAGGACGGCGGCACGGTCGAGGTCACGCCGACCTCGGCGGGCGGCCGCCGGGCCCGCGCCGTCTCGCTCAGCGGCGACGCCGGGATCGTCATCGGCGTCGACTTCGGCCACACGCACCTGCGCGTGGCGGTGGGCAACCTGGCCCACCAGGTCGTCGCGGAGGAGTCCGAGCCGCTGGACGTCGACGCCTCCTCCAAGGAGGGCTTCGACCGGGCGGAAGCGCTGGTCGGGAGGCTGATCCAGACCGTCGGGGTGGGCCGGGACAAGGTGATCGGCGTGGGGCTCGGCGTCCCGGGCCCGATCGACGTGGAGTCCGGCACCCTGGGCTCCACCTCGATCCTGCCGGGCTGGACCGGCATCAACCCACGCCAGGAGCTCTCCGAGCGGCTGGGCGTGCCCGTGTACGTCGACAACGACGCGAACCTCGGCGCGCTGGGGGAGCTGGTCTGGGGCAGCGGCCGGGGCGTGAAGGACCTGGCCTACATCAAGGTGGCCAGCGGCGTCGGCGCCGGGCTCGTCATCAACGGCCAGATCTACCGCGGTCCGGGCGGCACGGCCGGGGAGATCGGGCACATCACGCTGGACGAGTCGGGGCCGGTCTGCCGGTGCGGCAACCGCGGCTGCCTGGAGACCTTCGCCGCCGCCCGGTACGTGCTGCCACTGCTCCAGCCCGGCCACGGACCGGACCTCACGATGGAGCGCGTCGTCCAGTTGGCCCAGGAGGGCGATCCGGGTTGCCGGCGGGTCATCGCGGACGTGGGCCGGCACATCGGCAGCGGCGTGGCGAACCTGTGCAACCTGCTCAACCCCAGCCGGGTGGTGCTGGGCGGCAGCCTCGCGGAGGCCGGTGAACTGGTCCTGGCGCCCATCAGGGAGTCGGTCTCCCGGTACGCGATCCCGAGTGCCGCGCGCCGGCTTTCCGTCCTTACGGGTGCCCTGGGCGGGCGCGCCGAGGTGCTGGGGGCCCTGGCCCTCGTACTCTCTGAGATGGGCGATTCCACACTATTGGAGAGCGGTTCGGCCACTTCGCCTGGGTCTGTCGGCTCGGAGAAGGACTCGGCTCTGTCTTCATCTAGATAACGGATGGCACCGTTGTCATCTCGTTAAGTCTTCACTCCTTGACGACAACCTTGCGGCCGAGTTGACTCACGTCACACCTCGGCCGCAACGTTGCGGCCTCGTCAGGGAGGTTCACAAGATGAACACGCGTATCCGTCGTGTTGCCGTAGTCGTCGCGGGCGCCGCGATGGCCGCTTCCCTCGCTGCCTGTGGCAGCGCCAAGGAGTCGGGCGGGGGCACCAGCGAGTCCTCGCCGGGCGCCGCCAAGGGCGACGCGATCAAGGTCGGTCTGCTCCTGCCGGAGAACCAGACCGCGCGTTACGAGAAGTTCGACAAGCCGCTCATCGAGCAAGAGGTCAAGAAGCTGACCGGCGGCAAGGGCGAGGTGATCTACGCCAACGCCAAGCAGGACGCGACCACGCAGAACCAGCAGGTCGACACCATGATCACCAACAAGGTGGACGTCCTGATCGTCGACGCCGTCGACGCCGCGTCGATCGCCAACTCCGTCAAGAAGGCCAAGGACGCCGGCATTCCCGTCGTCGCGTACGACCGGCTGGCCCAGGGCCCGATCGACGCGTACACCTCCTTCGACAACGAAGAGGTCGGCAAGGTCCAGGGCAAGGCTCTCCTGGAGGCCCTGGGCGGCAAGGCCAAGGCCGGTCAGATCGTGATGATGAACGGCGCCGTCACGGACCCGAACGCAGCTCTCTTCAAGAAGGGCGCGCACTCCGAGCTCGACGGCAAGGTGAACATCGGCAAGGAGTACGACACCAAGGAGTGGAAGCCGGAGAACGCCAACGCCAACATGGAGGCGGCCATCACGGCGCTCGGCAAGGACAAGATCGTCGGCGTCTACTCCGCGAACGACGGCATGGCCGGCGGCATCATCACCGCCCTGAAGTCCGCCGGTGTCAGCCCCCTGCCGCCGGTCACCGGCCAGGACGCCGAACTCGCCGGTGTGCAGCGCATCATCGCCGGTGAGCAGTACATGAGCGTCTACAAGCCGTACGCCCCCGAGGCCGAGGCCGCCGCCGCGATGGCCGTCGCGCTGGCCAAGGGAGAGAAGCTCGACGCGATCGCCAAGTCCAAGGTCGACAGCCCCACCACCAAGGGCATCTCCTCGGTCCTGATCCCGGTCGTCTCGCTCACCAAGGCCAACATCAAGGACACTGTGGTCAAGGACGGTGTCTACACCGTCGACGAGATCTGCGCCGGCCAGTACGCCGCCGCCTGCGCCTCGGCCGGGCTGAAGTAGCCCCAGCCCCCACCGTGGCCCCGCCCGGACGGACGGACTCCTTTCACGACCCGTCCGTCCAGGCCCCCGGATCCTGCCTGGCGCCCCGCCCCTCCTCACCCCGCCAACCGCGGCGGGGCGCCGGGCAGAAACGATTCCCTTCTTCCCTTCTCGCTCTTCTCTGTACGACATCCCCGCCGGTCAGGCGGCGAAGGAGATGGTTCATGTGTCCGCTGCGCCCGTGCTGGCGTTGCGAGGCGTCTCGAAGCGGTTCGGCGCCGTCCAGGCGCTCACCGACGTAGACCTCGAGATCCACGCCGGAGAGGTCGTCGCCCTCGTGGGCGACAACGGCGCCGGAAAGTCCACGCTGGTCAAGACGATCGCCGGAGTCCACCCCATCGATGACGGCGTCATCGAGTGGGAGGGCCGCTCCGTGCAGGTCACCAAGCCCCACGACGCCCAGAACCTCGGCATCGCGACGGTCTACCAGGACCTCGCGCTCTGCGACAACATCGACGTGGTCGGCAACCTCTTCCTCGGCCGCGAGCTGCGCCGTCGTGGAGTCCTCGACGAGGTGGAGATGGAGCGGCGCGCCCGCGAGCTCCTGACCACCCTGTCCATCCGCATCCCCAGCGTGCGGATCCCCATCGCCTCGCTCTCCGGCGGCCAGCGCCAGACCGTGGCGATCGCCCGCTCCATGCTGGGCGACCCCAAGCTCGTCATCCTCGACGAGCCCACCGCCGCCCTCGGCGTCGAGCAGACCGCCCAGGTGCTCGACCTGGTGGAGCGGCTCCGCGAGCGCGGCCACGCCGTCATCCTCATCAGCCACAACATGGCCGACGTCAAGGCGGTGGCCGACCGGGTCGCCGTGCTGCGCCTCGGCCGCAACAACGGTGTCTTCAAGGTCGCGGACACCTCGCAGGAAGAGATCATCTCCGCCATCACGGGAGCCACGGACAACGCCGTGACCCGCCGTGCGGCGCGCACCGGGGAGGCTCGCAAGTGAGCACCGAACACACGCCCGTCGACGCCGAGGTCCCCGGCCCCGCGACCCAGGCGGACGAGATCCCCCTCGCCGCGGTCCCCGCGGTGGACCCGCGCCTGCTGGTCCGCGAGCAGGGCCTCGCGGGCTACGTCGGAGAGTTCAAGCGCAAGATGCGCGCCGGTGACCTGGGCTCGCTGCCCGTGGTCGTCGGCCTGCTGATCATCTGCGCCATCTTCCAGAGCCTGAACTCCAACTTCCTCTCGGCCGAGAACCTGAGCAACATCGCGGTCACGATGGTCGCCACCGGCATGATCGCCGTCGGCATCATCTTCGTCCTGCTGCTCGGCGAGATCGACCTGTCCGTCGGCTCCGTCAGCGGTGTCTCCGGCGCCATCGTCGCCGTCCTCACCGTCACGCAGGGTGTCAACGAGTGGCTCGCGGTGCTCGTCGCCATCGCCGGCGGCGCCCTCATCGGCGCCATCCACGGGTTCTTCTTCGCCAAGATCGGCGCCCCGGCCTTCGCCGTCACCCTGTCCGGCCTGCTGTTCTGGTCCGGCTTCATGCTCCAGATCCTGGGCAGCAACGGCACGATCAACCTCGACTCCGAGGGCCTGGTCGGCAAGCTCACCACGTACTACTTCACCGACGTCGCGGCCGCCTACGGCCTGGCGCTGGTCGCGGTCGTGGCGTACTTCCTCGGCTCCTTCTTCGACGCCCGCCGCCGTGCGGCCGCCGGGGTGCCGTCCCGGCCCGTCGGTGAGATCGCACTGCGCACCGGCCTGCTGGCGGTCGTGGCCTTCGGCGCCGCGGCGGTCTTCAACCAGTACAAGGGCCTGCCGCTGGCGATGCTGCTCTTCCTGGTGGTCCTGGTCGGCACCGACTTCCTGCTGCGCCGCACCTCCTTCGGCCGCAAGGTCTTCGCCCTCGGCGGCAGCGTCGAGGCCTCCCGCCGCGCGGGCATCAACGTCACCGCGGTCCGGATCGCCGTGTTCTCCATCGCGGGCACCTTCGCGGCCGTCGGCGGCCTGTTCTGGGCCTCCAAGATCGCGGCGGCGAACCAGAGCGCCGGCGCCGGCGACCTGCTGATGAACGTGATCGCGGCGGCCGTGATCGGCGGCACCAGCCTCTTCGGCGGCCGCGGCCGCACCTGGAACGCCCTCCTCGGCGTCATGGTCATCACGTCCATCCAGTACGGTCTCGCCCTGGAGGGGATCGCCACCCCGATCCAGTACATGATCACCGGCGCGGTGCTGCTGGCCACCGTGGTGATCGACTCCGTCACCCGCAAGACCCAGAAGACGGCCGGACGCGCCTAGCGCGGCCGGAAAGGGCCGCTCCGGCGGCCCGGGGCACACCGTCGAGTGCCCGGTACCGCGGACGCGGTACCGGGCACTTCGGCGTGGAACATTAGACTCGACAGACCAGCAAGCAACTGCAAGGAGGCACGGGTGCTGCTGACCCGCATCACGGGACCGCGCGATCTGGACCGGCTCAGCCCGGAGCAGCTGGACCAGCTGGCCGCGGAGATCAGGTCCTTCCTGGTCGACGCGGTCTCCAAGACCGGCGGGCACCTGGGCCCCAACCTCGGCGTGGTCGAACTGACGATCGCGCTCCACCGCGTCTTCCACTCGCCGAAGGACAAGGTCCTCTGGGACACCGGCCACCAGAGCTACGTGCACAAGCTGCTCACCGGCCGCCAGGACTTCTCCCGGCTGAAGATGAAGGGCGGTCTGTCCGGCTACCCGGCCCAGGCCGAGTCCGAGCACGACGTCATCGAGAACTCGCACGCCTCCACCGTGCTGGGCTGGGCCGACGGCCTGGCCAAGGCCAACGAGGTGCTCGGCCGCGCCGACCACCACGTCGCCGCCGTGATCGGCGACGGCGCCCTCACGGGCGGCATGGCCTGGGAGGCGCTCAACAACATCGCCGACGCCAAGGACCGCCCGCTGGTCATCGTCGTCAACGACAACGAGCGCTCGTACGCGCCGACCATCGGCGGCCTGGCCAACCACCTGGCCACCCTGCGCACCACCGACGGGTACGAGCGGTTCCTGGCCCGCGGCAAGGACATCCTGGAGCGCACCCCGGTCGTCGGGAAGCCGCTGTACGAGACCCTGCACGGCGCCAAGAAGGGCCTGAAGGACTTCATCGCCCCCCAGGGCATGTTCGAGGACCTCGGCCTGAAGTACGTCGGCCCCATCGACGGCCACGACATCACGGCCCTGGAGTCCGCCCTCACCCGCGCCAAGCGCTTCGGCGGCCCGGTCATCGTCCACTGCCTCACCGAGAAGGGCCGCGGCTACCAGCCGGCCCTCCAGGACGAGGCGGACCGCTTCCACGCCGTCGGCAGGATCCACCCGGACACCGGCCTGCCGATCGCCTCCTCCGGCGCCGACTGGACCTCCGTCTTCGGCGAGGAGATGGTGGCCCTGGGCAAGGAGCGCGAGGACATCGTGGCCATCACGGCCGCGATGCTGCAGCCGGTCGGCCTCGACAAGTTCGCCAAGGCCTTCCCGGACCGCGTGTACGACGTCGGCATCGCCGAGCAGCACGGCGCGGTCTCCGCGGCCGGCCTCGCCACCGGCGGCGTGCACCCCGTCTTCGCCGTGTACGCGACCTTCCTCAACCGCGCCTTCGACCAGGTCCTGATGGACGTGGCCCTGCACAAGTGCGGCGTCACCTTCGTCCTGGACCGGGCCGGCGTCACCGGCACCGACGGCCCCTCCCACAACGGCATGTGGGACATGTCGATCCTCCAGGTGGTGCCGGGCCTGCGGCTCGCCGCCCCGCGCGACGCCGACCAGGTCCGCGCCCAGCTGCGCGAGGCCGTCGAGGTCAAGGACGCCCCCACGGTGGTCCGCTTCTCCAAGGGCGCCGTGGGCCCGGCCGTACCGGCCGTGGGCCGCGTCGGCGGCATGGACGTGCTCCGCGAGGCCGGCACCGACCGGCCCGACGTCCTGCTGGTCTCCGTGGGCGCGCTCGCCCCGATGTGCCTGGAGATCGCCGACCTGCTCGACCGGCAGGGCATCTCCACCACCGTCGTCGACCCGCGCTGGGTCAAGCCGGTCGACGAGGCCATGGCCCCGCTCGCCGAGCGCCACCGCGTGGTCGTCACCGTGGAGGACAACAGCCGGGTCGGCGGCGTGGGCTCCGCCATCGCCCAGGCCCTGCGCGACGCCGACGTGGACATGCCGCTGCGCGACTTCGGCATCCCGCCGCGGTTCCTCGACCACGCCTCCCGCGCCGAAGTCATGGCCGAGATCGGGCTGACCGCGCCCGACATCGCCCGCCAGGTCACCGGCCTGGTGGCCAAGCTCGACGGCCGCTTCGACAGCGAGGCCGTGGAGGCCGCCGCCGACTGACGCGGCGCCGCGCCCCGGCGCCGGGGCGTGCGTACGCCTCCGGCACTCCGGACGGCGGGTCCTGACGGGATCCCGCCTTGAGCATCAGGGCCGGTCGGGTCACCCTTAATGGGTGGTCCGACCGGCCCATTCGCGTGAAAAGCACCCGTACGGAGCCCCACCAAGCCGTCCCGGGCCGCCCGGATTCCCATGATGGCCATCACGACGAGTGCGTGGAGGTACGCCGGTGAGCACGCAGCATGACACGGGACCAGGGCGGCCCGGCCGGGCCGACGGCATGTTCCGGACCAAAACGGTCGAGCAGTCCATCCTGGACACCGAGGAGCCCGAGCACGCGCTCAAGAAGTCCCTGTCGGCCTGGGACCTGATGGTCTTCGGCGTCGGCGTCATCATCGGCACGGGCATCTTCGTGCTGACCGGCAAGGTGGCCAAGGAGACCGCGGGTCCCGCCACCGCCCTGGCCTTCGTGGCCGCCGGTGTCGCCTGCGCCCTGGCCGCCCTCTGCTACGCCGAGTTCGCCTCGACCGTGCCGGTCGCCGGTTCGGCGTACACCTTCAGCTACGCCTCGATCGGCGAGCTGCCCGCCTGGATCATCGGCTGGGACCTGGTGCTGGAGTTCGCGCTGGGCACGGCGGTGGTCGCGGTCGGCTGGTCCGGGTACGTCCGGTCGCTGATGGACAACGCGGGCTGGCACCTGCCACGGGCCCTGGAAGGGCCCGACGTGCCAGGGGGCACCTTCGACCTGCTGGCCTTCCTCCTGGTGCTGGTGCTGACGGTGATCCTGGTGGTGGGCGTCAAGCTGTCCGCGCGGATCACCGCGCTGGTCGTGGCCATCAAGGTCACCGTGGTGATGATCGTGATCATCGCGGGCCTGTTCTTCATCGTCGGCGACAACTACTCGCCGTTCATCCCGCCCGCCGTCAAGCAGGAGGGCGGCTCGGGGCTCGATGCCCCGCTGGTGCAGCTGATGTTCGGCTACGAGCCCACCAACTTCGGCGTCATGGGCATCTTCACGGCCGCGTCCGTGGTCTTCTTCGCCTTCATCGGCTTCGACGTGGTGGCCACCGCCGCCGAGGAGACCAAGCACCCGCAGCGGGACATGCCCAGGGGCATCCTGGGCTCCCTGCTCATCTGCACCGTGCTGTACGTGGCGGTCTCACTGGTGGTCACCGGCATGCAGCACTACACGGAGCTGTCCACCAGCGCCCCGCTGGCCGACGCCTTCAAGGCGGCGGGGCATCCCGTGTACGGCGGCATCATCAGCTTCGGCGCCGCCGTCGGTCTGACCACGGTCTGCATGATCCTGCTGCTGGGCCAGACCCGCGTGTTCTTCGCGATGAGCCGTGACGGGCTGCTGCCGCGGTTCTTCTCGGTCACCCACCCGCACTTCAGGACGCCGTACCGGCCGACCATCCTGCTCGGTGTCGTCATCGCCATCGTCGCGGGCTTCACCAGCATCAACGAGCTGGCGACGCTGGTGAACATCGGCACCCTGTTCGCCTTCGTGGTGGTGGCCCTGGGCGTCATCATCCTCCGCCGCACCCGGCCGGACCTGCACCGCGCCTTCCGCACCCCCTGGGTGCCGGTGATCCCGATCCTGTCCATCGCGGCGTCGGTCTGGCTGATGCTCAACCTGCCGGGGGAGACCTGGCTGCGGTTCGCCATCTGGATGGTGATCGGCTTCGCCGTGTACTTCCTGTACGGGCGCTCGCACAGCCGGATGAACGAGCGCGGCCGCGTCTGAGCCGCACGCGACGTGGCCCCCGCCTGTCCGACAGGCGGGGGCCACGCTGCGTACGTGCCGGGCCGGACGGGGTGTCCGGCGGTCCGTCAGCCGCCCGTCGCGGGGGACTTCTTGGCGGAGGCGGGGATCTTCCGGTCCTCGCGCACGGCCGCCCACAGGTCGGTGGCCTGCGGTTCCGCGACGACCACGCGGTTGGGGTCCACCTTGTCGTAGGCCACCGGCAGCATGATGGTCTCCATGGTGCTCGCGTCGACGCCCTTCATGGACTTGGCGAAGTCGGCCAGGGCGGTGAGGGAGGCCAGGTCCGAGTCGGTCGTCAGGGACTTGGTGCCGGCGTCGGCGAGCTTGTACAGGCGCGCCGGGCTGCCGAGGGCGTCCTGCTTCTTGATCTCCGTCAGCATCGCGAGCATGAACTGCTGCTGGAGGCCGATGCGTCCGAGGTCGCTGCCGTCGCCGTAGCCGTAGCGGGTGCGGACGAACTTCAGCGAGTCGGTGCCGTTGAGCTTGTGCGTGCCGGGCTCCAGGGTGAAGCCGCCCTTGGTGTCGTGGATCGGCTTGTCCGTGGTGACGGTGACGCCGCCGAGGGCGTCGACCAGGCCCTTGAAGCCGGCGAAGTCGATCTCCACGAAGTGGTCGATGCGGACGCCCGACATCTTCTCCACCGTGTTCACCACGCAGGCCGGACCGGCCACGGTGTAGATGGAGTTGAACATCACGCGCTTCTTCGACGGGAGCGTCCCGCCGTCCTTCTTCCTGCACTCGGGCCGGGTGACCAGGGTGTCGCGGGGGATGCTCACCGCGGTCACCTTGGACCGGCCCTCGGGTATGTGCATCAGCATCGCGGTGTCGGAGCGGGCGGTACCGCCGACGTCGCCGTGGTCGAGGTCGCCGTTGGCGCCGCTGCGCGAGTCCGAGCCGAGGACCAGGACGTTCTGGGCGCCGGCCACCACCTTCTCCGGGCGGTTGTCCCCGATGGCCTTGTCCAGGTCCACGCTGTCGATGTTGCCGTTGAGGTGGCTGTACATCCACCAGAGCGCGCCGCCGCCGACGAGGACGAGGACGAGCAGGGCCAGCAGGATGATCTTGAATGCCTTGCCGCCCCGGCTGCTCTTGCGGGGGGCCCGGCGGGAACGCGGCGGTGCTTCGGTTGCCTGAGTCATGCCGTCTGAAGTCCTTCGATCCCGGTGATCGGTCGTGTGGGTGAGGCGACCGCCACCTCTGCGGGGGACCGGGCGGTCATTCGCTCTCCGGCAGCGGAGCCGGGGGTCTGCACGCTGCGGCCGTGGAGCGATACCCGAGAACTATAGGCAAACGTGCACGTCGAACGGGAGTGCCCTTATCGTGCTCGCGGGTACCGCGAGACGAACCCGTTGTGTCGGGAAAGGGAACCGGGAGGGGCAAGTGCGCGCAGTCGACAGCCGAACCGAGGGTGTGCGCACCGCAGAACCCCGGTTGGACGGCGCAGCGCCGGCGCACGCGGGCACCCGCGTCCTGTTGGTCGCGCCCCATGTGCGGGCCGCCGCCGTGCTGCTGGGGGAGGAGCGGGGGCCCGGTGCGGTCACCGCGCTGTGCCCGGACGCCGGCGGTGCCGAGGACCGGTCCGCGTACGCGCACGCCGCCGCCGAGGCCACCCGGCGCGGCTGCCCGGCCGACGCCGCCCCGCGCCCCCTGCGCCCCGAGGGCCTCGCGGACACCCTGCTGCGGGAGCTGTACGCCGTACGGCCGGACCGGGTCGTCACCGGCGACCCGCACGCGGTGCGCGACGGCGGGGCCGCCGGGGCCTGGGAGAGCGAGCTGGCGCTGGCGGTGCTGGACGCGGTGGAGGAGTACCAGCGCGCCACCGGCACCCCGGTGTTCACGGACTGCCGGGTCGTCGACCACGACGCCTGGCCCGCCGTCGCCTCGCGGCCGCGCTACCCGGCGCCGCTCCGGTGGGCGGTGCGCGGCACCGACGGCCGGGTCACCGCGTACCTGCCGGTGCCCGGCGCGGTGGTGCGCTGGACCGAGGGCGCCGACGGGCGGTGGGGCGGCCCGGAGCTGCTGCCGGTGCCGCGCCTGCTGCCCGGGCTGACCGTCGTACAGGGGCCGGACGGGTACGCGCGGCTGCTCGGGCTGCGGCGTACCACCGCGGGTGCCGACTGGAGCACCGAGGTGGTCGGCGCCCTCCAGTACCAGACCGGGCGGCCGCTCGGGCCCTGGCACGTGAAGAACAACCCGCACCGCTCGGAGCCGGAGCGCGGCAAGTTCATCGGCATGCCGGCGGCCGTCTGCGACGGCGCGGGCACCCTGCACCTCTTCCTCCGCAACGACCTGCACACCCTCAACCACTGCTACGAGCGGGAGAACGGCGCCTGGTCGGGCTGGACCCTGCTGCGCGGCACCCGGGCCTCCGAGGACCTGGCCGCGCTGCGCGTGCCCGACGGCGGCGTCGAACTGTACGCGCGGCTGCGGGACCACGCGGGGACGGTCCGCTGGCACCGCGGCGGGCCGGACGGCGCCTGGGCCGAGGACCGGCGAGTGCCCGTGCACCCGGCGCCCGGCTCCCTGGCCGCCGCTCCGGACGCGGGCGCGCTGCGCTACCGGTACGCCGAGACGGGCGAGCCGTGCGAGTGGCGGTGGGGCGCGCAGGGTCCCGCGGGCCTCAACGCGCCGGGGGTTACCGGGCGTATCACCGGTGTCCAGGGGGTTCCGGTGGGCGGCTGGAGCTGCACGGTGCTGGCGGCCGAGGACGAGCGGGGGACGTGTGCCATCGGCACGTACGTCGACGGGGCGCCGGAATCGGGGGTGTGGTGGTCGCCGACCGGCCGGCGAACTCTCGTACCGCCCGCGGTCGTCCGGGACCGCACCGGCCGGGTGATGATCGCCACACTGTCCCCTTCCGGGCGTCTTGAGGTGACCCGGCAGATACCGGGTCAGGCCCTTGACTTCGCAGCGTGGGAGACCATCGGGTAGCGGCCCCGGGGTCGGTGCGGACGGTGTGACGGCTGTCCGGGTTGCCCGAGTTATTCCGGCGGTTACATGCCCGTGACAATCCGGCGGGTACTATTCCTCACTCCAGGTAAAGCTGAGGTGAAGGCTGGAAGTCGACGCGGGGAACTCGGCCTGACCGTCACCGCGGGTGCTTCTCCGTCCTGTTGATGTGGCCTCAGCCGCCTCCCCTTCTGACTCTTTTGCCTGGTGTCCGCAGCGCCGACGAGAGAAGAGGACGACTGTGATCGCCGCGCTGATCCGCCATGCGGAGATCAGCAAGGACAAGAACGTGCTTGTCCTTCTCACGCTGCTGGGCAGTTACCTGGCCATGCTGGTCTCGGCCGTGCTCGGGTACTTCTGGGTCTTCACGGGCGCCCTCGCGCTCAGCTACCTCTCGGACATCCACCTCCACAAGCACGAGCCGGACCTCATCAGGTTCCTCGGCAAGCTCAAGTGGGGCCTGTCCATCCGCGTCCTGGTGCGCGAGCTCTCCGTCCTGGTGATGCTGCGCGGCGTCGCGGGCATCGACGGCGACGCGTTCGTCGTCGTCTTCCTCGGCTTCGTCGCCGTGCACTCGCTGCGCCTCGTCTGCACGTTCCTCTGCATGTTCATCAAGCGCCGCCGTGCGCTGCCGGTCCGCGTGCGCAACCTGGACCTGAGCAAGCTGAACATGCCGGAGCCGCCCCCGCCGATCGCGTTCAAGAGCCACGAGCGCAAGCTCCTGTACCTGGACACCGCGGTCATCGCCGGCGCCCTCGCCTCGCACTACACGAAGATCATCGGTTTCGGCGTGCTCGGCGTCGCCCTCGCCGTCACCCTCGCGGTCGTCGGCATGCTGATGCTGCTGCCGACGGTGAGCCAGTGCCGCCGCGTCCCCAGCCACGAGCGGACCTTCAAGATCCTCAACCAGCAGGTCGCGAAGTACAAGCCCGAAGTGGTCCTGTACTTCAGCTACGCCGCCGGTGCGCGCGACTCCGCCTACCAGGTCAACATGTGGCTGGACACGCTGGCCCGCCTCGGCCGCCGCCCCCTGATCGTGCTGCGCGAGGTCACCACCCTGCGCTTCCTCGCGTACACCCCGCTGCCGGTGGTCTGCATACCCAAGGCCGACGACCTCTCGCTGCTGGAGCTGCCCGAGGCCCGGGTCATCCTCTACCCGGCCAACGCCGGCAAGAACGTCCACATGCTCCGCATCGCCGAAGCCAAGCACGTCTTCATCGGCCACGGCGACAGCGACAAGCTCGCCAGCTCCAACCGCGTCAGCAAGGTCTACGACGAGATCTGGACCGCCGGCGAGGCCGGCGAGGACCGCTACCAGCGCCTGCGCGGCACCATCCCCGCCGCCGACCTGGTCCGCGTGGGCCGTCCCCAGCTCAGCGCCGTCGAGACCGTCGGCCCCCGGCCGCGCGAGCACATGACCACCATCATGTACGCGCCCACCTGGGAGGGCTGGACCGCCGACCCGTACCACACCTCCCTCGTCCTGATGGGCGAGAAGATGATCCGGATGCTGCTCAACCTCGACCAGCCGGTCCGCGTCATCTACAAGCCCCACCCCCTCACCGGCAAGCGCTCCATCCAGGCCACCCGCGCCCACCGCCGCATCATCGCGATGCTGGAGGCCGACAACGCCCGCCGCGAGAAGCAGGCCGGGGCCGCCGCCAAGGCGATGGCCCAGGGCGACAAGCGGCTCGCCGAGCTCGAAGGGCGCATGGGCAAGCTCAAGGCCTGGACCGTCGTCGGCGTCTACGGCATCTGGGACAAGGACCGCGCCGCCCTCGCCAAGCCGCCGAAGGAGTCCTGGGAACAGCTCCAGGGCGAGTGGCACGACACCTTCTGGCAGTCGCGCGGCCACGACCGCCACCAGGTCGTCACCGGCCAGCTGCCCTCGCTCTACAGCTGCTACAACGAGTCGGACATGATGATCAGCGACATCTCCAGTGTCGTCTCCGACTTCGTGCAGAGCGAGAAGCCGTACGTCGTCTGCAACCCCTCGGACATGGACCCCGAGCTGTTCAAGCAGCTCAACCCCGCCGCCTCGGCCGCCTACATCCTCGGCCCGTCCTGCGCCGACCTCCAGACCGGGGTCGACGCCGCCCGCTCGGGCGGCCGGGACCGGCTCGCCGACCACCGCGCCATCCTCAAGCGCTACCTCCTCGGCGACGGCGACTCGATGGTCCGCTTCAACGACGCGGTCAACGCGCTGTTCACCAAGGCCTCCGAGAAGTTCCCGCCCGGCGACGTCGCCGAACCGATCCTGGCCAACCCGTTCACCCGGGGGCAGACGGTCATGCACGACGCCACCATGCCGATCCGCGTGATCAGGCAACACCACCCGAACTCCATGGAGCAGTACTTCTAGGCCCCTCCAGGGCCTGCCCGTACCGCTCGGGCCCGCGCCGGCGCCCACCCCTTCACCAGACAGCAGAGCCGAGGAGTCGTCTTGTCCCTCACTGCCCGAACGATCGCAGTCGTCCTCGCGGGCGGCACCGGCCAGCGGGTCGGTCTCGCCATCCCCAAGCAGCTCGTCAAGATCGCCGGGCGCACCATCCTCGAACACACCCTCGCCGTCTTCGAGGAGACCTCCTCGGTCGACGAGGTGATGGTCGTGATGCACCCCGACTACGTCGCCGACGTCGAGGCCATCGTCGCCGCGGCCGGTCTGCGGAAGGTCAGCCGCGTCATCGCCGGCGGCTCCACCCGCAACGAGACCACCTGCCGGGCCATCGACGCCATCTCGGCCGGGCTCGCCGAGGGCGAGGCCGACCCCAAGGTCCTCTTCCACGACGCCGTCCGCCCCCTGCTCTCGCAGCGGGTCATCGACGACTGCGTCGCCGCCCTCGACAAGTACGAGGCCGTCGACGTCGCCATCCCCTCGGCCGACACCATCATCGTCACCCGCACCCACGGCGAGGACGGCGAGTTCATCACGGACATCCCGGACCGCTCCCGGCTGCGCCGCGGCCAGACCCCCCAGGCCTTCCTGCTCTCCACCATCCGCCGCGCCTACGCCGTGGCCGCCGGCGACCCGAACTTCGAGGCCACCGACGACTGCTCCGTGGTCCTGCGCTACCTCCCCGATGTGCCCGTGCACGTCGTCGAGGGCGAGGAGCACAACATGAAGGTCACCCACCCGGTCGACATCTTCATCGCCGACAAGTTCTTCCAGCTGGCCCACCAGGCCGCGCCCGCCCACGGCGACGACGACACCTACCGCGCCGCCCTCCAGGGCACCTCCCTCGTCGTCTTCGGCGCCAGCTACGGCATCGGTGCCGACATAGCCGACTTCGCCGAGTCCTACGGCGCCACCGTCTTCCGCTTCAGCCGCTCCGGCACCGGCACTTTCGTCGAGGACCCCACCCACGTCGAGAAGGCCCTCGCCGAGGCGTACGAGAGCGCCGGCCGCATCGACTACGTCGTCAACACCGCCGGCGTGCTGCGCACCGGCAAGCTCGCCGAGACCGACCACGCGACCATCGAGAGCGCCACGCTCGTCAACTACCTCGCCCCGGTCCACATCGCCCGCGCCTCCCACCAGTACCTCGCCAAGACCCGCGGCCAGCTGCTGCTCTACACCTCCAGCAGCTACACCCGCGGCCGTGCCGGCTACAGCCTCTACTCCTCCGCCAAGGCCGCCACCGTCAACCTCACCCAGGCCCTGGCCGACGAGTGGGCCGCCGACGGCATCCGCGTCAACTGCGTCAACCCCGAGCGCACCCGCACCCCGATGCGCACCAAGGCCTTCGGCGACGAGCCCGCGGACTCGCTGCTCACCTCCGAGTCCGTCGCCCGCACCTCGGTCGACGTGCTCATCTCGCAGCTCACCGGCCACGTCATCGACGTACGCCGGCAGGACCCCTTCAAGACGGTGGCCGTGCCCGAGGGCGACCTCGCCGACGCCTTCGCCAAGGGCGACGAGCGCGACGCCGATGCAGAGGACGCCGAGGGGATCTGAGCGCGATGACGGCGATGCAGGGGCACGGCGGCCCCCGGCGGCGGATCTTCCTCGCGGGTGACTCCACGGTGATCACCCGCGGCGTGGACTACCTGCCGATGGCGGGCTGGGGCCAGATGCTCCAGCTGTTCTTCACGCCCGACGTCGAGATCGTCAACTGTGCGCGCGCCGGCGCCAGTTCGATGAGCTTCTTCGACCGCGGCCGGTTCCAGTGGATCCTGAACAACGTCAGCCCCGGCGACTACGTGATCATCACGTTCGGCCAGGTCGACTACAAGCCGGGCAAGGGCCTGTACGCCGGCCCGCACGCCGACTACCAGCTGTACCTGAAGGCCATGGTCCAGCTCACCCGCGAGCACCAGGCCCACCCCGTCCTGGTCATGACGCACGAGCGGCGGAAGTTCGACAAGCACGACAACCTCATCCGCTACATCACCACCTACCCGATGGCGATGCGCGAGGTGGCCGCCGACACCTCCACCCCGCTCATCGACCTCTACGCCCAGAGCCTGGAGTGGTGGGAGGCCCTCGGCCCCGACGTGAGCAAGGACCTCTTCACCCACCTGCGCCAGTACGAGAACCCGCTCGCCAACATCAAGGGCTGGGACGACACCCACTGCCGCGCCGAGGGCTGCACCGAGTTCGCCCGGTTCATCGCCCGCGCCATGCGCGACCAGGGGCTGATCCCCGCCCACCAGGTGACCGGACTCGACCGCACGGAGTTCACCGCCGAGGAGATGGGCTGGGTCTCCGTCGCCGAGTCCGACCGGCGCGCCAAGGAACGCGTCGCCGCGCCCACCGAGGACGCCAAGTCCCGGGTCGCCGGTGCCGTCCGCGCGCCCAGCGGCCCCGGGGTCGCCAAGCCGGGAGTGATGAAGTGACCTACCTGCTCACAGTCGTGAAGGTGGCCGAGCCCGGCCGACCCGGCAACTCCGCCGTCGCCGCCGTCCACTCCGAGGTCCACCCGGCCCTCTCCGCCGCCCCCGGCCAGACCCTGCGCCTCGCGCTGACCGTCCAGGCCGCCCCGGGCGCCCGGCACGCCTACGGCTACCTCGACACCCGCCCCTTCGGGTTCGGCGAGGCCGCCGACGTCCTCGCCGTCCAGGGCGTCGAGTACCTCCCCGAGCGCCACGCCTACCGGGTACGCGCCCAGGGCGGCGCCGCCGAGACCGGCTACCTCACGCTGCGGATCCGGCCGGAGACCGCCGAACCCGTGCTGCGCCCGGCCATCTCCGCCGCCGTGCCCGGCGAGGAGCCCCGCAAGCTCGTCCGCACCGATCCGCTGGCCGACCTCGGCGTGCGCATCCGCCGGTTCCACGTACCCGGCCGCGCCCTGAACGTCGCCCCCCACACCGCCCACCTGCCCGCCCTGCTCGACCCGCGCCAGGGCATGCCCCCGGGCACCGCGCTCACCGGCCACGGCCAGGCGCGCCACGGCACGGTCTCGGTCACCCCCGAGGGCGTCCTCGCCTACCAGGCCGCGCCCGGCGCCCAGGGGTACGACGGCTTCGCCTACACCCTGCGGTCCCCGCACGGCGAGACGGCCGAGGGACAGGTCGTGGTGTACGTCGGCGACCTGTCGGCCACCCCCGGCCTGCTGACCCCGCCCGGCGCGAACGGCGCGGGCACCACCGCCCACCTGCCCTGGCGCCAGCCGAAGATCATCGGCGAACTGCCCTGGCCGCCCGAAGCCCGCACCGGCTGACCGGCCCCGCCGCCGGCCCCGGACCCCGGCCGCCCAGGCCCCGTACGCGACGAAGATGGTGAACCGCCCCGTGAACCCCCAGGACCAGCCCGACGTCAGCGTCGTCATCGACGCGGCGAACGCCCTGCCCGGCCTCGCAGACTGCCTCACCTCGGTGCTGGCCCAGGCCGAGGAGGGTTTCCGCGTCGAGGTGCTGGCCTTCGACCGGGGCTCCCAGGACGGCTCCCGCGAACTGCTCCAGCAGTGGGCCGTCCAGTACCCCGGCTTCCTCCGGTTCGCCGCCCTCCCGCCGTCCGAGACGCCCGCCGAGGCCCGCAACACCGGCATCGAACAGGCCACCGGACGCCACCTGTTCTTCCTCAGCGGCACCGACCGGCTCACCCCCGGCGCGCTGCGCCGGATGGTCGCCACCGCCGACCAGAACGAGGCCGACATCGTGCTCGGCAAGGTGGCCGGCCTGGACGGCCAGAAGGTCGGCACGTCGATGTTCGCCCGCAACGCAGCCGACGCGGACGTCTTCGCCTCCCGGGTCTACTGGTCCCTCAGCCCCGACAAGCTGTTCCGCCGCACCCTGGTCGAGCGCTGTTTCCTGCGCTTCCCCGCCGACTGGCGGCTGGGTGAGGAGGTGGCCTTCACCGCCCTCGCGTACCTGTACGCCGACCGCGTCTCGGTCGTGGCGGACACCGTCTGCGTCCAGCAGGCCCGCCGGGTCGCCGGGGTCAACGCCTCCCGGTTCGGCGGCTCCCTCACCGACCGCATGGCCATCACCCGGCAGCTCGTGCAGATGGTGGCCGAGCGGGTCCCGCCGGGCCCCGGCCGCGACCACGTGATGGCCCGCCACTTCGAGCTGGAGCTCGGCAAGGCCACCGGCGCCCCGTACCGTGCCAGCAAGGACACCGAGCTGCGCTGGCAGGTCATGTCCGAGTGCCGCGAACTGCTGGAGGCGTACGGGACCCCGGGCGTGTTCGCCAAGCTGCCGCGGCCGCTCTCCGTCCGCCTGGAGCTGATCCGGCTGGGCCGGTTCGCCGAGGCCGAGCGGCTCGTCGCGTACGAGCTCGACAAGGAGAAGCCCGAGCAGATCATCGAGAACGGGCGGGTCTTCCGGAAGTACCCCTACTTCCGCGACCCGGACGTGGGCGTGCCCGACGACCGGTACGAGATCACCCACACCCTGCGCGCCAGGCACCAGCTCACCAAGGTGACCTGGACGGACGCCACCCTCCAGCTGCTGGGCACCGCCTACATCGAGCAGCTGCCGACCCGGGACCCGAACACCCGGGTGGTGCTCCGCGAGCGCCGCACCGGCGCCGAACTGCGCTTCCGCACCTTCGCGTTCGACTCGCCCAAGCTGAAGGCGGCCTCGCCGAAGATCGAGCGCGGGCTCGCCTCGTGGGAGGCGCGGATCGACCTGTCGGCCGCCGACGGGCACCGCCCCATCACCGGGGGCCTGTGGGACGTCTTCCTCTCCGTCTCCTTCCAGGGGGTCGCGAAGGAGGTGCGGCTGGGGTCCTCGCGCGGCGACGCCGTGACCGACCGCAGCCGGCAGGGCGTCGTCGTCGGCCCCGCGGACGCCATGGGACTTGAGCCGGTCTGCCACCTGTACGCCACCAAGGCCGGCAACCTGACCCTGGAGGTCTCCGACCGGCGCCCGCTGCCCGGCGCCTGAGCCGGGCGGTCCCCGCCCCTCCGGTACGGGGTTTCCGCGTCCCGGTCAGCCGCCCGCCGGGCCGAAGGCGTGCACGGCCAGCCTGCGGTCGCCGGAGTCGCCGGTGGCGAAGCCCACGCAGAGCCTGGGCCGGTCCGTCACCCGCACCGCCAGCCCCTCGGGCTCGCGGTAGGGCAGCGAGAGCGCGGCGGTGACGGGAGCGCGGCCGTCGACCCGGCCGGTGCGCAGGTCGACGGCCGACAGTACGGTGTTGCCCCCGGAGGAGCGCGGGTTGCCGCCCTTGCCGCCGGTGAACTCGTTGCCCGTCACCTGGTACACGTGGTCGCCGTACAGCGCGCAGCCCTGGAAGGTCTCGTCCGGCTCCCGGCCCGCCTGGCGGACCGCGTACAGCTCCTCGTACCGTCCGGCGGCGAAGGAGTCCGCGGGGTAGACGGCGTACCACTGCCGGTCGGGCCTGCGCGCGGTCTGGTAGGCGACCATCACGCGGTGCTCGACGGCGTCGTAGACGGGCTGGTTCGCGAACGAGCCGGGGACCGGCCGGTGGTGACGGACCGACGGGTCGTCGCTGTCCAGCACGGCGCCGGGCTCGAAGGGGATCCGGGCCACGGCACGCCCGTAGCCGGTCGTGGGGTCGGCGTCCGACTCGGTCCACAGCCACACGCCGCTGCGGGTGGGCTGGACGCCCATCGAGACGCCGTGCCCGAAGCCGCGCAGGACCATGTGCTGGAGGTCGCCGCCGTCCGCGGGGACCCGGGTGACGCACAGGTCGCCGCTGCGGGCCCGCACCTCGCTGGAGAAACGTTCCGCCTCATCCGGCAGGCGCAGCCCGCCCTGGACGAGCTGGACGGTGTACACCTCGCCGCGGGTGTCGTCGAAGGCGAAGGACTGGGCGACGGTGGTCTGGGCGAGGCGGGTGGGCGCCAGCACCTCGGTGGTGTCGGCCGCGTCGAACACGCCGACGCGGGTGGGCTCCTCGGGGCCGCCGGCCAGCCGGCCGGCGAGCAGCCCGCCGGAGACCACGACGGCGGCCGAGCCGCCGGCCATCAGGAGCGCGCGGCGGGACAGCCGGGTGCGCGGCCGGTGCATGGGGCGTCCTTCCGCCTCGGGTTGACGTGGCACCAGGTCTCCTGGTGGGTGCGAGACCGGGCATTCTTCCACGCGCCCGGGACGGGGCCCAATCCGGTACGGGGTCCCCCCGCCCGGTCCCGTACGGCCGCCCGAAGATCCGGCACGGCTGCCCGGAAAGACGGCTGCCCGCCCGTGGCGGTTCCACGGGCGGGCAGCCGGACGGCACCGTTCAGGCTCAGGCGGGGACGCTCGCCAGGCCCGGGGCCAGGAACTTCTTGCCGTTCACGCGCTCCGAGACGCCCTCGCGGTCCAGGTACGGCGTGATGCCGCCCAGGTGGAAGGGCCAGCCGGCACCGGTGATCAGGCAGAGGTCGATGTCCTGGGCCTCGGCCACGACACCCTCCTCCAGCATCAGGCCGATCTCCTGCGCGACGGCGTCCAGGACGCGGTCCCGTACCTGCTCCTCGGTCAGGACGGAGTCGCCCTGCTTGAGGAGCGCGGCGACCTCGGGGTCCAGCTCCGGCTTGAAGCCGTTCTCCGCGTTGTAGACGTAGAAGCCGCGCTTGCCGGCCTCGACGACCGCCTTCAGGTTGGGGGAGACCGTGAAGCGCTCCGGGAAGGCGCGGTTCAGGGTCTCGGACACGTGCAGGCCGATGGCCGGGCCCACGAGCTCCAGGAGCACCAGCGGGGACATCGGCAGGCCGAGCGGCTCGATGGCCTTCTCCGCCGTGACGACCGGGGTGCCCTCGTCGATGACGTTCTGGATCTCGCCCATGAAGCGGGTGAGGATGCGGTTCACGACGAACGCCGGGGCGTCCTTGGTGAGGACCGCGGTCTTCTTCAGCTTCTTGGCGACGCCGAAGGCCGTGGCCAGGGAGGCGTCGTCGGTCTGCTCGCCGCGGACGATCTCCAGGAGCGGGAGGATCGCGACCGGGTTGAAGAAGTGGAAGCCGACCACGCGCTCCGGGTGGCGGAGCTTGGAGGCCATCTCCGAGACGGACAGCGAGGAGGTGTTGGTGGCGAGGATCGCGTGCGCCGGGGCGACCGCCTCGACCTCCGCGAACACCTTCTGCTTGACGGTCATCTCCTCGAACACGGCCTCGATGATGAAGTCCGCGTCCGCGAAGCCCTCGGCCTTGTCCAGGACACCGCTGACCAGGCCCTTGAGGCGGTTGGCCTTGTCCTGGTTGATACGGCCCTTGCCGAGCAGCTTCTCGATCTCGGCGTGGACGTAGCCCACGCCCTTGTCCACGCGCTCCTGGTCGATGTCGGTGAGGACCACCGGCACCTCCAGGCGGCGCAGGAAGAGCAGCGCCAGCTGCGAGGCCATCAGGCCCGCGCCGACGACGCCGACCTTGGTGACCGGGCGGGCCAGGGACTTGTCCGGGGCACCGGCCGGGCGCTTGGCGCGCTTCTGGACCAGGTTGAAGGCGTAGATGCCGGAGCGCAGCTCGCCGCCCATGATGAGGTCCGCGAGCGCGGTGTCCTCGGCGTCGAAGCCCTTCTGCAGGTCGCCGTCCTTGGACGCCTCGATGATGTCGAGGGCGCGGTACGCGGCCGGGGCGGCGCCGTGCACCTTGGAGTCCGCGATGGCGCGGCCCTTGGCGACGGCCGCGTCCCAGCCCTCGCCGCGGTCGATCTCGGGACGGACGACCTCGGTCTCGCCCTTGAGGACCTTCGCGGTCCACAGCAGCGACTGCTCCAGGAAGTCGGCGCCGTCGAAGGCGGCGTCCGCGATGCCCAGGTCGAAGACCTGCTGGCCCTTGAGCTGCTTGTTCTGGTTGAGCGAGTTCTCGATGATCACCGAGACCGCCTTCTCCGCACCGATCAGGTTCGGCAGGATCGTGCAGCCGCCCCAGCCGGGGACGAGGCCCAGGAAGACCTCGGGCAGCGAGAACGCGGGGAGCGCGCGGGAGACCGTGCGGTACGTGCAGTGCAGACCGGCCTCGACACCGCCGCCCATCGCCGCGCCGTTGTAGTACGCGAAGGTGGGGACGGCCAGGCCCGCGAGGCGCTTGAAGACGTCGTGGCCGCCCTTGCCGATGGCCAGGGCCTCCTCGTGCTTCTTCAGCAGCTCGACGCCCTTGAGGTCGGCGCCGACCGCGAAGATGAACGGCTTGCCGGTCAGACCCGCACCGACGATGGAGCCCTCGGCGGCCTCCTTCTCGACCTGGTCCAGCGCCGTGTTCAGGTTGGCGAGGGACTGCGGGCCGAAGGTGGTCGGCTTGGTGTGGTCGAAGCCGTTGTCCAGCGTGATCAGGGCGAAGCGGCCCGCGCCGAACGGCAGGTCGAGGTGGCGGACGTGCGCCTGCGTGACGACCTCGTCCGGGAACAGCTCGGCCGCGCCCTTCAGGAGCTCAGCGGTGGTGCTCACTTGGAGTCTCCTTCGGCGTTGAAGTTCGGGTTCTCCCAGATGACCGTGGCGCCCATGCCGAAGCCGACGCACATGGTGGTCAGGCCGTAGCGGACGTGCGGCTGCTCCTCGAACTGGCGGGCCAGCTGCGTCATCAGACGGACGCCGGAGGAGGCGAGCGGGTGGCCGAAGGCGATGGCGCCGCCGTACTGGTTCACGCGGGCGTCGTCGTCGGCGATGCCGTAGTGCTCCAGGAAGGCGAGGACCTGCACGGCGAAGGCCTCGTTGATCTCGAAGAGACCGATGTCCTCGATCGTCAGGCCGGCCTGGGCCAGGGCCTTCTCGGTGGCCGGGATCGGGCCGTAGCCCATGACCTCGGGCTCGACACCCGCGAAGGAGTACGAGACCAGGCGCATCTTGACCGGGAGGTTGTTCTCCCGGGCGAAGTCCTCGGACGCGATGATCGCGGCGGTGGCACCGTCGTTGAGACCGGCGGCGTTGCCCGCGGTGACCCGGCCGTGCGTACGGAACGGGGTCTTCAGGCCGGCCAGGTTCTCCAGCGTGGTGCCCGGGCGCATCGGCTCGTCGGCGGTGACCAGGCCCCAGCCCGTTTCACCGGCCGCCTCGTTGGTGTTGCGCACCGAGATCGGGACCAGGTCCTGCTGGATCTTGCCGTCGGCGTACGCCTTGGCGGCCTTCTCCTGTGAGCGCACGGCGTACTCGTCGGCGCGGAGCTTGGTGATCGTCGGGTACCGGTCGTGCAGGTTCTCGGCGGTCATGCCCATGAACAGGGCGGACTCGTCGACCAGCTTCTCGGAGACGAAGCGCGGGTTCGGGTCCACGCCCTCGCCCATGGGGTGGCGGCCCATGTGCTCGACACCGCCGGCGAGGGCGACGTCGTACGCACCGAAGGCCACGCCGCCCGCGACCGCGGTGACGGCGGTGAGCGCACCGGCGCACATGCGGTCGATCGAGTAGCCCGGGACCGACTGCGGCAGGCCCGCGAGGATGCCCGCGGTGCGGCCCAGCGTCAGGCCCTGGTCGCCGATCTGCGTGGTCGCGGCGATCGCGACCTCGTCGATCTTCTTGGGGTCGAGGTCCGGGTTGCGGCGCAGCAGCTCCCGGATCGCCTTCACGACGAGGTCGTCGGCGCGGGTCTCGTGGTAGATGCCCTTCGGGCCCGCCTTGCCGAACGGGGTGCGG
The DNA here is from genome assembly GCF_044540325.1 of Streptomyces sp. NPDC086023. Lineage (NCBI taxonomy): Bacteria > Bacillati > Actinomycetota > Actinomycetes > Kitasatosporales > Streptomycetaceae > Streptomyces > Streptomyces sp. NPDC086023. The sequence goes on from NZ_JBITRX010000016.1 coordinate 90,697, forward strand.
ACGCCGTCGACGAAGACGACGTCCCTGACGGTACGAGGCACGTTGGCTCTCCTCCAGGTGCGGGATGGCACTGCTGCGCGGGAGCGCGCACCGCGACTGAGCGCGCGCTCACCCCGCCCATGCTACTTGCGGGTAACCCATGTGGACAGCCCCTGCCCCGGGAGCGGCGAAGGTCACACCTGGACGGTGGACCCCGACCGCCGCGCGCCCCCGCCGCGCGCCGACCGATCGGACCGGCCACACGCCCCGATGGGGTCGTCCCCGGCCGCCCGCCCGGCCCGTCCCGGGACCGGGCGGCCCGGCGGCCCCGATCCTGGGCGCGCCCGGCCGCCCGCCCCGGGGCGGCCGCCGACGGAACGGGAGTCCCGCATGCCCATCAAGCACACCGACCACGCCGTCCAGCACAAGTCGACCGTCCCCGCGAACGAGAACGAGCTGGTCAGCCTGTTCGTCCGCGAGTACGACGGGACCCCGCCGGGCACCCCGATCGACAAGCGCCGCCCCGTCCTGATGCTGCACGGAAGAACGGTGCCCGCCCTGGCGGTGTACGACATCGGCACCGGCGACTACAGCTGGTCCCGCGTGCTGGCGCACGCCGGCTACGACGTGTTCGTCATGGACCTCCAGGGCATGGGCCGCTCGCCCCGCCCGAGGATGGACAACCCGTGCAACGCGAACCCGGCCCACCACAGCCGGGTGACGGACCCCAACCTGCCGCTCACGGCCCCCTGCGCGCCGGAGTACAAGTTCCAGCTGAACAACTCGCAGAGCGACTGGGACGAGGTCCACCGGGTCGTCGAGTACATCAGGACGGAGGTGCACCCCGGGGTCGGCAAACCGGACCTCATCGGCAACTCGGCGGCGGCCTTCGCGTTCGGCCCGTACGCCATCCAGCACAAGGAGAACGTCCGCAGCCTGTTCCTCCAGGCGCCGGTCTTCCGGCCCGACGGGCAGGCCAGTGCGCCGGGGACCGAGTTCGGTGCGCCGTCCACGATGCCGGTGAACACCCCGCCGTTCCCGATGAACCTCGGTACGAAGGCGGGGCTGAAGGCGGCCCTGGAGGCCGAGGCCGGGACGGACTGCCCCGGCCAGCACGGCGACGACCTCGACGCCCTCGTCGACCTGGTCTGGGCCGAGATCATGGCGAGCGACACCAAGGGGCGCACCTGGGGCAAGGTGCTGCCCGACGGCCGGACGGAGGGAGTGAGCCGGCAGCGCCAGCCCTTCTGGTGGGGCTGGAACAAGCAGACGGTGCCGCTGCACGGGGTGCTCGGCGGCGAGGTCCCGGTGTGCATCGTCTACGGCGACCTGGACAAGACCGTGACCACGCTGGGCCTGTCCGTCACCGAGCTGTACAAGACCGTCCCGGGGCAGGACAAGCTGATGTTCAGGGTGTCCTGCGCCAGCCATCAGTGGCCCTGGGAGGGCCGCCGGACGACCCTGCACACGATGTCCAAGCAGTGGCTCAAGCACGGCAAGGTGTTCGGCAAGGACAAGGGCAGCTTCCACGTGGACGGCAACGACGACGTCACGCCGCTGCCCGTGCCGTAGGGGCGCCCCCGGGCGTGAGAGTCCCGGCCCCCCATGCGAGAGCCCCCCGGACGGATGGCCGGGGGGCTCTCGGGGTGTCGCGGGTCAGGCCTGCGCGGAGGTCAGGGCCCCGACCAGGGCCGGGGTCACCTGCTCGACCTGCCAGGGGCGGGCGCCGTAGCCGGCGAGGGCCTCGGCCACCGTGTCCCGGTCCACCCGCTGCGGGGGCTCCCAGCACAGCCGGCGCACCGTGTCCGGCGTGATCAGGTTCTCCTGCGGCAGGTTCAGCTCCTCCGCCAGCGCGGAGACGGCGGCCCGCGCCGCCGAGAGCCGGGCCGCGGCGACCGGGTCCTTCTCCGCCCATGAGCGCGGCGGCGGGGGACCGGACGGGGTCTGGCCCGGCTGCGGCAGCTCGGTGTCGGGGAGGGCCTTGGCCCGGTCCACGGCGGCCATCCACTGGTCGAGCTGGCGCCGTCCCATGCGCTGGCCGTAGCCCGGCAGCGCGGCGAGCGCGTGCACGTTCAGCGGCAGGGCGAGGGCGGCCTCGACGATGGCCGCGTCGCCCAGCACCTTGCCGGGGGAGACGTCGCGACGCTGCGCGATCCGGTCGCGGGTGTTCCACAGCTCCCGCACCACCGCCATCTGGCGGCGGCGGCGCACCTTGTGCATGCCGGAGGTGCGGCGCCAGGGGTCCTTGCGCGGCGGGGCGGGCGGGGCCGAGGCGATGGCGTCGAACTCCTGCCGGGCCCACTCCAGCTTGCCCTGGCGGTCCAGCTCCTTCTCCAGCGCGTCCCGCAGGTCCACCAGCAGCTCCACGTCGAGCGCGGCGTAGCGCAGCCAGGGCTCGGGCAGCGGGCGGGTGGACCAGTCGACGGCCGAGTGGCCCTTCTCCAGGGCGTAGCCGAGGACGCTCTCGACCATCGCGCCCAGGCCCACCCGCGGGAAGCCGGCCAGCCGTCCGGCCAGCTCGGTGTCGAACAGCGTGCTGGGCACCATGCCTATTTCGCGCAGGCACGGCAGGTCCTGGGTGGCGGCGTGCAGGATCCACTCGGTGCCGGAGAGCACCTCGCCGAGGCCCGACAGGTCGGGACAGCCCACCGGGTCGACCAGCGCGGAGCCGGCGCCCTCGCGGCGCAGCTGCACCAGGTAGGCGCGCTGGCCGTAGCGGTAGCCGGAGGCGCGCTCGGCGTCGACGGCCACCGGGCCGGTGCCCGCGGCGAAGGCCGCGATCACCCGGTCCAGGCCGTCCTGGTCGGCGACCACCGGCGGAATCCCCTCGCGGGGTTCGAGCAACGGGATCGGCAGCCCATCGGCAGAAACGACGTCGTCCGGAGGGCCGCCCCCGGTGGTGGTGCGCGGTGTGGTCGCGTCACGTGTGGTCTCTTGGGCGTCGGTCACCTGTCAAGGGTATCCGTGGATACGGCGCGCCCGTCGCCGGAACGTTCCGTCGACGGGCGCGGTCGTTGTGTAAAGCCGTTGTCCGGCCGTTTGCCGTGGATATGCCGGGTATTCGCGGACCCGGGGTCAGTGGATGATCCCGGTCCGCAGGGCGACCGCGACCATCCCGGCCCGGTCCCCGGTGCCCAGCTTGCGGGCGATCCGGGCGAGGTGGGACTTGACGGTCAGGGCGGACAGGCCCATCGAGACGCCGATGGCCTTGTTGGACTGGCCCTCGGCGACGAGGCGGAGCACCTCGACCTCCCGGCCGGACAGCTCGCGGTAGCCGCCCGGGTGGCTCGGGGCACCCGGGGGGCGGCGGTGCATCCGGGCCGCCGCGGCGCCGATGGGGGCGGCGCCGGGACGGCTGGGCAGGCCGAGGTTGGTGCGCGTACCGGTGACGACGTAACCCTTGACGCCGCCCGCGAGGGCGTTGCGTACCGCGCCGATGTCGTCGGCGGCGGACAGGGCCAGGCCGTTGGGCCAGCCCGCGGCGCGCGTCTCGGACAGCAGGGTGAGACCGGAACCGTCGGGCAGGTGGACGTCGGCCACGCAGATGTCGCGCGGGTTGCCGACGCGGGGGCGGGCCTCCGCGATGGACGACGCCTCGATGACGTCACGTACTCCGAGGGCCCACAGATGGCGGGTCACGGTGGAACGGACGCGCGGGTCGGCCACGACGACCATGGCCGTCGGCTTGTTCGGGCGGTAGGCGACCAGGCTTGCGGGCTGCTCGAGAAGAACGGACACCAGGCCTCCTGGGGAGTGGCGGGACGGCCGGCTCGGGGAAGAAGCCGGTGCGAACCGTGCGGATGGTCACTGACCTCTTCGGCACGTCACCCGCCCGGCTTTAGGGAATGATCACGATTTGGTGAGTAACAATTCGGGCAATTCGGACGGGCGATCGATCGTAGGGTGATCAGAACCCCGCAAGGGGGACACTCCGCCCGCGCCGATGCGGTCGGATCCGGCCGTACGTGCCCCGCACGCACGGCCGGACGGACCACTCCTACGGGTGGTGCGGCCCACTCCCACGGGTGGTGCGGGCCGCGCCCACGGGGTGCGGCCCGCTTCCCGCGCCGGGTGCGGGCCGCGTCCTACGGGTGGTGCGGGCCGCGCCGCTGTGGCAGGGAGACCACGGCCGTGTCGGCCGGGCCCGCCGGCGGCAGCCCCGCCACCTGGGCCAGCAGCTCGCACCAGGCCGAAAGGTGGGCCGCCGTGTCCGGCACCCCTCCCACGCCCTCGCGCGGCGTCCACGAGGCCCTGATCTCGATCTGGGTCGCCGGTCTCCGCGCCGACAGCCCGCCGAAGTAGTACGAGCCGGCCCGGGTCACCGTGCCGCTCGCCTCCCCGTACGTCAGCCCCCGCGCCTCCAGCGCCCCGGTCAGCCACGACCAGCACACCTCGGGCAGCAGCGGGTCCGCCGCCATCTCCGGCTCCAGCTCCGCCCGTACGAGCGTCACCAGCCGGAAGGTCCCGTGCCAGGCCTCGTGCCCGGCCGGGTCGTGCAGCAGGATCAGCCGTCCGTCGGCGAGGTCCTCGTCGTCCTCGACCACCGCCGCCTCCAGTGCGTAGGCGTGCGGGGCCAGTCTCTTGGGCGGTGCGGTGGGGTCGATCTCGATCCCCGGCCTCAGCCGCGCCTTCCTCAAGCCGTCGACCGCCCGCCGGAACGGGAGCGGGACGGAGCTCTCCTCCGCGCTGTCAGTACCGTCAGCGCCATCTGAAAATCGTCCCTGAGCCGCAGCCATGCGGGGAAGACTAGGCGGAAGGAGGCCCCGTCCGGCGCAGGGACACCCGCCCCGGGTCGGGCACTTCTTCATACGTGCGAAGATTTGCACCGTGAGCGCCATTGACCGGCCCGCGGGCCAGCAGAGCCAGACGTACGATTCCGCCTTCCTGAAGGCGTGCCGCCGCGAGCCCGTACCGCACACCCCCGTGTGGTTCATGCGCCAGGCCGGGCGCTCACTCCCCGAGTACCGCCGGGTCCGCGAGGGCACCCAGATGCTCGAGTCCTGCATGCGCCCCGACCTGGTCACCGAGATCACGCTGCAGCCGGTCCGCCGCCACAACGTCGACGCCGCGATCTTCTTCAGCGACATCGTCGTCCCGCTCAAGGCCATCGGCATCGACCTGGACATCAAGCCGGGCGTCGGTCCGGTCGTCGCCCAGCCGATCCGCTCCCGCGCCGACCTCGCACAGCTGCGCGACCTGACCCCCGAGGACGTCCCGTACGTCACCGAGGCCATCGGCATGCTCACGGGTGAACTCGGCGGCACGCCGTTGATCGGCTTCGCCGGCGCACCGTTCACCCTCGCGAGCTACCTGGTCGAGGGCGGCCCGTCGCGCAACCACGAGCACACCAAGGCGCTCATGTACGGCGACCCGCAGCTCTGGGCCGACCTGGTCGACCGCCTCGCCGAGATCACCTCCGCCTTCCTGAAGGTCCAGATCGAGGCCGGCGCCTCCGCGATCCAGCTCTTCGACTCCTGGGTCGGCGCCCTGTCCCCGGCCGACTACCGCCGCTCGGTGATGCCGGCGTCGGCGAAGGTCCTGGAGTCCGTCGCCTCGTACGGCGTCCCGCGCATCCACTTCGGCGTGGGCACCGGCGAGCTGCTCGGCCTGATGGGCGAGGCCGGCGCGGACGTCGTGGGCGTCGACTACCGGGTGGCGCTGGACGAGGCCGCCCGCCGGGTGGGCCCCGGCAAGGCGCTCCAGGGCAACCTGGACCCGGCCGTCCTCTTCTCCACGACGGAGGCCGTCGAGAGGAAGACGGACGAGGTCCTGGCCGCGGCCGCCGGTCTTGAGGGCCACGTCTTCAACCTCGGCCACGGCGTCCTCCCGACCACGGACCCCGACGCCCTGACCCGCCTGGTGGAGTACGTCCACACGCGCACGCAGCGCTAGCCGCCGCGGTCTGCCCTTCGCCCGTCCGCGCCGCCGGGGCCTCACGCCCCGGCGGCGCGGACGTTCGCGTTTTCCGCGGGCGGGGCGTCGTCGCGGACGATCACGAGGATCTGGTTGGGGTCCGCCACGCCCGCGCCGGTGGGGGGATCGTGCGCGATCAGGGACTGCCACGCGAGGTGCAGGAGCCTGGCTGCGGGGTGGTGGCCCCGGTCGACCAGGCGGAGCGCCGTGAACGCCGCGAGCACCGCGAACCGGATGCAGGCCGGGGTGCGGGGGCCGAAGTGCGGTCTCCGGTCGCGAAGGGAAGTCACGAGCCCGAGGCTCTGGCGCACCAGGAGTCTCAGGTCGTCGAGAAGTCCCGGCGGCACGTCGGGCGGGTCGGACCGCAGAAGGATCCCGATACGCCGCAGGGTGGCGGCCGGGTCCACCGGAGACTCGGAGTCGAGCGACTGGCCTCCGACGTCCTGCATGAAGATGCCGAGGTTCCGGAGCACCACGGGCCCTTCGGCGCCAGGCCAGGGAGGCACGCCGAGCAGTGTGCGGAAGGCCGTGAGGACGACATCCAGCGTCCCGGTGTGAGCGCCGAGCGCGAGGTCGAGGGTCTCGTCGAGCGCGTCGGCGAGGAGGGTGTCGTCGTCCCCCGGGCCACCGAGCTCGGCAGCGAGCCGTGCGGCGAGACCGGGGTCCCGGGCGTGGGCGAGGTCCAAGGCCGGGAACCGAACCTCGGTGGGCAGCGGGTCGGCGGGCACGCCGAGGGCGACGACCAGGGCAGCCGTGATCTCATGTGGTTCGGAGGGGGTACGGGCAAGGCGGTCGCGCGCGGGGCCGAGCGTCCGGCCGTACGAGGCGGCACGTGCGAGATGACCGGCCAGCGCGGTGGCGACGGCCAGGGCTTCCTCCAAGGCGTGGATCCGCGGGATGTGCGTCGCCTCGCCGAGAGCACGGGCGATGTCACGGGCGCGATCGTGGGCGCGGTCGGCCAGGTCTGTCCAGTCCCGGGCCGGGTCGTCGGCGGAGTCTGACGTGAGCAACGCGACGAGGTCCTCCACGTACGGGACGGCGCTGGGGGCGGCGGCGGTGCCGGCCGCGCGGGCGCGGGCGGCGGCGTGGGCGACTGCGAGGGCCAGGACGGGTGCCCACGGTTCCGTGGCGGGCGTGCCGGGCGACTCCGAAGCGAGCGCCAGCGCCGTCGCGAGGACTCCGGCCCAGTTCTCCCACCCCACGTCCTCCCGCCGATGGGTGAAGAGCAGGCGCAGATGACGGGCAGCTTCGCCGAGGTCGGCGGCGGGGGCCGCCCGCACCCGTTCGGCCGGGGGCCGGAACGGCCAGGGGACGCCCGGCGGCCGGAGCAGGACGGTCTCCGTGCCGTCGCGCACCCACACGGTGTGGCGGTTCACGAAGGCGGCCAGCCCGGCGGACGGTTCGGGATGCACCTCGGCGTCATCCGGGTCAACCCGCAGGGGAAGCTCCGCCGGCATGGGCAGCCGATGGACGAGGCCGGCGGTGACGGAGCCGAGCCAGGCGACGAAGCGCTCGGCGTCGCCGGAGAGCATCCCCGTGGCCACCGTGGGGCCGTCGTCCGTCCCTCCGCCGTTCGCGTGCGCCCCGGACCCGGTGGTGTCCGGGCGAGAGGGGTGGTGGCGGCCGTCGGTCTCCTCCTGGCGGACGAAGCAGTCGTAGAGGACGCGCGGCACGGGGCGCAGGCACAGGGCCGCGGATTCGCCGAGCGGGACCGTGTCCCGCAGGAAGCGGGTGGCGTGGATGCCGGCCAGGAGCCGCTCGCGGGACGGGTCGTGGGGCTCCCCGAGCGCGGGCGGGGACAGTCTGGTCTCCAGGCGGGCGCGGACCGCAGGGTCGACCGTCCCGGCCTGGTCGGCGCAGTCGGCGGCCAGGGCCAGCGCCGGGACCGTGCCGGTGTCCAGGCAGGCGGTGATGACGTCGGTGGCGTCGTTGCCCGCGCACCACAAAAGGACGGTCTCCCGCCACCACGGGTCGCCGATGTTGCCGGTCAGCAGGCCGGTGTCGGCGCGGGGGGTGCTGAGGAGGGCGGCGGCGAGGTACTCCTGGAGGGTCAGGTGGGCGAAGCCGTAGAAGCCGTGGTCGCGCTCGACCAGGAGGCCGCTCTTGCGGGCTTCTGCCAGGAACAGCTCGGGCGGCACGCTGCCGGGTACGTGCCGCAGCGGGCGGCGGATCGCCCGCGCGGCGTCGGCCGCGGGCCAGTCCCGCACCCTGGCCCGCATCATCGCCAGGGCCAGGTGCTGGATGACGTGCTGTTTGTGCGGGCCGCTCAGGCCGGTGGCGTCGCGCAGGCCCCGGTCCTCGTAGCGGCGGTGCAGCAGGACGTCGCACATCTCCGCGTACAGGCCGGCGCGGGTGCCCGGCAGTTCACCGCGGTAGCGGTGCACGTTGGCGATCATCGTCAGGAGCAGGGGGTTCGAGGCCAGGTCGTACAGCGCCGACTCGGCCCGCAGCCGGGCCAGCAGGTCCCGCGCGCCCCGGTCGGCGGCCGCCCGTACGTGCCGGTCGGTGTCGGCGCGGGTGCGCAGGCGGGCCAGCGGGCCGTCCGTGGCCGCGCGGGCCGCGCGCCGGGTGAGGGCCCGGGCCCGGCTCTCCATCGCGTAGTGCCACTGGTGCAGGTACCGGGAGATCTGGTCTCCGGTGAACCGCCGCACCTGGAGGACCTCGGCGCCCGGCAGCGGGTTGGTCTGGTAGCCGTGCGGGCGCGAGGTCACCACGTAGACGTTGTCGGGGTGGCGCTGTGTCTGGCGGGTGACCCAGGCCGCCACCCGGCCGCGCTCGGCGGGGTCGGCGACCTCGTCCAAGCCGTCGAGCAGCACCACGCAGCGGCCGGCATCGAGCCTGCGCTCCAGCCAGCCGGCGGACACCTTGCCCTCCAGCCAGCCCGCGGAGACGGCCACCTGCGCCAGGTGCGGCGGCTCGTCGGCGAGGAGCGTGGCGGCGTGGTCGCGCAGGTAGAGCAGCACCGGAAGCCGACGCGCCCAGGGACGCCGGCCGCGTTCGCACAGGGACAGGGCGGTGCTGCGGGCCAGCGTCGTCTTGCCCGAGCCGGGACCGCCGACCACCGCCAGGATCCGGGCGGCCGTTCCCTCCTCGGCGTCGCGGAGGACGGATTCGAGGGAGCGGCGCCGGCCCGGGGCGGTCTCCTGCTCGGACACCGCGCCCAGGTACGGCGCCCCGGCGGTCGCCTGCACCGTCTGGGGGGCCAGGCTGACGTCCACGTACACCTGGTGCGTGCGCAGCACGAACTCGCCGTGGGTCGCGATGCCCACCGTTTCCATGTCCCGCACGTCCGCCCGCAGCTGCCGCAGGTAGACCCGGCGGCTGCCGCGGCCGTCGCCGGCACGGGCGCGCGGCACGCTTTCCGAGTACAGGAACGCCAGCACCGCCACCGCCAGGGACACGTACAGCCAGGTCCAGCTGAACTTGTCGTCGTTGAGGATCTGGTTGACCGCCACGCCGACCGTGACGGTCAGGGCCGCGCTGCCGACGGTCCTTCCCGCACGGCGCGTCCCCGTCGTCTCCGCCATCCGCCCCCCTGAGCCCGGCGCGTACGAGGCTGTCTTCCCCGCCCCGCCGGGGTCACACCCCTGCTGCGCGCACCGCGTGGACCGCCTTGCGGGCCGCCACCAGGACCGGGTCCCAGACCGGGGAGAACGGGGGCGCGTAGCCCAGGTCCAGGGCCACCACCTGTTCCACCGTCATGCCCGCAGTGAGGGCCACGGCCGCGATGTCCACCCGCTTCGCCGAGCCCGGGCCGCCGACGATCTGGACGCCCAGCAGCCGGCCCGTCCGCCGCTCCGCCAGCATCTTCACGGTCATCTCCGTCGCGCCCGGGTAGTACCCGGCCGTGTTCGTCGACGTGATCGTCGCCGTCACGAACCGCAGGCCGACCGCCAGGGCGTCCTTCTCGCGCAGCCCGGTGCGGGCGATCTCCAGGTCGCAGACCTTGCTCACCGCGGTGCCGACCACGCCCGGGAAGGTCGCGTAGCCGCCGCCCACGCCAGAGCCGATCACCTGGCCGTGCTTGTTGGCGTGCGTGCCCAGCGGGATGTGCCGGTTCCGGCCCGAGACCAGGTCGAGCACCTCCACGCAGTCGCCGCCCGCCCAGACGTCCTCCTGGCCGCGCACCCGCATCGACAGGTCGGTCAGCAGGCCGCCCGAGTCGCCCAGCGGCAGCCCGGCCGCCCGGGCCAGCTCCGTGCGCGGCTCCACGCCGATGCCCAGCACCACCACGTCCGCCGGGTACTCCGTGCCGTCGGCGGTGGCCACCGCCCTGACGCGGCCGTCCCCGTCCGTGAGGACCTTGACGACCTCGGCGCGCGCGACCGTGGCGATCCCCATGCCGTTCATCGCCCGGTGCACCAGGCCGCCCATGTCCGGGTCGAGCGTGGCCATCGGCTGGGCGCCCCGGTGCAGCACCGTCACCTCGAAGCCCCGCCCGGTCAGCGCCTCCGCCATCTCGACGCCGATGTACCCGGCGCCCACCACCACGGCCCGGCGGCCGGCGGTGTCGGACAGGGAGTCCAGCAGCGCCTGGCCGTCCTCCAGCGTCTGTACGCCGTGCACGCCGGGCGCGTCGATGCCGGGCAGCGGGGGCCGCAGCGGGCGTGCCCCGGTGGCCAGCACCAGCTTGTCCCAGCCGGTCCACGACTCCTCGCCGGTCTCCAGGTCCCGGGCCCGCACCCGCCGGCCGGCCAGGTCCAGCTCGGTGACCTCGGTCCTGGTCCGCAGGTCGATGCCCCGGGCCCGGTGCTCCTCCGGTGTACGGGCGACCAGCTCGTCCCGCCCGGAGACCGCGCCGCCGATCCAGTACGGGATGCCGCACGCCGAGTACGAGGTGAACGGCGACCGCTCGAAGGCCACGATCTCCAGGTTGTCCACGCCACGGAGCCTGCGGGCCTGGGACGCGGCGGACATGCCCGCCGCGTCGCCCCCGACGACCACCAGTCGTTCCGCCGCCATCGTCCGCTCCCGTCCTCGCCCGCCGGTGTCCTGCGAACACGCTACGGGCGCGGGCGGGTTCAGTCCTGTCCGGGGCGCGCCGGGTCCGTCACCTCGGGGGCTCCGTCGGCCGCGGCACGCGCCGCGGGCACGCCCGCCTTGACGGTCCCGTCGGACCCGCCCCCGGCCCCGGCAGCCGCCTCCGGCAGCGCCGCGCCGAGCACCAGCGCGATCCAGCGCAGCACCGCGAGGAAGGCGTCCCAGCCACCGGACAGGGCGTCCAGGAAACCGGGCTCGTCCTCGTCCCCGCCCGCGTGCCGCGCCTGCGGCTCGGTCAGCTCCAGCGTGATGGTGGCGAGCGAGGTCTGGTCCTTCAGCGCGTCCCGCTGCGCCAGCAGCGACTCCAGCTCGGCCTGACGGCGGCTCAGTTCGCCTTCCAGCATGACCACGTCGCTCAGCTCGCCGGCCCGGTCCATCATCGCCCGCACCCGCGCCACACTCGCCTGCTGCGACTTCACCCGGCTCTCGACGTCCACCACCTGCTGGGTGACGTCCTGGGCCGACACCTTGCGGCTGAGCAGCTTCCCGCCGCCCTCCAGCGAGGCGAGCAGGCCGTCGAACTGCTCGGCCGGCACGCGCAGCGTCACCTCCGAGACCAGCGCGGAGCCGCCGTCCCCGGACACGTCGCGCCGGGTGGTCTCGTTGCCCACGTAGCCGCCCGCGGCCACGGTGGCCGCGCGGGCCGACGCCAGGGCCCCGGCCGCGTCCTTCACCTGCACCGACAGCTGGGCGGTACGGATGATCTGCGGGCGGACAGCGGGCGCTTTCGGCCCCTTCGACGCCGCGCTCCCGGCGCTGCCGGTGCCGCCCTTCTCGTCCGCGCCGGGCGCGACCGCCCCCGGCGCCGCCTCCCGGCGCGCGCCGTCGGACAGGTCGGCGCTCTTGCTCGCGCCGCCCATGCCGTCCCCGGCCCCGCAGCCGGTGAGCGCGAGCGCCCCCGACAGGGACAGGGCCGCCAGGGCAAGGGCGGTACGTCGTCGTGCGGTCGCGGCTGCGCGCATCTTGGCCATCCCCGAGATCGTGGTCCGTCGTTCTGCACGGGTTCGACGTGGCGACACCCGCCCCGGGTTGCCGTCGGGCGGTCCCGAACCGGTCACGGTCCGGCCTCGGTAAGGGAAATGAGACGATGACCCCATGCGAGAAGCGGACACGCGTACGGGACGAAGCGGGACGGAAGGCCGGGAGCGGGGCCGGCCGCGCCGCGTCGTCGTCATCGGGGGCGGCATCTCCGGCCTGGCCGCGGCCCACCGCCTCACCGGCGAGGGCGTCCGCGTGACCCTGCTGGAGGCCGGGGACCGCCTCGGCGGGAAGCTGTACGCGGGCGAGCTCGCGGGCGCCCCCGTCGACCTGGGCGCCGAGTCCCTGCTCGCCCGCCGCCCCGAAGCGGTGGAACTGGCCCGCGCGGTGGGCCTCGGCGACGCCCTCCAGCCGCCCGCCACCGCCACCGCCGCCCTGTGGACCCGCGGCACGCTGCTGCCCATGCCCCGCGGCCACGTCATGGGCGCCACCGCCGACGTCGGCCTGCTGCGCGCCTCCGGCCTGCTCTCCGAGGAGGGCCTCGCCCGGGTGGCCCGGGACGCCGAACTGCCCCCGACCGAGGTCGGCGAGGACATCGGCGTCGGCGAGTACGTCGCCGCCCGCGCCGGCCGCGAACTCGTCGACCGGCTCGTCGAGCCGCTGCTCGGCGGCGTCTACGCGGGCGACGCCTACCGCGTCTCGCTGCGCGCCGCCGTCCCGAAGCTGTACGAGGCCGCCCGCACCCACCGGACGCTCGCCGAGAGCGTCCGCGCGGTCCAGGGCGACGCCGCCACCACGACCCTGATCGGCGCGGCCGCCACCGGCCCGGTCTTCCAGGGCCTCGCCGGCGGCGTCGGCCGCCTCCCGCTCGCCGTGGCCGACGCCGTGCGCACCGCCGGCGCCGACGTGCGTACCGGCACCCCCGCCGCCGCCCTGGACCGGCTCCCCGACGGCGGCTGGCGCGTGACCACCGCGGGCGGCGAGGCGCTGACCGCCGACGCCGTGCTGCTCGCCGTGCCCGCCGGCCCCGCCGCCCGGCTGCTGCGCACCGCCGCCCCGGCCGCCGCCGGCGAGCTGGACGCCGTCGAGTACGCCTCCATGGCCCTGGTCACCCTGGCCTTCCGCCGCACCGACCTGCCCCCCGCCGTCACCGGCAGCGGCTTCCTCGTCCCGCACACCGAGGGCCGCACGATCAAGGCCTCCACCTTCAGCAGCAACAAGTGGGCCTGGTCCGCCGAGGCCGACCCGGACCTGTTCCTGCTGCGCACCTCCGTGGGCCGGCACGGCGACGAGGCCGACCTGAAGCGCGAGGACGCCGAGCTGGTCGACGTGTCCCTGGCCGACCTCGGCGCCGCCGTGGGCCTGGCCGCCCGCCCGGTCGCCTCCACCGTCACCCGCTGGGACGGGGGCCTGCCCCAGTACCCCGTCGGGCACCTCGCCCGGGTGTCCAGGATCCGGGCCGCCGTGGCCGCCGTACCCGGCCTCGCCGTGTGCGGCGCGGTGTACGACGGAGTGGGCGTCCCGGCCTGCATCGCCAGTGCCGGCATGGCCGTCGACGCGATCATGGGCACCCTGGCGCAGAGCACGGATCAGGACGCGGGACAATAGGCGCATGACTGCACCAGAGAAGATCCCCAACGCGGGGAAGAAGGCCAAGGACCTCAACGAGGTCATTCGCTACACCCTGTGGTCCGTCTTCAAGCTCAAGGACGTGCTCCCGACGGACCGCGCCGGCTACGCCGACGAGGTGCAGGAGCTGTTCGACCAGCTGGCCGCCAAGGACATCACCGTCCGGGGCACCTACGACGTCTCCGGCCTGCGCGCCGACGCGGACGTCATGATCTGGTGGCACGCCGAGACCGCGGACGAGCTGCAGACCGCCTACAACCTCTTCCGCCGCACGAAGCTCGGCCGCGCGCTGGAGCCGGTGTGGTCGAACATGGCCCTGCACCGCCCGGCCGAGTTCAACAAGTCGCACATCCCGGCCTTCCTGGCCGACGAGGTCGCCCGCGACTACGTCAGCGTCTACCCGTTCGTGCGCTCGTACGACTGGTACCTGCTGCCCGACGAGGACCGCCGCCGCATGCTCGCCGACCACGGCAAGATGGCCCGCGGCTTCCCGGACGTGCGCGCCAACACCGTCGCCTCCTTCTCCCTCGGCGACTACGAGTGGCTGCTGGCCTTCGAGGCCGACGAGCTGTACCGGATCGTGGACCTCATGCGCCACCTGCGCGCCTCCGAGGCCCGCATGCACGTCCGTGAAGAGGTGCCCTTCTTCACCGGGCGCCGCAAGTCCGTCGCCGACCTGGTCGACGGACTCGCCTGACCTCCCCAGGGGGGATGGGCCGGAGGATGACTGCCTCCGGCGGATCGGGGGGCCCGCCCCCGAAACGACGCAGCCGGACCCGCCCGGAAGTTCAGACGGCCGGTGGCAGCACGCCCCTCGGGGCGCCTGCCGCACGGTCGTCCAGCGACACCGGTGCGGGCTCCGGATGCGGCGCACACGCCACCCGCCACCCCGGGATCCGGCCCGTCAGCAGGTACCGCTCGACGTGGCTGTCCACGCAGCCGTTCCGGCCGCCCACCACGCCGTGGGAGCCCGCGCCCCGCTCGGTGACCAGGGCCGCGCCGGAGAGCCGCCGCTGCAGCTCCAGCGCCCCCGCGTACGGGGTGGCCGCGTCCCGTTCGGCCGCCACCACCAGCGTGTGCGGCAGCGCGCCGGGCCGGGCGCGCACCTCCGTCACCGGCTGCCGGGGTGCGGGCCAGGAGGCGCACGGCAGGTTCACCCAGACGTTGGGCCAGGTCTCGAACGGGGCCCTGCGGGCCAGCGCGGTGCCGTCCCGGTCCCAGGTCCGCCAGTCGGCAGGCCAGGGGGCGTCGTTGCACAGCACCGCCGTGTAGACGGCCGTGGCGTTCTCGTCCGCGGCCGCCGTCGCCGGGCCGGGGGCCGCCTGTTCGGTCAGCGGGCCCGGGTCACCGCGCAGGAAGGCGGCCAGCGCGGCCGCCCGCGCCGGCCACACGTCGTCGTAGTACGCCGTCCCGAGGTACGCGGCCTGGAGTTCGCCGGTGCCGACCAGGCCGCCCGCCGGCTGCCGGGCCACCGCCGCCCGCACCCGCTCGTAACTCTCCCCGACCGCCTCCGGTGTGCGGCCCAGCCGGTACGTCCGGTCGTGCCGGGCCACCCAGGCGCGGAAGTCCCGCCAGCGCGACTCGAAGGCCAGGGACTGGCCGAGGTTGTTGCGGTACCAGATGCGCCGCGGGTCGGGGTCGACCGCCGAGTCGAAGACCATCCGCCGTACGTACGAGGGGTGCAGCGACGCGTAGACGGCCCCGAGGTACGTGCCGTACGAGGCCCCGAGGAAGTTCAGCTTCCGCTCGCCCAGCGCGGCCCGCAGCACGTGCAGGTCCCGGGCGTTGGCGAGGGTGGAGTAGTGCGGCAGGGCCGGGCCGGCGGACCGGGCGCAGCCGTGCGCGTAGGCGCGGGCGGCCGCGCGGCGGGCCGTCTTGTACGCGGTGGTGGGCACGGCCGGGACCTGGGTGGGGGCGTGGGCGAACTCCGCGGGGTCCTGGCACGACAGGGGCGCCGAGCGGCCCACCCCGCGGGGGGCGTACCCGACGAAGTCGTAGGCGGCGGCGGTGCGCCGCCACTCGGGCAGGCCCGCGAGGAGCGGGAAGTGCATGCCGGAGCCGCCCGGGCCGCCCGGGTTGTAGACCAGGGCGCCCTGGCGGGCGGCGGCCGGGCCGGCGGCCCGGA
Source organism: Streptomyces sp. NPDC086023 (assembly GCF_044540325.1). Lineage (NCBI taxonomy): Bacteria > Bacillati > Actinomycetota > Actinomycetes > Kitasatosporales > Streptomycetaceae > Streptomyces > Streptomyces sp. NPDC086023. The sequence goes on from NZ_JBITRX010000016.1 coordinate 106,361, forward strand.
TCCGGCTCACGGTGAGGGTGAGTGACGGGCCGTCGGGGCGTGCGTAGTCGAGCGGGACCCGGAGCAGCGCACACCGGACCGGATCGGGCAGGTCCTCGACGGCCGGGCAGCGGCCGAAGGAGAGACCGGCCGCGGCGGCGCGGCGCGCGGCGAGCGCGGCACCCGCGGCCGCGGCGGAGGGGCCGGCGGCCGCAGGGGAGGTGCCGGCAGCCGCAGGGGAGGTGCCGGCAGCCGGGGGTGAGGTGCCGGCGGTCTTCGACGGCGGGCGGGCGGCGGCGTGGGCCGGGGGCGCCGGGGCGGCGAGGGCCAGGGAGAGCACCGCGGCGGCGGCCGCGTACCGGACGGGTTCCCGCATCGGCAGCCCCTTCTCATCCCGTCGGACGATCCGTCAGACAATGGGATGATTCGGGTGGCCGTAGGTGAAGTAAAGGACGCGGCCCGGGTGTCGGGGCTCAATGACCCCGATGCGCCGCCCCCGCTCCCCGTCCGCCCGACAGCGCCGCCTTCAGGTCCGGGTCCCGCACCGCCGACAGCCCGCGTACCGCCACCGCCGTCAGGTAGCCCCGCTCGTCCGCCCGCTTCCGGTCCCGGTCCAGCCCCGCCAGCAGCCGCTGACCGGCCGGCGAGGCCCAGGGCGAGTACGGGTGGGCCTCGAAGCGGGCCATCCCGAGGCAGCTGACCGTCAGCACCAGCGGCAGCGCGAACCACCACACGATCAGCACCTGGTCGGCGCCCGGCGCCGGCATCAGCACCGCCGCCGCGCCCAGCGCCAGTATCAGCAGGGTGGCCCCCTGCACCTGGCGCACCGCCTCCGCCACCTCCAGCCGGGCCGCCTCCGGTACCGCCAGGCCGGCCCGGCCCAGCCGCTCGCCGAGGGCGCGTACCGGCGGGGCGCCCGCGGCGGCGGTGCGGACCGCCGCCACCGCCGACCGGCCGTCCGGCCCGAACGCCGCCAGCACCGACCGCTCCACCTCGTCCCGGCCCACCGGGTCGACCACGGTGGCCCAGCCGGTACGGGCCAGCAGCAGCCGCCGCCGGCCGTGCAGGGCCAGCAGCGCCAGCACGGCCACCCGCTGCGGGCCGCCGGCCAGGTAGGCGGCCTCGTACAGGCTCAGCGGGCCGTCGCCGGGCCCGCCGTCGGACGGGTCGGTGCGGTCCGGCCCGTGGGGTGGCCCGTCGCCCGGACCGGCGGCCTGGGCCGCGGCCCTGACCAGACGGGTGCACGACACCAGCGCCCCGGCCCAGGCGAACAGGAGGAAGAGGACCCAGAACATGGCGGCCGTTCTACCCGCCCCCGCACCCGGTCGCGCGGCCCCGGCCGAAGGTGTGAGCCGCTCGTGACGGACCCGTGATCAGGAACTGCTGCTTCCGCAGCTCGAACCGGAAGAACTGCCGCAACTGGAGCCGGACGACGAGCAGCTGGACCCGGACGACCCGCAACTGGAGCTGGACGACCCGCAGCCGGACCCCGAGGACCCGCAACTCGACCCGGACGCACCGCAGGAGGTGCCCCAGCCGCCGCCCGAGTCGCCCGTGGAGCACCAGACCATCACGGCCTCCGTGCCGGAACCGCAGGACGAGGACGAGTGCGGGTGCCGGGCGCCGCCGCCGGCCCGCCCCCGCCGGCCGCCCCGCCCGACGGCGCCCACGGGCTGGAGCAGCTGGGCCCGCAGCAGCGGGTCGGGCAGCCGCCGGGGCCCGTTCAGCGCCACCAGCACCTGCGGGTCGGTGGCGGAGACGTTGGCCACGGTGTAGGCCCGCAGGGCCGCCGCGCCCGCGGCGGTGATCCGCGGCGCCGCCTTCACCCGCAGGAACGCACCCGCAACGAACCCGAGGAACAGGGCGGGGGCGGCCAGCACGAAGAACGGCACGTCGAACTCGTACACGTACGGGTCGGTCGTGGACGCCCACTGGGCCACCGTCACGAAGAAGGCCACCGGCATCATGAACAGGCACACCAGGGTGTGGGCGAGCGCCCAGCGCTTGAGCGCCTCGCCCTCGCCCGGCGCCGACAGCAGCCCCCGCGCGGCCAGGGCGTCGCCCGTCTCCTGCACGGCCGGGTCGCGTACGGCCGTCAGCCGCAGCCACTGCAACGCCCCGCTCGGCGCCGCCTGGTGGGCGGCCAGCACGGCGCGCTCCACCGGGTCGGCGGCGCGGGCCCCCGAGCGGACCTGGACGATGCCGGGACCGCCGATCATCATGCGCCCGTCGTAGCAGAGCCCGACGAGCGCGGTGTCGACGACCCGGCGGGGCCCGCCGGACAGGAACGCGACCTCGGTGAGGTCGTGCAGCACGGCGGGGGTCGCGCCGGCGCTGCCGCGGCGGCGCCGGACCGCGACGGCCAGCACGGTGGTGGAGCCGATCACGGCGGCCCAGACGAGGACGGCGAGGACGTTCACGAGACTCCCCTCCCCGCCGGACGCCGGGGCGCGAGGCGGTGGACGATGCGGGTGAGGCGGCCGGGCGGCTTCGCCCCGGTGCGGTCGCGCCACCACCGGGTCAGCTCCCGCCGGGCCCGGTCGTCGGCCGGGGTGCCGGCGGCGAGCAGGTGCTCGGCGAAGTCGAGCGCGTCGCGGCGGTATCCGCCGGCCATCGGGCGGGTCCTGGCGTAGCCGAGGAACGCCCTGCGGTACGGGACCTCCCCGAGGATCCGGGGGAGCTCCGGGGCCACCCTGGCGACCACTCCGGCCCGCTTGCCGGCCAGCGCACGCGCCTGGACGCGCATCCGGGCCGCGTCGAACCCCTCGGGCACCGGGGTGCCGGCCACCAGCGCGGACAGCACGGCGGTCTGCGCCACCGCGAGCCGCTGCCGGGCGGGCCCGGCGGTGTCCTCCGGAGTCGTGCGGTCCGCCGGGGCGCCGCCCTCCGGGTGCCGGGGCGGCGCCGTGCCGGTTGCCCGTGCCGTGCCCTCCGCCAGGAGCCCCGTACCGGAGCGGCCGGCCGGGGACAGGGCGCGCGGGCGGGACAGCACGCCGCGGATCGCGGCCACCTCGGACACCAGTTCGGCCTCCGGCGGGAAGTCGTCGTCCCGCTCCAGCAGCACGCCCGGCGGGTCCACCCGCTCCCGCAGCCGGCCCAGCAGCTCCAGCACCGCCTCCGGCACCGGGTGCGCGTGCGTGTCGTGCCACACCCCGTCCCGCTCGACGCCGCCCGCGACGTGCACGTACGCCAGCGCCTCCAGCGGCAGGGCGTCCAGCACCGCCAAGGGGTCCTCGCCGCGGTTGACGTGGTTGGTGTGCAGGTTGGCGACGTCGACCAGCAGCCGCACCCCCGTGCGCGCGACCAGCTCCGCCAGGAACTGCCCCTCCGTCAGCTCGTCCTCCGGCCAGGAGAACAGGGCCGCGATGTTCTCCAGCGCCAGCGGCACCGGCAGCGCGTCCTGCGCGATCCGGACGTTCTCGCAGAGCACGTCCAGCGCGTCCCGGGTGCGCGGGACGGGCAGCAGGTGCCCGGCCTCCAGCCGCGGGGAGGCCGTGAGGGCGCCCCCGGCCCGGACGAACGCGATGTGCTCGGTCACCAGCGGGGCGCCCAGCGCCTCCGCCCGCGCGGCCAGGTCGGCCAGCTTCCCCGCGTCGGGCCGCTCCGCGCCGCCCAGGCCGAGCGACACCCCGTGCGGCACGGTCACGATCCCGCGCTCCCGCAGCCGTACCAGCGGCTCCGGCAGGTGGCCGGGGCAGATGTTCTCGGCGACGACCTCGACCCAGTCCAGTTCCGGCAGCCGCTCGATCGCGTCGGCGATCTCCGGCCGCCAGCCGATGCCCGCCCCCAGGCGTGTCATGGGCTTCATGTCCCCCTCCTTCGTCACCGTGGTCCGTGACGCTGTCATGGCCCCGATGGTGCGGCACCAATCCAGGGACGGGGACGTTCAGAGGAACATTTGAGGTTCCTTACTTCGCGCTTATCCGCACGGTGCGTTCCGCGGCTGTCCCACGGGCGTCCCGCCGGACCTCGCCGGGCTCCCGAGGGCTCTCCCGCGGTCGTCCCGGGGGCCGTCCTACGGGCGTCCCGCGCCCGGCAGCGCGGGGTGCTCGGCCACCACCGTGCAGGAGCCGGGCGCGATCTCCGTGAACCCGGCGTCCCTGACCACCGGCAGCCCGGACTCCGTCAGCGCGGCCCAGCGCTCCTCGGGCGCGGTCCGGACGGCCAGCGGGAACCCGGCCTCCCGCCAGGCCCGGCGCTCCGCGCCGCCCAGCGCCCACCAGGCCAGCTGCGCGCCGTGCCCGGCCTGGGCCATCGCCTTGCCCGCGGACATGTCGAGGCCCGGGTTGAGCCACAGCACCGGGGTGCCCGGCGCGGGTGCGGCGGGCGGGGCCGGGTCGTCGAGATCCGTGCCGGAGACCTGGAGCTTGACCAGCTCCTTCGGCCAGCCGTCCAGCGGCACCGGCGGGAAGACCCGCACCTGTGACACGTCACCGTGCACGGTGATGCCCGGCAGGGTCTCGGCCTTGCGCCACTCCGCGCCGCGCGCCCGCCGCACCACCTTGCGGATCCGCGCGTCCTGCCAGTCCCGCACCGCCCGGGCCCACTCGCCCTCGCCGTGCGCCCGCTCGTCGGTGAGCAGCACCAGCACCGCGCGGGCCGCCGTCTCCAGCGCGTCGGTGCGGGCCGGCGGCTCGGCCTTCTCGATGCGGACCACCAGCGGCAGGACGAACTGGGGCGCCTCGTCCCGGGCGGAGGCGGGGCGGAAGGGGCTGTCGGCGCCGACCGCCGGGGGCTGGGTGGTGTGCTGGCTGCTCATCCCACCCAGTCTGCCAGGCCGTGTTGCGGGGCCCGGCCGGCCCGTCGTCCCGGCGGGCTACCTGCCGACCAGGTCGGAGACCTTGACGAAGCGGTAGCCGCGGGCGCGCAGCTCCGGCACGATCCGCCGGATCGCGGCCTCGGTGACGGGTGCCGCGCTGCGGGTGCAGTGCATGACGACCACCGAGCCCGGCCGCACGCCGCCGATGACCTGCTCGGCGACCGCCCCCGGGTCCTTGGCGAAGGCGTCGCCGCTCACCACGTCCCACTGCACGGCCGTGACGCCGGCGACGGACAGGGCGCGGAGCGCGTCGTCGTCGTAGCAGCCGCCGGGGAAGCGGAAGTACGGGACGGTGTTGCGGGCGCCGGCCCTGCGGAAGGCCTCGAAGGCGCGGTCCACGTCCGCGCGGGCGGCGGCCGTGTCGAGGGCGGGCAGCCCGTAGCACGGCTCCTTGAAGGCGTAGTGGCTGTACGAGTGGTTCGCGATCTCGAAGAGCGGGTCCGTGCCGATCGATCTGGCCTGGTCCGGGTACTCCTCCGCCCACCGGCCGGTCATGAAGACCGTCGAGGGCACCTTGAGGCGGCGCAGGGCCGCGATCAGCGGCGGGTTGTCGAAGCGCTCGCCGCCGCGGGCGCGCGGGCCCTGGTCGGCCGTCATGTCGGCGTCGAAGGTGAGGGCCACGACCTTGTCGGTGGTGTTCACGGCGCGGGCGAAGACCGGGGTCAGGCCGCCCGGTCCAGGGGCCAGGGTCGGCGCCTTGCCGGGGGCGGGGGCCGCGGGGGCCTGGGCCGGGTGCGAACCCGCCGGCCGGGGCGCACGGGAGGCACCGGCCGTGGGGCGCCCGGGCGAGGGCTGCGCGGGGGCCGCGGCGGACGGGGTGGCCGCGGCGGCGGCCCGGCCGGCGGAGGGGGCTCCGGTACCCGGGGCCCCGGTGCCGGAGGAACCGGTGCCGCCCCCGCATCCCGCGAGGGCGGCACTGAGAGCGGCGACGGCCGCTACTTTTCGTACAGAAAAGGTCACGCACGCAAAATATATGACTATGTGGCAAGCAGACGCCTGCGGCACTCCTCGATGTCGAAGTCGCCCGGGGGATACTGCGGGTGCAGCTCCTCCAGATGCTCCAGCAGCAGCGAGCTGATCGCCCAGTTGCGGTACCACTTGCGGTCCGCCGGTACGAGGTACCAGGGCGCCGCATCCGTTCCGCACCGCTCCAGCGCCAGCTCGTACGCCTTCTGGTACGCCGGCCACAGGGCCCGCTCGTCGATGTCGCCCGTGTTGAACTTCCAGTGCTTCTCGGGGTTGTCGAGGCGCTCCAGCAGCCGGGCGCGCTGCTCCTCGTACCCGATGTGCAGGAACACCTTGACCACCGTGACCCCGTCCTCGGCGAGGGTCTCCTCGAAGCGGTTGATCTGGTCGTACCGGCGCTCCAGCTGGGCGCGCGGCACCAGCTTGCGGACGCGGCCGATGAGCACGTCCTCGTAGTGGGACCGGTCGAAGATGCCGATCTCGCCCGGCGCGGGCAGGGCCCGGGCGATCCGCCACAGGAAGGGGTGGCCGCGCTCCTCCTCGGTCGGCGCCTTGAAGGCCTTGATGCGGCAGCCGGAGGGGTTGAACTGGCCGATCACGTGCTTGACCGTGCCGCCCTTGCCGGAGGTGTCCATGCCCTGGAGGACCAGCAGCAGGCGGCGCCGGTCGCCCGCGGTGCTCGCCGCGTACAGCCGCTCCTGCAGTCCGGCCAGCCGCTCGCCGAGCAGTGCGGTGGCGGCGGTGCCGGCGGCCTTGTCCTTGGGGCCGACGGGGATGCCCGCCGGATCGAAGGCGGCCAGCTCCACGGCCTTCCCGGGCTTCAGCCGCAAGGCCTCTCGGACGGGCCCCGCGCCCTTTTCGCCCCCCGCCCGCCCGCCGCTCCCGGCGCCCTTCCCCGCCGCGGCCTTCCGGCCCTGACCCCGCTTCCCGCCCGTGTCCTTCGTGCCCACGGCACACCCCTTCCCGCCACCCGTACGGTCCCTGCGATCGTACGATCCTCTGCCCCGGGGCCCGGAACCGCGACTCGGGGACGCGAACCAGAACGGGCGGGCGCGGCGCGCGGTCCGAAGAACACCCCCCCTGGTGCCGCCACGTGTCGCCGGCCCCCTGCGCCTGCGGCGCAGGGGGCCGGCGCAGGGCCGGCCTTCACCCCCGCCGGCCACGGCCGGAGTCCGCTCACGTCACATCAGCGAAACGACTGCTGGTTGTTGGTGCTGGCACCAGGGCTGTTGACGTTGCTCGCCGTGTTGATGTTGTTGTAGGCGTTGAGGCAGGAACCGGCGGCGTTCTGGACGGTGGAGAAGGTGACCTGGGTCGCAGTGACGCCGTCGGGAAGGGCGTCCAGGAAGAACAGGGGTTCCGTCGCCTCCGCACCACCGGCGTTACTGACCACGATCTCGTAGGTGCCCGGCTGGCCGGCGGCAAACTCACCCACGGTGGTCTTGGTCATGACCGGAACGGACTGTGCGTACGCCACACCTGAGCCCGCCGCGACGGGCAGCAGCATGCCCGCGAACGTCGCCATGCTCAGACCGATGGACCTGCGCTTTCCACTCGTATCCTGCTCCTAGCCTGGGCCCTGGTCTCTGACCGGGTGATCGAATTGGCTGTCGAGCCTGAGCACGGCGGCACCGGCGGATGGACACTCCACCTCCTCCGAAATCACCTGATTGCTCTTGTTTCCCGTGGGGCGGGAGGGCCTGCCACGGACCGAACCGCTCGGGCCGTGTGCTGGTTGTCCGGCCCCGGCGGACGTGGATGCGGGCCGTGACCTGGGCCTGAGGGCACGCCTCAGGCCCAGGGGCCGGTGACGGCGAAGGTGGTGCCGGGGTCGTAGCAGTTGACGTACATCGTGGTGCCGTCCGGGGAGAAGGTGACGCCCGAGAACTCGCCGTAGGCCGGCTGCGCCGCGGTGCCGGTGTTCTGGGCGTTGCGGGCCACCGGGAAGACCGTGCCGGAGGGGGTCAGGGCGTACACGTGCTGGGCGCCGTCGCCGTCCTCGCAGACCATGAGCCGGCCGCCCGGTGCCAGGCAGATGTTGTCCGGGGACTCTCCGGGCAGCGCGGTGTCGGCGGCCGGCCCGAAGACCACGACCAGCGTCAGGGAGCGGTGCTCGGGGTCGTACCGCCACACCTGGCCGGAGTGGTCGGCCGCGGAGCCCTCGCGGCTGCGGGCGAAGCTGGAGACGAAGTGGACGTACCGGCCGGTGCGGTGGCAGCCTTCCAGCTTCTGCGCGTGGGTGATGCCGCGGGGCCCGAAGTCCTGGAGCCGGACCGGTGTCCGGCGGGCCCCCGGGTCGGGTACGGTCACCCACTCCACGCGGTCGAAGCGGGTGCCCGGCTCCGCGACGGCCGACAGGTCGGGCACGCCCGGCACGCGCAGGGCCTGGAGGAGCCCGCCGGCGCGCAGCGAGCCGGTGCCGCCGCCGGGGCGGTGGGGGAGGAAGCGGTAGAAGAGCCCGAAGGGCCGCTCGAAGGCGTCTTCCGTCTCGTACACGATGCCGGTGCGCGGGTCGACGGCGACCGCCTCGTGCTGGAAGCGGCCGAGTGCGGTCAGCGGGACGGCGCCGGTGCGGTGCGGGTCGGCGGGGTCGACCTCGAAGACGAAGCCGTGGTCCTCCTCGTAGCCGTTGGTGCCGGCGAGGTCCTCGTTCTCCTCGCAGGTCAGCCAGGTGCCCCAGGGGGTGGGGCCGCCCGAGCAGTTGTACGCCGTGCCGGCGATGCCCACCCGCTCGCCCGTGACGGCGCCGCCCGGGCCGAGGTCCAGCACCGTGCAGCCGCCCCGGCCGCCGCGGTCGTACACCAGACCGGGGACGTGCGGGACGGGGAACTTGGCGGTGGGCTTGTTCTCGTGGTTGCGCACCAGGCGCAGCCCGCCGCCCGGAGCGGCGAAGGCGCCCATGCCGTCGCAGTGCGAGGGCACCGGGCCCTCGCCGGAGCGCATCGGGGTACCGGTGCGGGAGAGCACGGTGTAGCGGAAGCCGGCCGGGAGGTCGAGCAGGCCCCGCGGGTCGGGCACCAGCGGGCCGTAGCCGGTGTCGGCGCGGACGGCTGGGCCGGCCGCCGCGTTCGCGGTCCTGCCCGCGCCCGCGGGCGCGCCGTGCGACGCCGCGCCCGGCGCGCCCCCGAGGAGTTCGGCGACGGCTCCGGCGAAGGCGATGGCCCCCGCTCCGGTGAGGATCTGGCGTCGGGTCGCTTCCACGGGCAACTCCCGGCGGGTGGAGGGGAGGAATGACCCGGAAGTGGTACCACGCGAACGGCGCGCGGCGGTTCACCCGGGGCGATCCCGTCCCGGAAGTCGCCCCGGAAGTGTGGCCGGTCGGACCAGCCGGCGACCGCCGGCCGCCGTCGGCGGCGGGCTGCCGCCTGCCGCCGACAGCCGGCCGCCGCCGGGTCCGCCCGTCAGACCAGCTTGGCGTCGAGCGTGATCGTCGTACCCGTCAGCGCCTGGCTGACCGGGCAGTTCTTCTTGGCGTCCTCGGCCGCGGCGGCGAAGGCGTCCGCGTCGATGCCGGGCACCTCGCCCTCGACGGTCAGGTGGATGCCGGTGATGCCCTGGCCCGGCACGAAGGTGGCGGCCGCCTTCGTGGTCAGCTTCGTGGGCGGCGTACCGCCCTTGGCCAGGATGTTGGAGAAGGCCATGTTGTAGCAGGCGGAGTGCGCGGCGCTGAGCAGTTCCTCCGGGCTGGTCCGGCCGTTCGCCTCCTCGTCGGTGCGGGCGGGCCAGGAGACCGGGTAGGTGCCGAGGCCCGAGGAGTCGAGCGAGACTTCGCCCTTGCCCTTGAGCAGATCGCCTTCCCAGACGGCGTGTGCGTGACGCGTGGCGGCCATGGTGCTTGCATCCCTTCAGGCAGACAAGGCTGTACGGCCGGGGCCATTCGGTCCCGGCCGGGCCAAACCTACTGGGATCGCGGCCGCTTTACGGGGAGACGAGCCCCTTCGCGTCGCGCGCCAGCGCGGTGAGCCGGGATATGGCCCGGAAGTACTTCTTGCGGTACCCGCCGGCCAGCATCTCCTCGCTGAACAGGCGGTCGAACGGCACGCCCGAGGCCAGTACGGGTATCTCGCGGTCGTAGAGCCGGTCCGCCAGCACCACCAGGCGCAGCGCGGTCGACTGGTCGGGCACCGGCCGGACGTCGGTGAGGCAGACCGCGGCTATGTCCTCGGTGAGCGCGCCGTACCGGCTGGGGTGCACCCGCGCGAGGTGCTCCAGCAGGTGCGGGAAGTCGTCGAGGCTCGCGCCCTCGGTCGCGTACGCCGCCTTGGCGACCTGCTCGTCGGAGTACGGGGCGGGCGCCTCCGGCAGACCGCGGTGGCGGTAGTCCTCGCCGTCGATGCGCAGCGGCCGGAAGTGGGCCGACAGCCCCTGGATCTCGCGCAGGAAGTCCGCGGCGGCGAACCGGCCCTCGCCCAGCTTGCCCGGCAGGGTGTTCGAGGTCGCGGCCAGCGCCACGCCCGCCTCGACCAGCTTGCCGAGCAGGGTGGAGACCAGCACCGTGTCGCCCGGGTCGTCGAGCTCGAACTCGTCGATGCAGAGGAGCCGGTGCTCGCTGAGCGTGCGCACGGTCTGCTGGAAGCCGAGCGCGCCGACCAGGTTCGTCAGCTCGACGAAGGTGCCGAAGGCCTTGTACTCCGGGGCGGCCGGGGTGGCGTGCCACAGGGAGGCCAGCAGGTGCGTCTTGCCGACGCCGTAGCCGCCGTCGAGGTAGACGCCGCGGGGGCCGGTGGGGGCGGCGGGCTTGCGGGCGAACCAGCGCCGCTTGCCGCCGCCGGAGGCGTGCGCCCCGCCCAGACCGGCGGCGAAGGCGTCGAGCACGGTGACGGCCTGCGCCTGGCTGGGCTGGTTCTGGTCCGGGTTGTACGTCGAGAAGCGCACGGAGTCGAACCGCGGCGGCGGCACCATCTCGGCGACCAGCCGCTCGGCGGGCACGTGCGGCTCGCGGGCGCAGAGTGACTGCGGGCCCGCCTCGGCTATCTGACTCCGCCCGGTCGCGGAGAGGGAGGTCGACACAGCACTCAACTCTACGGGGCGTGACACACTGCACCGCATGCGACGCCTGTTCCCTGTGACCGATCAGACAGCCGAGACCAGCGACCGGGAGTGGGGGCTCGACGAGCTGGCGGACGCCTACGCGTACCCCGTACTGGCGGGCGGCGCCGCCGCGGGAGCCCCGGGCACGGGCGCGGCTCCGAGCACGGCGCCGGCCGCGGGGGCCCCGGCCGCGGGGGCCCTTCCGGGCGCGCCCGCGCACTGGCTGCGGGCCAACATGGTCTCCAGCCTGGACGGCGCCGCCCAGCACGACGGCCGCTCCCAGCCCATCTCCAGTGACACCGACATGCGGGTCTTCGGGATGCTGCGGGCCCTCGCGGACGTGGTGGTCGTCGGGGCGGAAACGGTTCGGCTGGAGGGGTACCGGCCCGCGCGCGCCCGGGAGGCCTTCGCCGGCCGCAGGGCCGCCGCCGGCCAGGGCCCGGCCCCGGCCATCGCGGTGATCAGCGCGAGCCTGCAGCTGGACTTCGCGCTCCCCCTGTTCACCTCGCCGCTGGTGCCCACCCTGGTGCTGACCGGCGCCGCGGCACCGGCCGACCGGGTGGCCGAGGCCCGCAAGGCGGGGGCCGAGGTGCTGTTCGCCGGGGACGGTGCGGCGGTGGACCCGGCCCGCGCGGTGGCCGTCCTGGCGGAGCGCGGGCTGCGGCGCCAGCTGACCGAGGGCGGTCCCCGGCTGCTGGGCCAGTTCGTGGCCGCCGGCGTACTGGACGAGCTGTGCCTGACCGTGTCCCCGACGCTCACGGCGGGTGACGCCCAGCGGATCGCGTCGGGCCCGTCCGTCGCCGTACCGCACCGCCTCGAACTCGCCGCCCTGCTGGAGGAGGCCGGGTTCCTTTTCACCCGCTACCGTCGGATCTGAGCGAGATCGGAATTTGTCGTTCCGCTTAGCTTCGGCTGGGCACACTTACCTGCGCAGCCCCGTGCCACAGCGGGGCAGGATGGTTTCCGCAGGGGCCGCCACGGCCCATGAAGGAGAGGGCGTCCGTGTTCACGAGCGTTTTGATGATCGAGAAGCCTCTGACACCCGTAGACGTGGACTTCGTCACCACCCTGCACGGAGACGACCCGGTCTCGTTCGTCGTGCTCATGCAGCCCCGGGGCGACCAGGACCGGCTGCTGCGCGCCATCGACGACGTCGCCCTCGGAGAGCTGCCGGAGGCCATCAAGGAGGGCGACGAGCCCGAGGGCGACCAGGCCAGGGGCCCGGCCGAGAAGGCCCTCGCGCACTCGCTCCAGGCCCTGCGGGACAAGGGCAGCGAGGCCGTCGGGCAGATCGTCGAGGACCATCCGCTGGACAAGCTGCAGTCCGTGGTCGAGGAGACCGGCGCCGACGAGGTGATCGTCCTGACCGCACCGCACTTCGTGGAGGAGTTCTTCCACCGCGACTGGGCCTCCCGGGCACGCCACAAGGTCGGCGTTCCGGTGCTCAAGCTCTTCGCGCACAACGAATAAGCTGGCGGGCGGCGCCCCGCGCCGACCCGTACCGCACCGCACGCACCGCACCTGGGGAGATCCCGTATGACGCCGCCCGGCCTGCCGACCGCCATGGAACGGCCCCACTTCATCGGCATCGGCGGCGCCGGCATGTCCGGCATCGCGAAGATCCTCGCCCAGCGCGGCGCCACGGTGGCCGGCAGCGACGCCAAGGAGTCCGCGACCGCCGAGGCGCTGCGCGCCCTGGGCGCCACGGTCCACATCGGGCACGCCGCCGGCCACCTCGCCCCCGACGCCACCTGCGTCGTCGTCTCCAGCGCCATCCGCGCCGACAACCCGGAGCTGGCCCGCGCCGCCGAGCTCGGCATCCCCGTGGTGCACCGCTCCGACGCGCTGGCCTCCCTGATGGACGGGCTGCGCGCGATCGCCGTCGCCGGTACGCACGGCAAGACCACGACCACCTCGATGCTGGCCGTCTCCCTCGGCGCGCTGGGCCTGGACCCCTCGTACGCCATCGGCGGCGACCTCGACGCGCCCGGCTCCAACGCCCAGCACGGCGAGGGCGACATCTTCGTGGCCGAGGCGGACGAGAGCGACCGCAGCTTCCACAAGTACGACCCGCACGTGGCGATCATCCTCAACGCCGAGCTGGACCACCACGCGAACTACGCCTCGATGGAGGAGATCTACGCCTCCTTCGAGACCTTCGTCGGCAAGGTCGTCCCGGGCGGCACCCTGGTCGTCTCCGCCGACCAGCCGGGCGCCGTCGAGATCGCCGGCCGGGTCTCCGGCACCAAGGGCCTGACCGTGGTCACGTACGGCGAGTCCGAGACGGCCGACGTACGGATCACCGACGTCACCCCCCGCGGCCTGACCAGCGACGTCACCGTGGTCCTGGACGGCCGTCCGCTGACCTTCACGGTCTCCGTCCCCGGCCGGCACTACGCGCACAACGCCGTCGCCGCCCTCGCCGCGGGCATCGCCCTCGGCATCCCGGCCGACGGCCTTGCCTCCGCGCTCGGCAAGTACACCGGCGTCAAGCGCCGCCTCCAGCTCAAGGGCGAGGCGGCGGGCGTCCAGGTCATCGACTCGTACGCGCACCACCCCACGGAGATGGCCGCCGACCTGGAGGCCATCCGCGGCGCCGCCGGCGACTCCCGCATCCTGGTGGTCTTCCAGCCGCACCTCTTCTCCCGCACCCAGGAACTGGGCAAGGAGATGGGCCAGGCCCTCGCCCTCGCCGACTCCTCCGTGGTCCTGGACATCTACCCCGCCCGCGAGGACCCGGTCCCGGGCGTCACCAGCGACCTGATCATCGACGCCGCACGCGCCGCGGGCGCCGACGTGACCGCCCAGCACGACAAGAACGGCGTGCCGGAGGTCATCGCGGGAATGGCGAAGCCGGGCGACCTCGTTCTCACCATGGGTGCGGGCGATGTGACCGACCTGGGGCCGGCCATCCTGGACGGCCTGGCCCGCCTGGCGAACTGAGGGAGCGCACGTCATGCCGTACGAGGTGGAGAAGCCGGACGAGCAGTGGCAGGCCGAGCTCACCCCGTCCGAATACCAGGTGCTGCGGCTGGGCGGCACGGAGCCGGCCTTCCGCGGTGAGTACACGGACACGAAGACGGCCGGCGTCTACGCCTGCCGGGCCTGCGGGGCGGAGCTCTTCCGATCCACGGAGAAGTTCGAGTCCCACTGCGGCTGGCCGTCCTTCTACGATGCACGCAACTCGGACGCGGTAGAACTGTTGGCCGACACATCACACGGAATGGTCCGTACGGAGGTCCGCTGCGCCCGCTGCGGCTCCCACCTGGGCCACGTCTTCGAGGGCGAGGGCTACCCCACCCCCACAGACCAGCGGTACTGCATCAACTCGATCTCCCTCCGGCTGAACCCGGAGTCCGACCAGGCCTGACCGGTCTGGCCATCGCGATCGGCTGCCTGGTCCGGGACGGGCTGGGCGGCCGGCGCGCCGCTGTTCCACCGATGAGGCCGCCGAGCCGCCCCGCTGCGAGCGGCCCGGGTAGCCCTCGGCTGTGGCCGAGGGCGCGGGCGCTGTTGCTCAGGCGCGGTGGCCGGCGAAGAGTTCCAGGTGGGCGCAGGTGGGGCAGCGGAAGGCATCGATGCGCCAGGTGGGCCTGCCCATGCGCTTGGCGCCGCCGAACATGCCGCGTTCGAGGACGCCCTGGATCCAGCGGGCGTAGCCCCGGGAGTGCTGGCCGGCGTCTTCGACGAAGCCGGGTTCCAGGCCCACGGTGCCGCAGTTGGTGCAGCGGAAGGTGTTGTCCACGCCCGCGAGTGTAGGTGCGGGCCGGTCTGCGTCGGGGGGCTGGTTCACGAGGTCTTCGCCGCCTTGCGCTGGAAGTACCAGGCGAGGGCGAAGCTGCCGGTGGCGGTCCAGAACAGGGGCGCGCCGAAGGCGCGGTCGAACGCCGTGGTGAAGACGATGCCGAGGGCGGCTTGGAGGGTGGCCAGGAGGGCGAAGGTGGTGGCTGCGCGCTGGTGGACGGGCATGGCGGGGCTCCGGGGGATGAGGATGCGGCCGGGGAACGAAGGGCTCGTTCCCCGGCCGCGGTTACGGGTTCACCTCAGGCAGGGTGCTGCTGGGGTCAGCAGCCGCCGCGCCAGGGGTAGGCGTACCTGCCGAAGGAGTACCGCGGGATCCACCACTTGGTGTACACGCTGGCTCCGACGTTGATGTGCAGGCACTGTCCTCGTGCGGCCGCCCATTGGGCGATGAACTGGATGGACGCTCCGATGATGGTGATCAGAGCGGCCAGCACGCCCAGGACGGGTGCCGCGGGCGGGAAGAGGAACGCCAGGAGGCCGAGGACGGCTCCGGCGATGGTGTAGGTCACCCAGCCGTAGCTGCCGATGCGGTACGTCCAGCGCTTGTTCGCCACGATCTTGAGGGAGACGCCGCCGACACCGGTGCCCCAGTTCGGGCCCCAGTAGGAGGCGGAGATGCGGCCCCACGAGTAGTACTTGGTCTTCGAGCGGCTGAAGCGGCCGTCGAGGTCGGTGCAGTTGACCGGGTCGCCCGAGCAGTACTCGTAGGCGTTGGAGTTGCCGCCGTAGACCGGGTCGATGGACAGGAAGCGTCCGGTGCCCGGGTTGTACAGGCGCACGCCCATGAGGATCGTGTTGGTGACCGTCTCGGCGGAGCGCTGGTTCTGGCCGAGCCAGCCGTAGCGGGCCTCGGCCTGGCCGACGCGGGCCTGGCCGTACTCGTCGTTGTCGAGCGCGACCGGGGCGACGGCGGTGTCGAGCGGCAGCTGGAGGGCCACGTCGCCGTGGATGTTCGCCAGCTGCAGCACGGTCTGGCCGGTCTTGCCGGTGATGGCGCCGAGCGGGCCGCCGAGGGACTCCACCATGCGGCTGACGGTGCCGGTGGTGTTCTCGGTGATCCAGCGCGGGGTGTCGCCGTCGCCGTCGAAGTGGTTCACCTTCGACTGGGTCTGGGTCCAGGTCGAGCCGCTGCCGGTCTCCACGGTCCAGGAGCGGATGCGGTGGGCCGCGTCCAGGTTCCAGGTCTGGCGGGAGCCGTTGGCGGTCTGCTGGCGGACCAGGTCGTTGGTGTAGTAGCCGACGGTCGCGCCGCCCGGCAGGGCGGTGGTGCGGCCGAAGGCGTCGTAGGTGTAGCCGCTGTTGGTGATGCGGTCACCGCTGTCGAAGGTGTTGCTGGTGGCGGTGCCGCCGGTGGTCGGGCAGTCGGCGCCGGGGGTGCCGGTCGCGGTGGTGAGCCCGGTGCGGTTGGCACGGCTGTCGAAGGTGTAGGTGCGCAGGGTGCACACCGTCTCCGAGGTGTCGGCCACCTGGGTCAGGCGGCCGGCGGTGTCGTAGCTGTACTCCTGGTCCGACCAGCCGGAGTGGCGGGAGACCTGGCCCATGCCGGTGCGCGCGACGGAGTCGCTGTAGACGGCGGCGCCGTCGGAGTCGCGGGTGTAGGCCCGCAGGGTGACCTCGCCGCCCGCGTCGCGGACCTGCTTCATGGTGTAGCCGCCCGGGAGCGACTCGCCGGCGACGTCGCCGTCCGCGGTGTAGGTCGCGCCGAACGCGCCCGCCACGGAGTCGGTCACCTTGGTGGCCAGACCACGCGGTTCGGCGGTGTGGTCGTAGGTGTACGTCACCGAGGACGGAACCGAGTCGCTGACCTTGGTCGGGCGGTTGAGGCTGTCGTACTCGGAGGTGGTGGTGCCACCGTCGGCGTCGGTGTACGAGATCTGGCGGCCCAGCTTGTCGTAGACCCGCGTGATCGTGCCGGCGGTCGGCGAGGTGGTCTTGACGACCTTGCCGGTCTCCGGGTCGTACTCGGTGGTGGCGTCCGGCATGGCCGTCCCCAGACCACCGGTGGTCTGGGAGGAGACCGGGCGGCCGGCGTTGTCGTACGTGATGGTCACCGTGCGGGTCTGGCCGTTGGCGGTGTCCGTGGTCTTCGCGGTGCTTCCGAAGAAGTCGTACTCGAAGGTGGTGGTGGGCAGCTGGGCCGGCTGGGTGCCGGCGACGGTGCCGCCCGGGGCCACCTGGCAGAGCTGGTCCGCCCACTCGGGGCGGCCCTGGCAGGCGCCGGTGCCGGTGGCCGACCAGTAGGTCGACACGCGGGTGGTGGCACTGGTGGCGGTGGCGCCGGGCAGGATCTGCTGGGCGACGCGGCCTTCGGCGTCGTACTCGGTGACGGTGGTCAGTGCCTTGCCGGTGGCGTCCTCGACGGACTTCGTCGGCAGGCCCTTGATCCAGTCGAGCTCGGTCTTGGCGACCTTCTGGTCACCCTGGACGGTCGGGTGCTCGCGCACCTGGACGCCCGACGTGCTCGTGGTGAGCTGGCCCTCGACCTTGGCGGAGCCGTCCGTGGGGCGGCCCTCGTCGTAGGCGTTGACCAGCCACGGGCGGGCCGTGACCGAGGTGCCGGCGGCCACCAGCTGGGTGCCGCCGGAGCTCAGCGCGCGGGCCAGGTCGACCCGGCGCAGCGGCTGGAGCTCCTCCATCAGGCGGGAGCCGTCGGTGCTGTAGACCGAGCGCAGCGACAGCAGCTCGGCGCGCTCGGCGCTGGGCAGGCCGGCGATGCCGAGGTCGGCCAGCTGCGCCTGGTCGGCCGGGGTGAGGCCGAGGGCGCGGGCGCGGTTGCCGGCAGAGAGCTGGCGGACCGTGTTGCCGTAGCGGTCGTACTCGATGGTGCTGATGTGGCCGCCGGGCTGGGCGGTGTTCACCGGCTGGCCGGAGGCACCCAGGTAGTGGATGCTGGCCCGCTGGTAGTCGCCGGCGCCCAGACCCGAGCCGGTGTTCGCAGCGGGGACGGAGTCGGCGGGGAACACGGCGGTGGCGTCGGTCGGAGGACCGGTCTGGCCCCAGGCCTTCACGTCGGCCGCGCCCATCTTGTACGGGGCGGTGGTGCCGGTCAGCGGCACGTCGTAGACGATGCTGGTGGTGGCGGTGCCGTTGGTCTGGGTCGCGCTGCCCGGGGTAAGGGTGGCGCGCTCGGCCTTGAGCAGCATGCCCTCACCGGCGGTGGCGGAGTTGCCCGCCTTGCCGTAGGTGAAGTTCCACGGCAGCTCGGTGCTCGGAGCCAGCGAGTTCACGCGGCCGGCCGCGTCGTAGGAGTACTGCGTCTGCGTGCCCTGCGACAGCTGCGGGTTCCACTGCTGGCGCAGCTTGCCGCCCGCGTCGTAGCGGTACGTGGCGACCGCCTTCGACGTGGCCGCGGTGGCGCCAGGCTCGGTGGACCAGAGCTTGATCTCCTTGACCTGGCCCGCGAAGTCACCGAAGTCGGCGGCCGTCGAGTAGCCGGTGGCGGTGGTCGCGGTCGCGTAGACGAACTCCAGCACGCGGCAGCCGCGGGTGGTGGAGTCGGCCTCACAGGTCGTGCCGTTGACCGCGGAGGTCGGCGCGATGATCTTCTTCGGCCGGACCGCGGGCTTGCCGGCGACGGTGGTGTTCTCCCACACCGTGGTGGTGGTGGAGTTCGTCAGACCGTCGATGTAGACGGTCGAGGCGCGCCAGGCCTGGGGCGAGGTGCCCGGGACCGGGACGAAGGTGGTGACGCGGCCCTCGCCGTCGCGCAGCGTGAAGTTGCCGGTGAACGAGCCGGTGAGGGTGTAGTCGGACAACCAGGCCTCGGGGATCCAGCCGGTCTTGTCCTTGTTCGCGGTGAAGTGGTACCGCGTGTCGTCGCCGATGACGGAGATGCTCAGCGAGGTGTCGGAGGTCTTGACCAGACCGCCGTACGGGGAGCTGACCTGGCTGCCGGAGGCGCCGTACAGCCACTCCTTGCCGAAGATCGCGGCCTGGCCACCGTCGGCGCCCATGAGCTTCGACGCGGCCTGCGGGTCGCGGGAGGAAGCGGTGCGCACGACGGACATGCCGAACGCGGCGGCGTCCTTGCCGGAAAGAGTGTAGTCACCGGTCAGCAGGTTGAGGGAGCCGGGGCCCACCTCGGTGCCGGCGGCGTCGTCACCGTCGCGGTTGACGACGACCTCGAGCGGCTGGGTGGCGCCGGTCGCGGAGTTCGGGCCGGTGAAGTCGGCCTTGATCTGCACGGTGCCGTCGGGGTTGACGGTGTCGGTGGCGTTCCACACCAGCGGGGCGTTCTTGCCCGCGGTCAGGTTCACCGGCCACGCCGTCAGGGCCGTGCCGCCGGCCGTCACGTCGCCGGCCGGGATCTGCACCCAAGGGTCGGCCTCGGAACGGCGCCAGGAGAAGGACACCTTGTCGTACTTGCTGCCGTCGGCCTCGGCGACCAGCGGCAGGCGACGCGCGGTGCGCGTGCCGCTGTTCGGCTCGACGAAGCCGCCCGGGCCGGCGTGGAAGGTGTAGCCGAGGGGCTCGGACTTGTTGTCGGCCTTGTCCACCGAGCGCACCTGGAGGGTGTGCGTGCCGTCCTTCGGCGGGGTGACGGTGATGGCCTTGGCGGCGGAGGATCCGCCGGTGGCGACCTTCGTCCAGGTCACGCCGTCCAGTGACCACTCAAGCCAGTTGTGGTCGGCCGCGGGCGGGGTGACGGTGAAGACACCCGGCTGCCCCTGGCCCTTGACCCAGGAGGTCGAGGGGTAGTCCGTGGAGGTGATGCCCGCGGGCGCGGACGGGGCGGAGGTGTCGACCGTGAAGGTCTTCCACTCCGACCAGCCCAGGTTGTAGTGCGTGCCGTCGTACGGGCTGCTGCGGAACTGGTACGTCTTGCCGTTGGTCAGCACGCCGGCCGGTACGACGACCGGGGCGGGCTGGCCGGACGGGACGAACGCCGAGCGCAGGACGGCGCCGACCTGGGTGTTGGTGGCGGTGTCGAAGATCTGGTACGCGCCCTGGATCGTGTCACCGTTGGGGTCGACGAACGTGTCGCGCAGCGTGGGCGTCACGCTGTTGACCACGTAGGCGCCGTTGTAGGAGAAGAACGGCGCGCCGGCCTCCTGCTTGGTGCCGGTGCGCGGACGGTAGTTGTAGGTGACCGTCAGCTTCGGCACGTTCGTGGCGGCGTTGGCGGAGTTGACCCGCTTCCACTGCCCCGTGATGGTCTCGTCCGCCGCGCGCAGGCCCATGTTGGACTTGGCAGCCTTGGCCGACGCCCACTCCTGCACCATCGTCGTGACGTTGGCGTTGATCCAGCCGTCCGGCTGCGTCGAGCAGGAGGAGTTGCCCCTGGTCTCGGAGGAGGTGGCCTTCTTCGCGATCCACGACGGCTGGGCCGTCCACCGCGAGGAGGTGGTCGCCGCGCCGGTGGACCACACGTCCCACGGCTGATTGGGGCAGGAGGTGCCGGTGTAGTTGCCGGAGTGGAAGTTCCACAGCGACAGCTTGGCGTCCATCACCAGTGCGTCGGCGATCGGCGCGGTGTTCCAGGAGATGAAGGAACGCGCGGTGCGGTAGGTGCCGTCGGCGTTCTTCGTGCCCGGGTTGCCCAGGTCCAGCTCGGTGTCGGTGGACCAGTCCACCGTCTCGCCCTGCTGCACGTAGGTGTCGAAGACGTTCGACAGGGACGAGGTCGAGGGGTCGACCGTGACCGGGTACTTCGTCTTGGGGTCCGCGAGGAACTTCGCGTCCGGGGTGACGACCAGGTCGATGGAGGAGCCCTTCCGGACCACCTTCATGTCGACCTTCACCCGGCGGGTGTGCTCGCCCGAGACCGGGTCCACGGTGGCGTCCCACATCACGGGAGCGGGCATCACCGCGGTCTTCTTGGACTTCTTGTCCGTGAAGAGGACGCTGCCGTCGGCCTGCTGCGTGGCCTTCAGGCCCTTGGCCTTCAGCGGAAGCGTGTACGAGAAGCCGGCTGCGGAGGGCCGCTTCTTGAGCTCCACGAACTGCTCGAAGCCGGTACGGGTCGCCTCGACGACCACGTCCGCGCCGGGCACGGCCTCGGGGTAGGTGGCCTTCGTGCCCTCCAGCACCGGGGCGGGCAGACCGCCCTTCCACTGCAGGGTGATCTGCTGGTCGCCCTCACCGAGGGTGACCAGGTCGACGGCCTTGTCCGCCTGAGCGGCGGCCAGGGACGCGGCGCGCTTGCCCGACTGGCCGGCCAGCTTCAGCCCGTGCGGGTGCGCCTTGGGCTCCACCACCCCGTTCGAGCCGGCCACCAGGTCCAGGTCCACATCGCGCCACTGGCCGCTGTCGTCCCGGTACCGGGACGCCCCGGCGGTGATCTCCGTGGTGAGCGAGCCGTCCTTGTTCACCCACGTGGTGGACGTCTCGGTGCGCTCCGACAGCGCCTCGACCCGCTTGCCCGACAGGCGGGCGGCGACGCGGGCGGACGCGATGTCGGCGGCCTGCGTGGCATACGTCTTCGGTGCCGCGGCGGGCTTGGCACCACGGTCCAGGCTCGCGGCGAACGCCGCGCTGGTGCCGTCCAGCAAGGTGACGGCCATGGCCAGGGCAATGGAACCGGCTATATACCGGCTGCTCCCCCCGGACCAAGGCCGTTCACGCCACTTGGGCGCGAACGATTGAACCCTCATTGATTCCTCGGTCTCTCAAAAACAACACCACAAGGCAGTGGTGCAGAACCGGAAATCTATAGGCAGGTGAATTGGACATAAAGGAGAACCGTGACGCAAGTGATCATGACGGTTCCATAATCTGGAGTGACCTTTATCACTTGCCTGGTGATGCTTACCCCGCACGAAGAGAGTGGCCCCAACTGGCGGCCGTACGGGAGGAAGCGTGCAGGTGAACGCGGTAGTCCGCGAGGCTCGACCACGTGGGCGAAGGTCTGGAAATTCTCCGGAGACGGCGCAGTCGGCATCGAGAAAGCTCATCAATAGAGCGCCAAAGAGGTGTTGATTCCAAGATGCGCGAAAGAATGAAGAGGGCGCGCGGAAGGTGAGCCCCGGAGAAATTCTGAGCCGGCATCGAGGGTGCGGCTGGGACTCCTTGGGAGGTTAGCCGAATGCGAGGCAAGCCCTTACGTGAGCCGTCGGCAAAATAGTCGCCCCCGTCTTGCCGACGGTCGGCAACGGGTGTGCGTGCGGGGAGTGGCCACCGTACGTGCCCCACCCGTCGGGGCGCGGTGCAGTCCTCCGGCAGTGTTCGGCCCGGCAGACTGCCGTCAGGATCCCGTCAAGGTCCCGTAAGGGACGTATAAAGTGACCCGCGGTGTGCCGGGAAGCCTGGTCGGCGAGCAGGGGACAACTCTCTTCGCAGAACGGGGCGTACCGCCATGGTGCTGGTTGCGGTCTTCGGTGTGGCACTACTGGTCGCGGTCCTGCTCTCAGGGCTCGCCGCCCGGACCGTCCTGTCCACCTCGCTGCTGTTCCTGCTCGGTGGAGCGCTGGTCAGCGACGGCTTCCTCGGGCTGATTCACATCAGCGCCGACAGCGGGATCGTCGCTGTCACCGCCGATCTGGCCCTGTTCGCGGTCCTGTTCACCGACGGCATGCACGTCTCCTTCCCCAAGCTGCGGCGCAACTGGAAGAACCCGGCCCGGGCGCTCGGGCTGGGGATGCCGCTTGCCATGGCCGGCATGGCGGTCGTCACCCACTTCCTCGTCGGACTCGACTGGACCACCTCCTTCCTCGTCGGTGCGGTACTCGCCCCGACGGACCCGGTGTTCGCCTCCGCGATCGTGGGCCGCCGCGAAGTCCCGGCCAAGCTCCGGCAGCTGCTGAACGTCGAGAGCGGGATCAACGACGGGCTGGCCCTGCCGGTCGTGCTGATCCTCATCGCGGCGGCCGGCCCCGCATCCGAGGGCGCCGAAGCGTCCATCGGGCTGATCGCGATGGAGCTGGCCCTGGGGCTGGTCTTCGGTGTCGCGCTCCCGCTCGCGGTCGCCGCCCTGGCGCGGTTGCGGTTGCTGGGGGCCGAGCCCAAGCTCCAGCCACTGCTGCCGCTCGCCACCGGCGTCATCCTGTACGGGCTGTGCCACCTCACGCACGCCAACCCCTACCTCGCCGCCTTCTCCGCAGGGGCGGTGCTCGCCTCGGTGTCCCCCGAGGCCAAGGCGGTGTTCGAGCCGCTCGGTGAAGCGGTGGCGGAGCTGGCGAAGTTCGCCGCACTGCTGGTCTTCGGCGCCCTGCTGACCCCGCGGCTCTTCGGTGACCTGCCGGTGGGCGGCTACGCGGCCGTGATCCTGGCCATCGTCCTGATCCGCCCGGCGTCGCTCCTGCTGTCGCTGCTGGGTACGCGGATCAGCCGCCGCGAGAAGCTCGTCGCCGCCTGGTTCGGACCCAAGGGGTTCGCCTCGGTCGTCTACGGCCTGCTGGTGCTCCAGGCGGGCATCCCCCAGGGCGAGAGCGCGTACACCCTGATCGCGGTCTGCATCGCCTTCTCGATCGTCGCGCACAGCAGCACCGACGTACCGATCGCCCGCCTCTTCCGGGTCGACCCCGAGGCGCTGGCGGAGGCGCCCGTGGACGGGGACGTATCCCCTTCCACGGTTCCCGTCGGCCCGCAGAGGCAGGCTGCCCGTCCGTGAGCATCGGGATGGCCGGGCGCGGGTTGTTCGCTCAGGGGAACCTCAGATCCGCATAACGATCAGATCACCGCATCTGCCGAAACGGCATATCTTGCACCGCTATGTGAGGTGCATCACTAAAGATCTCGTAAAGACCGTGCTAGGAATACGCCACTCCGCCCCGGCACCACCCCTCGCCGGTCTGTGGAGTGTCGGCACGCACCGGCCGCACCACCAGCACGACCAGGCGCCCCCTCCCGAGTCCGCGGAACCGGTGGCGCCCCGGGTCGCCGATCGGACAACGGCGTTCGCTCAAAGCCCGCACTTTCACACCGGCCCTCCGCACGGGACCGGTCTGCGCATCGAGGTTTTGCCACATGTCACTCGACTCCTTCACCACCTCCGTCGACGAGGCGGTCAGCGGATTCTTCGAGCCCATCGCCACCTGGCTCGGCGAGGTCGTCTTCTACTCCGTCCCCGTGGGCGGCACGCAACTCCCGTTGATCGTCGCCTGGCTGGTCGTCGCCGGTCTGGTCTTCACCGCCTGGTTCGGGGGCGTGCAGATACGCAAGTTCAAGCTCGCGGTGAACGTCGTGCGCGGCAAGTACGACGAGAAGGGGTCGGCCGGCGAGGTCAACCACTTCCAGGCGCTGACCGCCGCCGTCTCCGGCACCGTCGGCCTGGGCAACATCGCCGGTGTCGCGGTCGCCGTGTCCATCGGCGGCCCCGGCGCGACTTCTGGATGATCCTCTGCGGCCTGCTCGGCATGGCCACGAAGTTCGTCGAGGTGACCCTCGGTGTGAAGTACCGCGAGGTGCACGCCGACGGATCCGTCTCCGGCGGCCCGATGCACTACCTGCCCAAGGGCCTCACCGAGCGCTTCGGCGCCCGCGGTAAGACCCTCGGCAAGGTCCTGGCCGTCCTGGCCTCCGCGTTCGTGCTGTTCTTCGGCCTCTTCGGCGGCAACCTCTTCCAGGTCAACCAGTCCTACGCCCAGCTGGTCTCCGTCACCGGCGGCGAGTCCGGCATGCTCGGCTCCTCGGCCGGCGCGCTGTTCTTCGGCATCCTGATCGCCGCCCTGGTCGGCATCGTGCTGCTCGGCGGCATCCGCTCCATCGCCTCCGTCACCAGCAAGCTCGTCCCCGCCATGGCCGGCATCTACATCGCCGCCTGCCTCGTCGTCATCGCCGTCAACGTCTCCGCGGTGCCGTCCGCGATCTCCACGATCATCGAGGGCGCCTTCAATCCGCAGGGCGTCGCCGGTGGTGTCCTGGGCGCGCTGATCATCGGCTTCAAGCGGGCCGCGTTCTCCAACGAGGCAGGTCTCGGCTCCGCCCCGATCGCCCACTCCGCGGTCAAGACCAAGCACCCCGCCAGTGAGGGCCTGGTCGCCCTGCTGGAGCCGTTCATCGACACCGTGATCATCTGCACCATGACCGCGCTGACGATCGTGATCGCCAACCCGGCCAGCTACGCCGAGGTCCGCAAGGGCGGCGACTCCATCGGCGGCGTGACGATCACCTCCGACGCCTTCGCCACCGTCCTGCCCTGGTTCCCGTACATCCTGACCATCGCGGTCATGCTGTTCGCCATCTCCACGGTGCTGACCTGGGGCTACTACTGCATGAAGGCCTGGACGCACCTGTTCGGCCGCAGCAAGGCCAGCGAGGTCACCTTCAAGGTCATGTACACCCTCGTCGCCGTGGCCGGCTCCCTGCTGACCCTGCCGACCCTGATCGACATGGCCGACGCGGTGCTCTTCATGCTCGCCGTCATCAACATCATCGGCCTCTACCTGCTGGCCCCCGTCGTCAAGCGGGAGCTGAACAACTTCCTCGACTTCGTCCGCCGCCGCGACGCCGGCCTCGACACGGACGCCGACGAGGACGAAGACCAGGAGCCGGTGAAGACCACCGTCTGACCGTCCCCCCGGCGGCCCGGCTCCTTGAGGGCTCGTACCCACCCTCGCGCCTTTGGGTGGGTACGGGCCCTCTCCCGTGTCCCGAACATCATCACCGCACGTCAAAGCCCCCTGGCGACATCCCACGCCCCCCGATAGGGTGTAAAGAACGCGTCAAAAAAACGCTCGCTGCACCAGCAGGCGGACGTGGGGTGTGCCGGGAAGTCTGGTCGGCGTCCTTGGGGCCGTGTGCCCGCAATGCCGCCGACGCCCCGGAGGTTGCCCCGCCATGACCGCTGCCCCGCCGCCCGACCGCTCCCCGTTCCTGGGCCTGCTGCCCTGGCCCGAACGCCGCGCCATCGCCGAGGCCCTGCGCACCGAGACCATCGGCGGCCTCGTACTCCTGGCCGCCGCGGTCATCGCCCTCGTCTGGGCGAACAGCCCGTTCAGCGACACGTACGAGCAGATACGCGACTTCCACTTCGGCATACCCGCCCTCGGCCTGGACCTCTCCGTCGGCCACTGGACCGCCGACGGCCTCCTGGCCGTCTTCTTCCTCGTCGCGGGCATCGAACTCAAACGAGAACTCGTCGTCGGCGAACTGCGCACCCCCGCCACCGCCGCGCTGCCCGTCGTCGCCGCCCTGTGCGGCATGGCCGTCCCCGCCGCCCTCTACGCGCTGACCGCCGGCCTCGGCGGCGGCAGCCTCGACGGCTGGGCCGTGCCCATGGCCACCGACATCGCCTTCGCCCTCGCAGTCCTCGCCGTGATCAGCACCCACCTGCCGGCCGCCCTGCGCGCCTTCCTCCTCACCCTCGCCGTCGTCGACGACCTCGGCGCCATCCTCATCATTGCGATCTTCTTCACCAGCGACCTCAACTTCTGGGCCCTCGGCGGCGCCTTCGCCGGACTCGCCCTCTTCTACGCCCTCCAGCGCTTCCGGGTCCGCGGCTGGTGGTGGTACGTCCCGCTCGGCCTCGCCATCTGGGCCCTGATGTACAACAGCGGCGTCCACGCCACCGTCGCCGGCGTCGCCATGGGCCTGATCCTGCGCACCACCCTCGACAAGGGCGAGGAAGCCTCCCCCGGCGCCCGGGTCTCCCACCTCGTCCACCCCTTCTCCGCCGGGGTGGCCGTCCCCCTCTTCGCACTCTTCGCCGCCGGCGTCACCGTCTCGGCCGGCGCCCTCGCGGACGTGTTCACCCGGCCCGAGCCGCTGGGCGTCGTCGTCGGCCTGGTCGCCGGGAAGATCCTCGGCGTGTTCGGCGGCACCTACCTCGCCGCCCGCTACACCCGCGCCCGCCTCAACCCCGACCTCGCCTGGGCCGACGTCCTCGGCCTCGCCGTCCTCGCCGGCATCGGCTTCACCGTCGCCCTCCTCATCGGCGAACTCGCCTTCCCCGGCCAGGCCGTCACCGAACAGATCAAGGCCGCCGTCCTCATCGCCTCCGTCACCGCCGCCACCCTCGCCGCGCTCTTCCTGCGCCGCCGCAACACGGTCTACAGGCACCTCTACGAGGAGGAGACCCTGGACGCGGACGCCGACGGCATCCCCGACATCTACCAGCGCGCCGCCGAAGCGAACGGCTCGGGAAGGAGCGCCTGACCCCGCCGACCCGCGTTCACACGGTCAGTCTCCGGCGTTCGGCCACCCCAGCAGCCGGGCGCCGATCGTGGCGGTCTGCAGGGTGTAGCGGTTCAGGGGGTCTGCCGGGTCGGTGGTGGTGAGGGCGTGGATGCGTTCGAGCCGGTACGCCAGTGCGCGCACGCTCAGCGAGAGCCGGCGGGCCGCCTCGGTGGCCACGCAGCCGCTGTCGAAGTACGCCGTCAGCGTCTCCAGCAGAGGCCGGGGGCCGCCGCGTGCCGTGCGCAGCGGGCCCAGGACGGTCTCCACGAGGTCCGTCATGGCCTGCCGGTCGCGCATCAGGACGGGGAAGACCAGGAGGTCGGCGGCGCGGAGTACCGGTCCGGGCAGGTCCATCCGGTCGGCGAGGTCGAGGGCGGCCAAGGCTTCCTCGTAGGAGTGGACGACGCCGCCGGGGCCGGGGTGGGTCCGGCCGATGGCGACTCGACCGCCGTGGGTTGCGGTGTAGGCCCGCTCGGCGAAGTAGGCCAGTACGTCTGGCTGGTCGCCCGGGGCCACGCAGATGAGCCGGCCGTCCTTGGTGGTGAGCAGGATCTGTCGGCCTTCGAATCGGGACAGCATCGCGGACTCGATGCTCCGGGCGACCGGGTAGCCGTCGCCGTACGGCTCGGGCCCGGCGGCCACGGCCACGGCGTGCGTCTGTGAGAGGCGCAGGCCGAACCGTTCGGCGCGCTCTGCAAGCCGGCCGAGACCGCTGCGTCCGTAGAGCAGGTCGTCGATGAACTCGCGCCGCGCGGCCTCCTCCTGGCGGACGGCCTGGTGCTGGGCCCGCTCGTAGCCTTCGACGAACGCGTCGACGGCCTGTTCCAGCACGGCCAGCAGCGGTGCGCCCGAGTACGGCGCGACCTGCTGCGCGGCGGACAGGTGGGCTCGTATCAGGCCGCGGAGGGGCAGGCCGGCTTCCGCGGCCCGTTCGCCCTCGGCCCGGCGGGATTCCAGTTCGTCACGGGTGAGACGGCGTCCCGTCGTGCAGGCGCCGTGCAGGATGTCGGTGTATCCCGCCAAGTGCCTTTCCAGCGCTGCCACCCGGTCCACCATGCTGTCCCCCGATCGTTCCTGCGTCCATGACGGCTCCTTGACGCGGGACCAGCGTGCCATGGGGCGGAAGGGTGTCTTCCACTGGGCTCGGCATCCTGGCCTGCCGGCGTGCTCGTGCCTCCGGCCGGCGGCTTCATCCGGGTTCGGAGGCGGTTCCGCAGGTCGGCCGCGGTTGGCCGAGGAGGGTCGCGAAGGCGCTGTCGACAAGGGCGGGCAGGTCTTCGCCGCCATCGCCCTCGACCCACACCGTCAGGGTGGTGGTGAGCGCGGCGAGGGCGGCGGCGGCCCGGACACGGGTGGCCAGCAGGCTCTCCGCGGGCCGGCGGCGGCGCAGGGCGTCGACGAAGAGCTGCTGGGTGCCGTACTGGTTGGCCCACATGCGGTCCCGCAGCGCGGGGGTGGTCAGGATCAGGCGGGTGCGGACCAGCAGGGCCTGCCTGTCGTGCGCGTAGACGGTCTGCAGTCCGGTGGCGAGGGCGTGGCGGAGTGCAGTGAAGGTGTCCTCGTGCGGGGGCCGCTGCTCGATGAGGGTGGCGATGAGGGGGTCGTAGTCGTCGTTCTCCACGACGGCTTCCTTGGTCGGGAAGTGCCGGAAGAACGTCATGTGGGAGATGCCGGCGGCCTTCGCGATCTCCTGGACGGTGGTGCTGTCGTAGCCCTTGGTGAGGAAGAGGCGCAGGGCGTGGTCCTGGATGGCCCGCCGGGTCTGTGCCTTCTTGCGTTCCCGGAGAGTCAGGGGCTGGGGGGTCGTGTTCATCGCCCCGTCAACGTACCCGGCCGCGGTGCAGGATCGCGGCCAGGGCGTGGTCGAGGTCCCGGGCGCGGGTGCCGCGCCATGCGAGGTGGCCGTCCGGCCGTACGAGGAGGCTGTCGTCGGCGGTCTCTTCGTGGGTGAGCAGGGTGACTCCGGCGGCCGACAGGTGGGCCCGGACCGCCGCGGCGAGGCCGGGGTGAGGTTCGCGGGGTTGCAGGAGGGCCCAGGTGCCGCCGAGTTCGCGGTGCAGGCGGCTCGGGCTGCCGTCTTCGCGCCGGGCCGGCACGTCGGGTACCCGGTCTCCCGCACCGGTGCCGGCGCGGGAGACGAGCCCTCGCGGTCGCGACATTCCCAGCGGTCCGTGCCGGTAGGTGATCTTCAGCTGGGAGGCCTGCTCCCAGACCATTCGTTGCACGCGAGGGCGGTCGAGGAGGGGGAGGAGGAGCCGGTCCCGCAGGAAGCGGGCAGGTGCCGATCCACCGACGACGATGCGGGTCATCGCGCTCGTGGACTCAAGGACCTCCCGCGCGATCGGCCGTCGCTCCCGTTCGTAGGTGTCGAGGAGCGGGGAGGCGGCGCGGCCGGAGGAGACCAGGGCCAGCTTCCACGCGAGGTTCTCTGCGTCGCCCAGGCCGGTGTTCATGCCCTGTCCGCCGAAGGGGCTGTGGATGTGGGCCGCGTCGCCGGCGAGGAGGACCCGGCCGCGGCGGTAGGCCGAGGCCAACCTCCGCTGGATACGGAACGTGGACGTCCAGTCGGCGTGCCGGATGAGGGCGGCGTCGATGCCGGTCTGCTCCTCAAGGGCGCGCCGCACGTTCGCCAGCACGCCATCGCTGTCCTCGGCAGCGGTCGCGGGGGTCATCAGCCGCCACAGGTCGGCGCCGGGCAGGGGGAAGGCGCCGATCATGCGGTCCCCGCTCAGCCACACCGAGACCGCCTCGCGCGGAAGGGGCAGGCCGGCCCGGACGTCGGCGAGGAGGAAGCGTTCGACGAGCGGGACACCGGGGAAGCCGATGGCCGCGGCCTTGCGGATGCGGCTGTGCGCGCCGTCGCAGCCGACCACCCATCCTGCGCGCAGCTCCTGGCCGCCGACCTGCAGGGTCACACCGTGGGGGTCCTGGTGCAGGCCGGTGACCTCGTGGCCCCACCCGACCTCCGTGCCGAGTTCCTCCAGCCGGTCCCGCAAGGCCGCCTCGATCTCGGACTGCGAGACGAGGAGGCCGGGACGCTTCACCAGCGCGGTGCGGCGCCCGACCGCGAGCCGGGCCACCGGCCGTCCGTCGACGTACGTGGTCACCTGCCCGATGGGGATGGACCGCGCGGGGAGGTCCGCCAGGGCGCCCAGGCGGTCGAGGACCTCCGCGCCGCGCGGTTGCAGACCCAGGGCCCTGGAAGTCCGTGCGGGGCCGGCCGACTTGTCCACGACGCGTGCTTCCACTCCGGCGGCGCGCAGGGCGCATGCGAGGGCGAGGCCGGTGGGGCCGGCGCCTACGACGAGGACCGGGACCTGCGAGTTCAGCACCATGAATCCATGTTAGTCGCTAACTATAGTTATTGACTAACGTTATCTGCGGCCTGTGACCGCGGTTGCCTCCCGCCGCGGAACGCCGACGCCCCCGGCCCGCCGCGTTCGCGGTGGGCCGGGGGCGTTCGTCGGGCCGGGGCGTTCGTCGTGCCGGTCGCGTCAGGCGGCCGGCGGGAGGTGGGACGGGCGGCCCGTGCCCCTGGTGAGCCGGTAGCCGAAGACACCGGCCACCGCGGCCAGGACGCCGCCGGCCGCGGTCCAGAGCCAGCGGTCCGTCCACCAGCCCGAGGCCCAGCCGTCGGCCGGCTCGTCCGAGAAGAGCTTCGCCATCCGGTACTCGGCCCCGGTGCCCGCCGGCGGCTCCTGCGCGATGCCCGGCACCAGCGGCACCGCCAGCGTGCCGTCCACCGCCGCCGCGCCGCCCGCCTCGGCGGCCGTCACCAGCACCTCGGTCTGCACGGGCACACCGAGGTCCGCCTTCGTCGGGGCCACCGCGGTCAGCCGGACGTAGTACGTGCCGGGCAGCGGGTCGTTCGCCCACGGCTCCGCCCACGCCCGCACCGTGCGCAGCGTGCAGGCCAGCTCCGTGTCGCCGGCCGCGGACTCCGTGGTGCGGGCGGCCGCCCCGTACACGCAGGACTGCCGGCGGCGCAGGCCGTCGTACACGTCCAGCTGCCAGCGCGAACCCGAGCCGCCCGAGACCCGGGCCCTGACCGTGGGCCGCTGCCCGGCGTCCGCCGCGAACGACCAGTACAGGTAGTCGCCGGCCGAGGCCTGGGCCGTGGCCCGCTGCCCGGCCCCGACCTCCACGGCGGTACGGAACGACGTGCCCGCCTCCGTCGGGCCGGCCTTCGTCCCCTCACTCGCGGACGGGGACGGCGTGCCGTCCGCCGCGGCCGCCGTCACCGGGCCGAGCGCCAGCGCGGCCACCGTCGCCCCGGACGCCACCAGGCGTGTGATCCACATCAGTTGGTCCTCCAGACCGTCACGCGCCAGCGGGAGACCCAGCCCCACACGAGGCCGCCGAGGAACCCGAAGAGCACCAGCGTCACCAGCAGCCACCAGCCGCGGCCCAGCCCGAAGGCGGCCACGTCCGAGGCCTCGTCCGGACCGTCCACCACGTCCACCGTCAGCTCCACGGGCAGACCGGGCGTGGTCTTCACGCCCGGAGCCGCCGCGAAGGAGTTGCTCAGGCGCAGGCAGACGGTCTCCGCGGCCGACGTCTCCGCGTCGTCGCCTTCGGCCTCCGGTCGCGGGTAGCGCAGGCCGGTCGACAGCACGTCCGTCCGGCCGTCACCCGTCTCCTGCCCGCGCACGATCTCCCGCCCGTGCACGGTCAGGGCCTTCAGCAGCACCCCGTAGTCGCGGGCCACGTCGCGGTCCGCGCCGACGCTCACCGAGGCCCGCAGCTCCTGCCCGGGCCGCACCTCCACCCGGTACCAGCGGTGGGTGCCGAACTCCTCGCGGTCGGTGTAGATCCCCGAGGTCAGCACGGGCGCCTTCGCGCACTCCGCCGCGCCCTCCACGGCCACCGGCGTCACCTGCGGCTTCGCCGCCCGTTCCACCAACTGGCCGACCCGGTCGGACAGTTCCTGCTTGTGCCGGACCGAGGTGTACGTACCGCCGGTCGCCTCCGCGATGCAGCTCAGCTGCGCCTGCGTCTTCGCGTCCGGCACCAGGCCGAGGGTGTCGATGGTGATGTGGATGCCGCGGGCCGAGATGTCCCGGGCCACCTCGCACGGGTCCAGCGGCGCGCAGGTGTCCTCGCCGTCGCTGATCAGCACGATCCGGCGGGAGCCCTCACCGCCCTTCAGGTCCTCGGCCGCCTTCAGCAGTGCCGGGCCGATCGGGGTCCAGCCGGTGGGCGCCAGCGTCGCCACCGCCGTCTTGGCCTCCGTACGGTCCAACGGGCCGACCGCGTACAGCTGCTGGGTGTCCTTGCAGCCCTCCTGCCGGTCGTTGCCCCGGTACGTCGCGCCGAGCGTCCTGATGCCCAGCTCGACCTCCTGCGGGGTCGCGTCGAGCACCTCGTTGAACGCCTGCTTCGCCGCGGCCATGCGCGTGCCGCCGTCGATGTCCCGGGCGCGCATCGAGCCGCTCACGTCGAGCACCAGCTCCACCTTCGGAGCCGGGCCGTCCACGGGCCCGTCCGCGCGCGCCGTGCCTGGCTGAAGTCCCATGGTGAGGAAGGCGGCGAGCAGAGTGCTGAGCAGCGCCGCCGCCGACCGTTGCATTGTGATCACCGGCGGATCCTATTGATCACCCCGCGCTGCTCCAAACGGGCCACCTCAGGCCCCTGCGCCCGACCGCCCGATCCCCGGGACCCGGCCTAAACTGAAGGCACAGGGCCGGCCGCGCCCGGGCCGGTCCGAGACCCCCGGAAGCACCGTGCGCCACCAGCGGCTGTTCCCCCCGGCACTCGCCCTGACGCTCCTCGTTCCGGCCGCCGGGTCCGCGGCCGCGCAGGGCGAGGAGGTGCCGCACGGCCCCGGCTTCGCCGCGCGCGCCCTGCAAGCGCTGCTCGACGGCATCCAGTTCGGGGTCATCATCGCCATCTGCGCCGTCGGCCTGTCCCTGATCTTCGGCACCATCCACCTGATCAACTTCGCGCACGGCGAGTTCGTGACCATCGGCGCCACCGCGGCCTTCTTCCTGAACGCCTCCGCGGCCGGTCCCCACTGGCACCTGGTCCCCGCCACCCTCGCCGCCGTGGCCGTCGGTGTCCTCCTCGGCGCCGCCGTCGACCGGACGATCTGGCGGCCCCTGCGCGCCCGCGGCACCGGGCTGATCAACCTGTTCATCGTCACCATCGGGCTGTCCCTGTTCCTGCGCCACCTGGTGCTGCTCTTCTACGGCACCCGCCCCGGCTCCTACGCCCAGTACGATATCCAGGAGGCGTACGACCTGGGGCCCGTCGGCATCACCCCCCGCGACCTCACGGTCACCCTGCTCTCGGTGGCCGTGCTCCTCGGCGTCGCCGCCCTGCTCCAGAAGACCCGCATCGGCACCGCCATCCGCGCCGTCTCCGACAACCGCGACCTCGCCGAGGCCTCCGGCATCGACGTCAAGCGCGTCGTGAGCGTGGTGTGGATGCTCGGCGGCGGGCTCGCCGCCCTCGGCGGGGTCTTCTTCGGCCTGGTCGAGATCGTCACCTGGGACATGGGCTTCAAACTGCTGCTGCTGATGTTCGCGGGCATCATCCTCGGCGGCCTCGGCTCCGCCTACGGCGCCATGGTCGGCAGCCTCGTCATCGGCGTCGTGGCCCAGGTGTCCACCCTGTGGTTCCCCGCGGACCTCCAGTACGCCTGGGCGCTGCTGACCCTGATCGTCGTCCTCCTCGTGCGGCCCCAGGGCATCCTCGGCCGCGCCGAACGCGTCGGATGAGGAGGTGGTGGGCACCGTGGACTGGTCGGTCGTGATCTCCGACGCCATCCGCTCCGGCATCGGCCCCATCGCCGCCGTGTACGCGCTCGCCGCGATGGGGCTGAACCTGCACTTCGGCTACACCGGCCTGCTCAACTTCGGCCAGGTCGGCTTCATGCTCGTCGGCGGCTACGGCCTCGCCATCACCGTCGCCACCTGGGGCGGCCCCCTGTGGGCCGGCGTCCTCGTGGGCCTGGCCTCGGCCGTGGTCCTCGCCCTGCTGCTGGGCCTGCCCACCCTCCGGCTGCGCGCCGACTACCTGGCCATCACCACCATCGCCGCGGGGGAGACCCTCCGGCTGTTCTACCGGTCGAGCTGGGCCGAGCCGACCACCGGCGGCGTGTACGGGCTCCAGCGCTTCGCCGGCGACTTCTACGACCTCAGCCCCATCGACCCGGGCAGCTACGGCATCGGCAAGGTGACCTTCAGCGCCCGCGACCTGTGGGTGCTGATCGTCGGCTGGGGCCTGGTGGCCCTCACCGGCCTGCTGATGGCCCTGCTCGTGCACAGCCCCTGGGGCAGGGTGATCCGGGGTGTCCGCGAGGATGAGACGGCCCTGCGCAGTCTCGGCAAGAACGTCTACGCGTACAAGATGACCAGCCTGGTGCTCGGCGGTGTGATCGGCGCCGTCGCCGGCATGCTCCAGGCCGTCCAGGTCCAGTCGGTGAGCCCGGACAGCTACGACCCGGCCGTGACGTTCTTCCTCTACACGCTGCTCGTGCTGGGCGGCGCCGGGCGGATCCTGGGGCCGGTGGTCGGCTCGGTGCTGTTCTGGTTCGTGCTGACCTTCCTCGACAGCGTGCTGCGGCAGGCCATCGGCGCCGGGTACGTGTCCCCCGACGTCATCAGCACCTCCGAGATCGGCGCCGTCCGCTTCGCCCTGGTGGGAGTGGCCCTGATGCTGCTGGTCGCGTTCCGGCCGCAGGGCATCCTCGGCAGCCGGAAGGAGATGCTGATCGGTGAACGCTGACCTCTCCGCCGTGCGCCCCGAACCGGGCGCCGCCAAGCCGGACCCGCTGCTCGTCCTGGACGGGGTCACCCGCTCCTTCGGCGGGCTGACCGCCGTACGCGTCGACCACCTGGAGGTGCAGCGCGGCACCATCACCGCCCTGATCGGGCCGAACGGCGCCGGCAAGTCCACGCTCTTCAACGTGGTCAGCGGCTTCGACCGGGCCGACTCCGGCAGCTGGACCTTCGACGGGCGGCCCGTCCAGGGGCGCCGCGCCCACCAGGTGGCCCGGCTCGGCCTGGTCCGCACCTTCCAGCTCACCCGCACCCTCGCCCGCCTCACCGTGCTGGAGAACGTGCTGCTCGCGGCCGGCGGCCAGCGCGGCGAACGGCTCCTGCCGGCGCTGCTGCCCCCGCTCTGGCGGCCGCAGGAGCGGGCCCGTACCCGGCGCGCCGACGAACTGCTGGAACGGTTCAGGCTCACCCGGCTCCGCGACGAGCTCGCCGGCACCCTCTCCGGCGGACAGCGCAAGCTCCTGGAGATGGCCCGGGCGCTGATGGCGGACCCGGTGCTGCTGCTGCTCGACGAGCCGATGGCCGGCGTCAACCCGGCGCTGACCCAGTCGCTGCTCGGCCACGTCACCCGGCTGCGGGACGAGGGGACGACCGTGTGCTTCGTCGAACACGACATGGACGTGGTGATGGGCATCAGCGACTGGGTCGCGGTGATGGCCGACGGCCGCCTGGTGGCCGAGGGGCCGCCCGCCACCATCGGCCGCAACCCCGCCGTGGTGGACGCCTACCTCGGCCGCCGCCACGACGAACCGCCGGACCCGCACGAGGGGCCCCCGCCCGGCTCCCGGGACGACGTACCCCCCGGCCCCCCGGAAGGAGACCGGCCATGACCACCAACGGCCCCCCGCCGGTGCTGGCCGCCGACGGCGTGACGGCCGGCTACCTGCCCGGCGTCGACGTGCTGCGCGGCTGCAGCGTCGAGGTGCGCGACGGTGAGCTGGTCGGGGTGATCGGCCCCAACGGCGCCGGCAAGTCCACCCTGGCCAAGACCGTCTTCGGCCTGCTGCGCGTGCGCTCCGGGACGGTACGGCTGTACGGCGAGGACGTCACCAACCGGCCGGCCCACGAGATGGTCCGGCGCGGCGTGGGCTACGTACCCCAGCTCCAGAACGTCTTCCCCGCCCTCACGGTCGAGGAGAACCTCCGGATGGGCGTCTACCTGAGGCCCGCCGCCTTCGCCGAGCGGGCCGAGGCCGTCGAGGAGATCTTCCCGGTGCTGGCCGCCCGGCGGGGCCAGAAGGCCGGCGCCATGTCGGGCGGCGAGCGGCAGATGCTCGCGATGGCCCGCGCGCTGATGACGGAGCCCGGCGTGCTGCTCCTCGACGAGCCCTCGGCCGGCCTCTCGCCGCTCTACCAGGACCAGGTCTTCGAACGCGTCAAGGAGATCAACCATGCGGGCGTCGCCGTCCTGATGGTCGAGCAGAACGCCCGTCGCTGCCTGCAGATCTGCGACCGCGGCTACGTACTCGACCAGGGCCGCAACGCCTACACCGGCGGAGGCCTGGAACTGCTGCACGACGAGAAGGTCATCGAGCTGTACCTGGGCACGCTGGCCCGCGCCCGGTGACGGGCCGGCCGACGCCCGTGACGCGCCGGCCGGCCGGTGCGCCCCTCGCGCCCGCCCCTCGCGCCCGCCCCTCGCGCCCGTGCCTCGCGTCCGTCACTCACCCCCGCCGCTCTCCTCGGTGCGCAGGGTCTGCAGCGTGCCCTGCGGGGTGTACGAGTAGACCTCGATGGTGGCGATGCCCGGCTCACCGGCGTCGGTGAAGTCCAGCGGGCCGCTCACGCCGTCGTAGTCGATGTCCTTGCCGTCCGCCAGCAGCTCCTTGCAGGCGGCGAACGAGTCGCACTTCTCGCCGTCGCGGGTGACGTTCACCATCTCCTTGGCGAAGTTCCCCGGGTCGTCCGACTTCGCCTTCTCCGCGGCCAGCGCGATGGTCGTGACGCAGTCGAAGGTCTGCGGCGCGAACTGCAGCACCTTCAGGTCCGGCGCGAACGCCTTCAGGTCCTTCACGTACTGCTCGTTGGCCGCCGACGCCGGCGCGGTGCCCTTCATGCCGGCCAGCGCGCCCGGATCGGACGGGGAGACCAGCTTGGGCAGCTCCTCGCTGCGCAGGCCGTCGGTCCCGTACACGCCCTTCTCGGACGGGCCGAGACCGGCCTCGATCAGGCCCTGGAGGATCTGGGTGCCCTCCTCGAAGGAGATCACCACGACGGCGTCCGGCGAGGAGTTCTTCACCTTCTGCACGACCTGGTCGAAGTTGGTGGCCTTGGGGTCGTAGGTCTCGGCCAGCGCGATCTCCGTGCCGCCGTCCTTCAGCGCGTCCTGGGTGGACTTCAGCAGGCCGCGCCCGTAGTCGTCGGCCCGGGCGACCAGCGCCACCCGCTCGTGGCCGTCGCCCTGGATCACCTCGGCGAGCACCGGGCCCTGGAGGGCGTCGCTGGGCGCCGTACGGAAGTAGTAGCCGTCGTCGTCGTAGTCCGTGAAGGTGGGCGCGGTGTTCGAACCGGAGCACTGGACCACGCCGGCCCCGGTCACCCGGTCGATGAAGGACAGGGACATGCCGGAGGCGGCGGCGCCGATGACGGCGTCCACGCCCGCGGCCAGCACCCGGTCGGCCGACTGGGTCGCGACCGCCTCCTGGCCGGCCTCGTCGCCCGACACCACGGCCGGGATCGGCTTGCCGAGCACACCGCCCGCGTCGTTGATCGTCTTGATCGCGAAGTTCGTCGACTCGATCATCGGCGGGCCGAGGAAGGACAGCTGTCCGGTCTCGGGCAGGACGTAACCGAGCTTGAGCACCCCGTCCTCGTCCTTCGAAGGAGCCGCGGAACCGGTGCCCGCCGTCGCCGCGGTGAGCAGCAGTGCCGCCGCTCCCGTGAAGATCGCGGACCGCCGTGCAGACGCTCTCATGACCGCCTCCTCTCAGCGGAGGCAGGCCACGGGCCGTACGGGTGCTGCCGACAGGTCCGGCAGACGGGTCCCGCGCGCCTGCCCTCTGCCTGCCCTCTGCCCCAGCGTAGGTCGAATATGCCTTCGTCGCTCGGCCGTACGGGGGTCTACGATGCGCGGTGACCTGCGCACGAGCGGGTCGTACCGAACGGTAATCGCAAGAGTTGGACGGGGTGGGGGATGGGCACCATGGGTGTCGTCGGCGTGATCGGGGCGGTAGTTGTCCTGGGCGCGCTGGTCTGGCTGGTCATGACGTACAACCGGCTGGTCGCGCTGCGGAACCAGACGGGCGCCTCGTGGGCGCAGATCGACGTGCAGCTCAAGCGCCGTCACGATCTGATCCCGAACCTGGTCGCGACCGTCACACGGTACGCCGAGCACGAGCGCGGCACCCTGGAGGCGGTGACCGCCGCCCGCGGCGCCGCCACCGCCGGCGGCCTGGACACCGCCGCCCGGGCGCAGGCGGAGAACGTGCTGACCGCGAAGCTGGGCGGGCTGCTCGCCATCGCCGAGGCCTACCCGGAGCTCGCCGCCAGCGACTCCTTCCTCAAGCTCCAGCGCGAACTCACCGGCACCGAAGACAAGATCGCGTACGCGCGGCAGTTCTATAACAGCGCCGTGCAGAGCTACAACACCGCCCAGGAGAGCTTCCCCGGCAACCTCGTCGCCGGCCTCGGCGGACACCGCCGGGGCGAGTTCTTCGAGGCCGAGGAGGGCGCCCGCGAGGCCGTTCAGGTGCGCTTCCGATGACCTGGACCCAGCAGCTCGTCTGGGCGGCCAGCGCCGCCCTGGCGCTCTGGCTCGCGGGCTTCGCCCTCGCGCTGGTCGCCACCCGCAACGGCGCGCCCCGCACCGGGCCCGCCACCCAGGAGTTCGGGGACGCACCCGAGCCGCCGGCCGTCGTCAGCCTGCTCGCCAACCACTGGCGCTCCGTCGACCACGCCGCCGAGGCCACCCTGCTCGACCTGGCCCACCGGGGCCTGGTCGAACTGAGGCAGAGCGGCGACCGGGCCGCGCACACCACCGTGCACGTCCCCGGGGCCGGGGGTACGGGTGCGGCCGGTGCGGCGGAGGACCTCCGCCCGTACGAGCGCCGGGTGCTCGCCCGCGTCGCCGAGCGGGCCGGCACCGACGGCGCGCCGCTCGGCGCCGTCACCTTCCGGGGCCGCGAGCGCGCCGCCGCCTGGAACCGCGGCCTGCGGCAGGAGGTCGTCGCCGAGGCACGGCGCCTCGGGCTGTCCCGGCCCCGGTTCGGCCCGGGCCTGAACGCCGTCCTGATGGCGGGCACCCTGGTGCCCACCGCCCTGTACGCCGTGGCCGTGCTGAGCACCGGCCGGCTGCTGCCCGCGATCACCGTGGCCTCCCTGGTCATCGGCCCGCTGACCTGGCTGGTCGCCAAGGCCACCGGTGAGCGCGCCACCGAGGCCGGCCTCGACCGGGCCGGGCACTGGGCCGGCGTACGCGCCTGGCTGCACGCGCACGAGGAATTCGCGAAGCTGCCGCCCGCGGCCGTGGCCGTGTGGGACCGCTACCTGTCGTACGGGGCCGCCCTCGGCGTCACCACCCGCATCAACCAGCTCCTCGACTTCGGCACCGGCAGCCGCCGCCGGGTCTGGTCCGCGTACGGCGGCACCTGGCGCGAGGTCCGCATCCGCTACCCGCGGCTGCTGCCCGGCTTCGGCGCCGCGCCCGCGCGGCTGCTCCAGCTCGCCGCGGCCGCCGCGACCGTGGCCGTGGGCCTCTGGCTGTTCGCCACGCTGCGCGAGCCCGGCTGGGCGGTCACCACCGGCCCGGACGCCGAGCACTCGCTGCGCCGGCCGGGGCTGCTGCTCAGCGCCGGCTGGGTGTTCATCGCGGTCCTCGCGGTGCTGGTCGCCGGCAAGTTCCGCAAGTGGACCCCGCTGGCCGCCTTCCTCGCGCTGATGCCGGGCAACTTCGCCAGCCTGCGCGGCTGGGGCGCCGACGCCTTCGCCCGGCCGGGCCTGCTGCCGGGCGAGACCGCGGTCGTCGCGCTCTTCGGGGCGCTGGCCCTCTGGTACGTCGTCCAGCTCGGCCTGGGCCGGATCGCGCCGCGCACGCTCACCGGCGAGGTGCTGCGGGTGGAGACCCGGCGCGACGGGCGGGCCCCGCTCCTGCTCGCCCTCGACGAGGGCACGGCCGACCGCACGGTGGCCTGGGCCCTGGACGGGCCCGCGCCCACCTACTACTCCACCGGCTCGGAGGTCCGCCTCACCGTGGAGCGCGGCACCCGCCGCATCCGCACGGTGCAGGTGCTGGACGTGGGCTCGGAACACCGGCTGGAGCCCGCGGGGGCCTGAGCGGGCGCGGGCGGTGGAGGGCGGCGCGTCGGTCGGTGCCGGCCGGGTCCGCCGCCGTCCGGCGTCCGCCGCACGACCGGGGATCGGCTCGTCGGCGGCGGCCGTGACCCGCTCTCCGGGCAACTCCGGCCCCACCGCCGGCCGTTCGCCGTCATGCTCCGGGTGCAGCAGGACGGCGCGGCAGACGGCGAAGGCCGCCGGTGATCCACCCCGGCGCCGCGCCCCGGACCCCGCGCACCCCACCACCCGGCCCCCGCCCCCGGTTTCACACCCGGCCCGGTGCGGCCGTGACCGGTGTGAACGTGGGGAGGCGTTCGCCTGGCGTACCGCGGGGCGTCACGGGGGAGTCTCCGGGCGGTACCCCTTGAGCGCTGTTCTAGGGGCGCCCCTTGCCTCCCCCTCACACCCCAGAGGTCGACACCCCGATGGCAGAACTCAACCGACGCCGGTTCATGCAGATGGCCGGTGGCGCCGCCGCGCTGACCATGCTGTCCGACAGCATCGCCCGGGCCGCGTCCATCCCCGCCCAGGGCACCACCGGTACGCTCCAGGACGTCGAGCACATCGTGGTCCTGATGCAGGAGAATCGTTCCTTCGACCACTACTTCGGATCGATGAAGGGCGTACGCGGCTTCGGTGACCCGCGCCCGGTGACCCTGCCCAGCGGCAAGCCCGTCTGGAACCAGTCGGACGGCAGGAAGGAGATCCTGCCCTTCCGCCCGGCGGGCGAGGACCTCGGCATGGAGTTCCTCCAGGGCCTCAACCACGACTGGGCCGGCGGCCAGAAGGCCTTCAACAAGGGCAAGTACGACCAGTGGGTACCCGCCAAGACGGCGACCACCATGGCGTACCTGACCCGGAACGACATCCCGTTCCACTACGCGCTGGCCGACGCGTTCACCCTCTGCGACGCGTACCACTGCTCGTTCATCGGCTCCACCGACCCCAACCGCTACTACATGTGGACCGGGTACACCGGCAACGACGGCACGGGCGGCGGCCCGGTCCTCAACAACGCCGAGGCCGGCTACGGCTGGAAGACCTACCCCGAGCGCCTCCAGGAGGCCGGCGTCTCCTGGAAGGTCTACCAGGACATCGGCGACGGCCTGAACGCCGCCGGCAGCTGGGGCTGGATCAACGACGCCTACCGCGGCAACTACGGCGACAACTCCCTGCTGTACTTCAACACGTACCGCAACGCCCAGCCCGGCAACCCGCTCTACGACAAGGCCCGCACCGGCACCAACGCCAAGGCGGGAGACGGGCTGTTCGACGTCCTCCGCGCCGACGTGCAGGCCGGCCGGCTGCCCCAGATCTCCTGGATCGCAGCCCCCGAGGCCTTCTCCGAGCACTCCAACTGGCCCTCGAACTACGGCGCCTGGTACATCGCGCAGGTGCTGGACGCACTCACCTCGAACCCCGACGTCTGGGCCCGTACCGCGCTGTTCATCACGTACGACGAGAACGACGGCTTCTTCGACCACGTCGTGCCCCCGTACGCCCCCGGCTCCGCGGCCGAGGGCCTGTCCACGGCCCCGACGGCGCTCGACTACTTCCCCGGCAAGACGGGTTACGTCGCCGGCCCCTACGGCCTCGGCCCCCGCGTCCCGATGCTGGTCGTCTCGCCGTGGAGCACCGGCGGCTACACCTGCTCCGAGACCTTCGACCACACCTCGATCCTGCAGTTCATGGAGCGCCGCTTCGGGGTGAAGGAGACCAACATCTCGCCCTGGCGCCGCGCCGTCTGCGGCGACCTGACCTCGGCGTTCGACTTCAGCCGCGCGGACAGCAGCGCCGCGGTCCTGCCGCCGACCGCCGGCTACTACCCGCCGGACCGCGACCGCCACCCCGACTTCCTCGCCCCCGCCCCGGCCGTCGGCACCATGCCGAAGCAGGAGCCCGGCTCGAAGCCCACCCGCCCGCTCCGGTACGCGCCGTACGTGGACGGCCTGGCCACCCCGAGCACCGGCAAGTACCAGCTCACCTTCAGCG
Organism: Streptomyces sp. NPDC086023; assembly: GCF_044540325.1. Classification (NCBI taxonomy): domain Bacteria; kingdom Bacillati; phylum Actinomycetota; class Actinomycetes; order Kitasatosporales; family Streptomycetaceae; genus Streptomyces; species Streptomyces sp. NPDC086023. The sequence continues at coordinate 148,058 of NZ_JBITRX010000016.1, forward strand.
GCGGCGCGCAGGCCGGCGCGCAGTTCTACGTGACCTCCGCCAACCGCACCGACGCCCCCTGGACGTACACCGCGGAGGCCGGCAAGTCCATCGCGGACAGCTGGAACACCAAGTACTCCAAGGGCCTGACGGACCTCACCGTGCACGGCCCGAACGGCTTCCTGCGCCGCTTCCGCAACCCCGGCAAGACCGCAGGCCCCGAGGTCACCGCCCGCCACAACTCCACCACCGGCAACATCGACCTCACCTTCACCAACGCGGGCGCGGCGGACGTCCACCTGACGGTCACCAACGCCTACGGCGGCACTGCGCAGACCTTCACCGTCCGCGCCGGCGCGACGCTCACGCAGAGCATCGACCTGCGCGCCAGCCGCAGCTGGTACGACCTGACGGTGGTCTCCGACGGCGACGGCACCTTCCTGCGCCGCCTCGCGGGACACGTGGAGACCGGCGCCTCCGGCGTCAGCGACCCCGGCATCGCCACCGCGTGACACGCCACCGGGTGACCGGCCACCGGGTGACACGCCACCGCGTCACCCGCCTCGACGTGGCCCGCCTCCACGTCACCCGGCACAGCCGCCGCCAGGCCCGGCGGCGACCGCACCGCCCGGTGTGATCCCCGGTCCGGTGGGCAGACCATACGGCGTCAGTGCGCCCGCGCACCCCGCCACTCCACCGCGAGGAGACCGTATGGCCATCGCCCACCGGACCGTCGGGACCGGGCCGAACCACGTCATCGTGCTGCACGACTGGTTCGGCACCTCGGCCAACTGGGGTTCCGTGCTCGACTACCTCGACCCGGACACCTTCACGTACGCCTTCCCCGACTACCGCGGCTACGGGCTGCGCAAGGACGAGACCGGCCGCTACACCCTGCCGGAGATCGCCGACGACGTGCTCGCCCTCGCCGACGAGCTCGGCTGGGCCACCTTCTCGCTGGTCGGCCACTCCATGGGCGGCAAGGCGATCCAGCAGGTGCTGGTCCGCGCGCCCGAACGGGTCGAGCGGCTCGTCGGCCTCGCACCGGTGCCGGCCGCGCCGTACGAGATGGACGACGCCACCCACGCCCTCTTCCACGGCGCCGCCGACGACCCGGCCAAGCGGCTGGCCATCCTCGACCTGGTCACCGGCAACCGGGCGAGCCGCCACTGGCTGGACCGCATGGTCCGGCACTCCCTGGACGTCTCCCGCCCCGAGGCCTTCGGCGGCTACCTCGCCAGCTGGCAGACCCTCGACCTGTCCACGGCCGTCAAGGGCAGCACCGTCCCCGTGCTGGTCCTCGTCGGCCAGTACGACCTCGCGCTCACCGCGGACGTGATGCGGGCCACCTGGCAGGTCTGGTACCCGAACTGCGAGATCCGCGTCGTCCCGGGCGCCGGCCACTACCCGATGCACGAGACCCCGGTGGCGCTGGCCACGGAGGTCGAGGCGTTCCTGCGCCCCGCCTGACCCACCCGCCCGGAGGCGTCCCCTCCCGGGGGCGGAAACGCCTGTGGGGCGTACGAGGAACTCGTACGCCCCACAGGGACCACCAGGGTGAGTGACGGGACTCGAACCCGCGGCCACCTGGACCACAACCAGGTGCTCTACCAACTGAGCTACACCCACCACGACGGATGGCAGACCACCCGTTCGATGTGCACGCACAGCATAGCCGATCAGCGGACCGCCGCCGCGCCACCCGTACGGCGCAACGCCGGCCCCCGGTCCCGGCCCGGGCGCCGGCCGCCGCCCACCCCCGTGGAGCGCCGGCCGCCGCCCGGAATGCGACGAGGCCACGGCCTGCGACCGCGCCGTGTCCACCGTCACCGGTCCGGGCCCGGATGCGCGCTAGACGCCGGCGCCCGCGCGGGCCCGGGCGTGCTCCACCGCCGCCGCGGCCAGCGCCCGCACCACCGGGTGCGGCCGGCTCCCGTCCCCGTACAGCTCCGGCTGGAACAGGGTGGCCAGGAAGAACGGGTGCCCCGGCAGCTCGGCGATCCGCACCTGCCCGTCCTCGTCGCGGCCCGACAGGACCAGCCCGTGCTGCCGGAGCGCCGGCAGGTGCCGCGGGGCGGGCCCGTAGTTGCAGTGGTAGCGCTCCACCGAGCGCTCCGCGCCGAGCACCGACTCCGCCAGGCTGCCCGGCGCCACCCGGACCACCCCCTCGTGCCCCACCAGCGAGCAGGCCAGCGGCGCGATCAGCGGGTCCTCCGCACCCGGGTCGTTCTCGGCGTGGGCGGCCGAGGCGAGCCCGCACACGTTGCGCGCGTACTCCAGCAGCGTGTGCTGGAAGCCGCCGCAGGTGCCCAGGAAGGGGATGCCCGCCTCGCGGGCGGTACGGATCGCCGCGACGGCACCCGCCTCGCTCGCGTACGGGCTGCCGGGCAGCACCCAGACGGCGTCGAACCCGGCCAGCGCGCCGGAGGCGGCCTCCGCCTCCGCGTCGGCGGTCGGGATCCAGTACGCGTCCAGTACCAGCCGGTCCCGCTCGGCGAGCGCGGCGAGCAGTCCGGGAACGCGGACGTGGGAGGTCACATGCGGGGAGCGGTCGCCCACGAGGGCGATACGAGCGATCGTCATGCGGACCATCCTGGGACGCCCCGGCCGTTCAGCGCCAACGATGATTCCTGCACCCTGCATCGGCAACGCTAATGGTGATCATGCTCCATCCTGGGGCCCATGGACCCGCACCTCCTGCGCACCTTCGTCACCGTGGCCCGGCTCGCCTCCTTCTCGCAGGCCGGCCACGCCCTCGGCTACACGCAGTCCGCCGTCTCCCAGCAGATCGCCGCACTGGAGGGCGACCTCGGCACCGCCCTGCTCACCCGCCGCCCCGTCGCGCCCACCCGGGCCGGGGAACGGCTCCTCGAACACGCCGGGCCCCTGCTGCTCCGCCTGGACGCCGCCCGCGCCGACATCGCCCGGCTCACCGCCGCCCCGCCCGACGAGCTGACCCTCGCCGCCAGCCCCCTCGCCCTCGGCCCCGCCGCCCTCGCCGCGCTGCCCCCGACCGGGGTCACCCTGCGGATCCTGCCCCGCGAGGAGATCCCCGCAGCCGTCGCCACCGGCGCCTGCGACCTCGCCCTCGTCGACGGCGTCACCGCCCCCGACGACCCGCTCCGGCTGCCCGACGTCGCACCCCTCAGCGTCGTCGGCGCCGACGAGGGCCCCCTCGCCGTCCTGCTGCCCGAGCGGCACCCCCTGGCCCACCGGACCTCCCTGCGCCTGGCGGACCTGGCCGACGCGCGCTGGCTCGACGCGCCCGGCGCCGGCTTCCCACTCGACGCCCTCGCCGCGGCCGCCGGGGCCCGCCCCGGCGGCCTCACCCCCGCCCTGCGCTACGAGGGCACCGACGTCCACGCCCTGTGCGCCCTCGCGGCGGCCGGCCACGGCCTGGCCCTGCTGCCCGGCCGGGTCGCCCGCGGCTGCCCCGCGGGACGAGCCGTACCCCTCGCGGCCCCGCGCCTGGTGCACCGTACGGAACTCCTCTCCTCCGGCGCCCTGGAGGGGGCCGCCGCTGCGCTGGCGGGCCGCCTGACGGGGCGCCAGGATGATGACCATGACGAGTCCGCACCGTGAGCACACCGAGCCCGCCCCCTTCACCGCGGCCGACTACGCCGCCCGGATGGAACGCGCCGCGGCCGCCGCCGCCGACGCCGGCCTCGCCGGACTGCTGATCGCGCCGGGACCCGACCTCACGCACCTCACCGGCTACCGGCCCGTCGAGACCGAGCGGCTCACCCTGCTCGTGCTCGCCGCCGGGCAGGACCCGGTGCTCGTGGTACCCGCCCTGGAGGCCCCCGACGCCCAGGCCGCGCCCGGTGCGCCCGCACTGACCCTGCGCGACTGGTCCGACGGCAGCAGCCCCTACGCCGCGGCCGCCCCCAGCCTCGACGTCGACGGGCACTTCGCGGTCAGCGACAACGCCTGGGCCATGCACCTGCTCGGCCTCCAGCGGGAGTTGCCCGGCACGACGTACTCCGCGGTCACCGACGTGCTGCCCATGCTGCGGGCCGTGAAGGACGAGCGGGAGCTGGCCCGGCTCGCCGCCGCCGGGGAGGCCGCCGACGCCGCGTACGCGGAGGTGCTCGGCGTGCGCTTCGCGGGGCGGCGGGAGAGCGAGGTGGCCGCCGACCTCGCCCGGCTGCTGCGCCGCCACGGCCACTCCCAGGTCGACTTCACCGTGGTCGGATCCGGGCCCAACGGCGCGAACCCGCACCACGAGGCCGGCGAGCGGGTCATCGCCGAGGGCGACATGGTCGTCCTCGACTTCGGCGGCCTCAAGCACGGCTACGGCTCCGACATCTCCCGCACCGTGCACGTCGGCGAGCCGTCGGAGGTCGAGCGGCGGGTGCACGACGTCGTGCGCGAGGCCCAGCAGGCCGCCTTCGAGGCGGTGCGGCCCGGGATCGGCTGCCAGGAGGTCGACCGGGTCGCCCGGAAGGTGATCACCGACGCCGGCTACGGGGAGCAGTTCATCCACCGCACCGGGCACGGCATCGGCGTCACCACGCACGAGCCGCCGTACATGGTGGAGGGGGAGGAACGGCCGCTGGTGCCGGGGATGTGCTTCTCCATCGAGCCGGGCATCTACCTGCCGGGGCGGTTCGGCGTGCGGATCGAGGACATCGTGACCGTGACGGAGGACGGCGGGCGCCGGCTGAACAACGCGCCGCGCGAGATGGCCGTCGTCGGCTGAGACCGCGTCCCGGGGCCGCCGGCCGGCGCCGGGCGCCAAAAGCCCGACGGGAAACTGACGGGTCGTAGGCGAACCCGGGGGCGATGTGATAGTCAGCCTTGTCATGGGTGACGTGGTAACCGCACGACTGGTCCTGCATCCGATGAGCGCCGCCGACGCCGAGCGGCTCCTGGCGCGCGCACCGCTCCCGGGGGACCGATGGGCGGCCGGCTACCCGGCCGAGGTCGACCTGGTGGGCGCGCGCAACTTCCTGACCACCTGTGCGGAGTCGGGCGACCCCGGGGCGTTCGGCGCGTACGAGATCCGGCGCCGGTCGGACGGGGCCGCGATCGGCGGGCTGGGCTTCCACGGCCCGGCCGACGAGGAGGGCGGGGTCACCATCGGGTACGGGCTGATCCCCTCGGCGCGCGGGCAGGGGTACGCGACGGAGGCGCTGCGGGCGCTGGTGGACCTGGCGTGGGAGCTGGGGGCACGCAGTGTGCGCGGTGACACGTCACACGACAATGTCGCATCGCAGCGGGTGATGACGGCGGTGGGCCTGCGGCTGGTCGCCGAGGACGACCAGCTCAAGTACTACGAGCTGCACCGTGCCCGGCACCCGGAGGCCGTCCCGGCCCCCGCCGCCCCGACCCGCCGCCGGGCCCCGGCCTGACCGCGCGGGCGCCGTCCTGACCGGGCCGCGCCCCGTCCTGACCGGGCGGGCGCCGGTCAGGGCCCCAGCACCACCGCCGACTCGCCCGGCAGGTGGAGCCGGCCGTCCGGGCCCGGCGGGTCCGTCGGCTGCCAGGCCGCCAGGACCCTCATGCCGTTGTGCCCCAGCGCGATGGTCACCGGGTGCGGCGAGAAGTTCACGGCCACTCTGACGTCGCCCCGGCGGTACGTCAGCCAGCGCCGCTCCTCGTCGAAGGCCACCCGCACCGCCGCCAGGTCCGGGTCCCGCAGGTCCGGCTGGCGGCGCCGGAGTGCGACCAGGGTCCGGTGCCAGTCCAGCAGCCGGTCGTGCGGGGAGTTGCCCGGCTCCTGCCAGTCCAGCACCGACCGGTTCCTGGTCGCCGGGTCCTGTGGGTCCGGCACGTCGGCCGCGGCCCAGCCGTGCGCCGCGAACTCCCGGCGGCGGCCCGCCCGTACCGCCTCGGCCAGCGCCGGATCGGGGTGGTCGGTGAAGTACTGCCAGGGTGTCGTGGCCCCCCACTCCTCGCCCATGAACAGCATCGGCACGAACGGCCCGGTCAGCGTCACCGCCGCCGCGCACGCCAGCAGGCCGGGGGAGAGGCTCGCCGCCAGCCGGTCGCCCAGCGCCCGGTTGCCGATCTGGTCGTGGGTCTGCGCGTACCCCAGGAACCGGTGCGCGGGCGTGCGGCGGCGGTCCACCGGCCGCCCGTGCCGCCGGCCGCGGAACGACGAGTGGGTGCCGTCGTGGAAGAACGCCCGGGTCATCGTCTTGGCCAGCGCGGCGAGCGGGGCCCGCGCGAAGTCCTCGTAGTAGCCGTGGGACTCGCCGGTGAGCGCGGTGTGCAGGGCGTGGTGGAAGTCGTCGTTCCACTGTGCGTGCAGGCCCAGGCCGCCCGAGGAGCGGGGTGTGGTGGTGCGCGGGTCGCACCGGTCCGACTCGGCGATCAGGAAGAGCGGGCGGCCCAGTTCGGCGGCCAGCGCGTCCACCGCCTCGGCCAGCTCCTCCAGGAACGTCAGTGCGCGGTCGTCCGCCAGCGCGTGCACCGCGTCCAGCCGCAGTCCGTCGATCCGGTAGTCCCGCAGCCAGGCCAGCGCGCTCTCGGTCAGGTACGCGCGCACCTCGTCGGAACCGGGCGCGTCCAGGTTCACCGCCGCGCCCCAGGGCGTGGTGTGCCGGTCGGTGAAGTACGGCCCGAACGCGGGCAGATGGTTCCCCGACGGGCCCAGGTGGTTGTGGACCACGTCCAGCACCACGCCCAGGCCCCGCGCGTGCGCGGCGTCCACGAACCGGGCCAGGCCCGCCGGCCCGCCGTACGGCTCGTGCACCGCCCAGGGCGCCACCCCGTCGTACCCCCAGCCGTGCCGTCCCGGGAACGGGCAGACCGGCATCAGCGACACGTGGGTCACCCCCAGCTCCGCCAGGTGCTCCAGCCGCTCCGCCGCCGCGTCGAAGGTGCCCTCGGAGGTGAAGGTGCCGACGTGCAGCTCGTACAGCACCGCGTCCTGCAACACGGTCACCTGTGACATGGCACCGATCTCGAAGCGGGCGGCCTCCACCACCGCGCTCTGCCCGTCGGGCCCGTCCGGCAGCCGCCGCCCCCGCGGGTCCGGCCGCACCACCTCGTCGCCGTCCAGCAGGAACCCGTACCGGTCCCCGTCGGCGGCCGGCGCCTCCGCCACCCACCAGCCCGCCCGCCGCGGATCGCGCGCCATCGGGCGCGTGCCCCCGTCCAGCCGCAGCGCGACCCGTTCCGCCTCTGGTGCCCACACCTCGAACCGCAATGGACCGGTCCCCTCGTAGCCGACGGTGCCAACATGCCCGCGCTCATCATCCCCGGCCGGACGGCGCTCTTCTGGACACTCCGGCACTGACGGGCCGACAATCACCCTGTGACGTCGAGTTTCGAGTTCCAGACCTACCCCGCGCGGCTCTCCGACGCCGAGCGGGACCGCGCCCTCGGCCTGCTCCGCGAGGGAGCCGCCCAGGGCAAGCTGTCCCACGACACCTTCCTGCGCCGCATGGAACTCGCCCTCGTCGCGCGTCGCTCCGAGGAGCTGAGCGCCCTCACCGCCGACCTGGCCACCGAAAACCCCTGGAGCAAGCGGCTGTTCGGCTGGGTGAGCCGGCTCTCGGCCGTCACGGTGGACGTCCGCCGCGCCTGGCAGAAGGAGAAGCTGCCCAAGCTGCTGCTGCCCCGGCCCGGCTCGCACGCGCTGCGGATCGGCCGCGACCCCGGCAACGGGCTGCGCCTCAGCCACGACACCGTCTCCCGCGTCCACGCCGAGCTGAGCATGCGGGACGGACTCTGGGTGCTGCACGACCTCGGCTCCACCAACGGCACCACGGTCAACGGCCGCCGCTTCACCGGGTCGACGGTGGTCCGCGACGGCGACCAGGTGGGCTTCGGCAGCATGTCCTTCCGGCTCTCGACGGACTGAACCGGATCCGCGGCCGGGCCCCGGTGACGCCGACGGGACGCCGAAGGGGCCCCGGCCGGCGGCCCGCGGACCCGGACGCGCAGGATGGCGGGCATGACCGAGCACCCCACCACACCGGACCCCGCGGCCGGCCCCGGCCCCGTCCCCCCGGTCCGTCCCGCCATTCCCCCGGTCCGCCCCGCCGTCGCCGCGGACCTCCCCCGGATCGTCGGGCTGATCCGCGAACACGCCGCGTACGAGCGGGCCGAGCCGCCCGCCCCCGGCCTCGCCGACCGCCTGCGTCCGCTCCTCTTCGGCACGGAGCGCGACCCGTGCCTGACCGTCCTGGTGGCCGAGGACACCGACGGGGAACTCCTCGGATACGCCGCCCTCGCCACCGAGTTCGCCTTCTGGGACGGCGCCCGACACCTTCACATGGACTGCCTCTACCTCACCGAGGCCGCCCGCGGCCGGGGCCTGGGCGCCGCCCTGATGGCGGCGGTGCGCGACCACGCCCGGTCCCTCGGCCTGGCCGAGGTGCAGTGGCAGACGCCCGAGTGGAACACCGGGGCGATCGCGTTCTACGACCGCCTCGGCGCCCGCTCCCGGCCCAAGCAGCGGTACACCTGGCACCCCGGCCGGTAGCGGCCCGCGGCGGTGGAGCCGTACGGCCCCCGACGGCCCCGCGGCGGTCCGGGCCGCACCGGCGGACGGCACGTACCGGCCGCCGCTCAGTCGGACGCCGCCAGCCTCCCGTACGCCGCCAGCGCCGTCCGCGCCTGGTGCTCGACCTGCGTGGCCACCGGCACCCAGCGTGCCTCGAACCGGGCCCCGAACTCCGTGCACCAGCCCGTGACCAGCCGGTCCAGCCCCGGCGCGGCAGGGTGCCCGGCGGCCCGCAGCACCCGGAGCAGCATCGCGGCCGCCCGCAGCGCCAGCCGCCACGCGAAGGCGTCGACGCTGCCCACGTACGCGGCCGTCGCCTCCGAAGGCGCCCCGTGCCGCCACTGCTCGGTGAGGGTGGGGATCAGCGCCAGGGTCCAGTCGACGGCGCGCAGCAGCGCCGAGTCCTCCCGGGGCAGCCCGGGCCGGGCGGCGGCCAGCACCTCGGCCACCCGCCGCGCGTCGGCGGTGAGCCGCGCGGCCAGCACGCGCATGGCGCCCCGCGGATCGGGGTGCGGAGCCGGGTCGTCCACCAGGTCACTGGCCCACATCGGGACCTCGACGATCGCGGTCGTCCCGGCGTGGCGGTGGACGTGGTACCAGGTCGACAGGCGGGTGTCCTCGGGGTGGAACACCTCCGAGTCCCCGCCGCCCGGATCCGGCATCACGAAGATCCCGGGCCCGGGGGAGGGCCAGCCGGCCGCGTCCGAGGCGCTGGTCTCCACCGGGATCCGCAGCTCGGCCGCCGACTTCCCGAACGGCTCGGCCAGGCCCGGTATGTCCCGGGTGAGCTGCACCCAGCTGCCGCCGAGGTCGGTGCCGTGCAGGGACACCTGGAGCAGAGGCCGGATCTCGTCGATCACGTCGAGGAGGGCCCGGGTCTCGGGCGGCAGCCGGTCCGGGGGCAGTAAAGAGGGCGCCCACTCGGGCTGTTCCGGGCCCGGCGGCCGGAAGAAGTTGCGGTGGTAGTCGAGCAGTGTGAAGGGCCGCGGCGTCCGGTGCAGGGCCGCGCCGTCCGGGTCGGCGCAGAGCAGGAAGTGCCAGGAGCCGGCGGCGCGCAGGGCCGGCTCGCGGAGCACACGCCGGGCCAGCGCCAGGGCGGTCGCCCCGCCCACCGGCTCGTTGGCGTGCGCCCCGGCGACGACGAGGGCGTCACGGGGGCCCGTACGTTCGCCCGTGGACAGCAGCCACAGGGGGCGCCCGGCCCGGGAGCTGCCGACCTGGCGCAGCCGGGCCAGTTCCGGGTGCTCGTCCGCGAGCACCCGTGCGGTCACCGCCAGTTCGCGGGCGGTGGGGTAGCGCATGTCACGGAAAAGGGTCACCCCAGTAGCTGTGCCCGCCCAGTGTCCCGTGTACCGCGGTCCCGGTACCGAATTGGGGCCGACGGCCGGCAGGATCGGGCCGGAGGTCCCGGCCGGTGCGGTCTCCACGGCGGCGGGCTAGGCTCCGACCGTGATCACGAACATCGAGTCCGCGCCCGTCCACGACGACGAGTCGTTTCCCGACCACGTGGCCGGACACCTCGCCGGGGTCCCCGGCGTGGTCGCGGTGGCCCTGGGCGGCTCCCGCGCCTCCGGCACCCACGGCCCGGACAGCGACTGGGACTTCGCCGTCTACTACCGCGGCGACTTCTCGCCCGGGGACGTACGGGCGCTCGGCTGGCCCGGCCACGTGTCCGAACTCGGCGGCTGGGGCGGCGGCGTGTTCAACGGCGGGGCCTGGCTGGAGGTGGACGGCCGGCGCATCGACGTCCACTACCGGGACCTCGACGAGGTCGAGCACCACCTCGCCGAGGCGCGCGAGGGGCGCTTCGAGGTGGAGCGGCTGATGTTCCACCTGGCCGGCATCCCCACGTACCTCGTGGTGGCGGAGCTGGCCGTCAACCGGGCGCTGCGCGGGGAACTGCCGAAGCCCGAGTACCCGGAGGCGCTGCGGCGCAGCGCGGCCGAGCGCTGGGCGGGCGACGCGCGGGCCACCCTCGGCTACGCGCGGGCGGCCTTCGCCGCGCGGGGCGGCGCCACCGAGACCGCCGGGGCGATCGCCACGGCCGCCTGCCAGGGCGCCCACGCGGTGCTGGCGGCGCGCGGCGAGTGGGTGACGAACGAGAAGCGGCTGCTGGAACGGGCGGGCCTGCGCGGTGTCGACGCCGTCCTGACCGCCCTCCCGCCGAACCCGGCCCCGGACTCCCTGACCGCCGCCGTCGACGCGGCCGCGTCCCTCCTGGACAAGGCCCTGTCCTGACCCTGCACCCTCCGGGACGCCCCGGCTGCCGCCCGCCCTGACCGGGTCGGCCCTTTCCGCCGGTCTGACGCATGCCGCCCTGCCGCCGGTGGGGGTGCGTCCAACCCCCGACGGCGGCCCGCACCGACCGGGTCGGCCCCCGTCCGGGCCCCGACGGCGGCCCGCACCGACCGGGTCGGCCCTCCCCGTGCGCCGCCAGGCTTCCGCCGACCAGGGCCTGCACCGGGTGCGTGCCCCGGCCCAGCGGGGGCGGACCCCACCCCGCCCTTCTCCCGTTCACCGGGGCTCCGCCCCCGGACCCCTCCTTCCCCGGCCCGGGCCCCCGGACCGGACTCGGGCCGAACCGCGGCCGTGCCCGGACTCGGCCCGGCCCGGCCGCCGGGGCCTCGGCCGAACTCCGTCCGGCCGGGGGTCCGGGGGGAACCCCGGTGAACGGGAGAAGGGCGGGGCCGGGGCACGACCCACCCTCCCCGGGGTCGTCCGGCGGCACCCCCCGCTCCGGCTCAGACGTCCCGTGCCAGCAGCGCGGCCGGGGCTCCGGCGAGGAGGACGGCCACCGGGAGCCAGTCGTCGGCGACCGGGCTTCCGGGCGACGGGAACACGGGAGCCCAGCGGCCCGGCGGGAGCCGGACCTCGGTGTCCCGCCAGCCACCCGCTTCCGCGAGGCGGAGCGAGAGGCGGGTGACCACCGTCACCGCCTCGCCGCCCCGGCAGAACGCCACGCAGTGGTCGGCGGCCGGCCCCCGCACCGTGAGCGGTTCGTAGCCCCCGTCCGCGCCGAAGGCGGCGGGCCGCGCCCTGCGCAGCAGCAGCGCGGCGCGCGTGAGGGCCGCCTTCTCGTCGCCTCGGGGCGGAGCGGGGTCGGGGTCGCCGTGCGCGGGCGGGCCCGGCGGCGCGAAGGGGGCCCGGTTGTCCGGGTCGACCAGGGCGCGGTAGTCCGTCTCGCAGCCCTGGTAGACCTCCGGGACGCCCGGCATCGTGAGGTGCAGCAGTGTCGCGGAGAGGACGTTCGCCCGCGTGTGCGGGGCCAGTTCGGCGGCCAGGGCCAGTACCGGCGAGAGGTCGGAGCCGGCCGCCCACTCCTCGACCGCGGCCTCGTACTCCGGGTCCGGGTCGGTCCAACTGGTCCGCAGCGACGCCTCCTTCACCGCCTTGCCCAGCGCCCGGGCCACCCGCTCCGGCTCCCGCCCGCCCAGGCCGAAGACCGTCTGCGCGGCCACCCACGCCACCTGCCGGTCCGGCGCGGCCGGCAGCCGCCCCAGCACCTCCCGCCACCGCCCGGGGCACTGCGAGAGCACCGCGATCCGGGCCCGTACGTCGCCGCTGCGCTTCGTGTCGTGCGTGGAGAGCACCGTCCCGGTGTCCGGCCAGTCCCGGGCGAGCCCGGCGGCGTACGCGTGGAACTCCCCGACCGGCACCGCCGGCCGCCCCGGGTCCCCGCCCACCTCGGTAGCCGACAGCAGCGGCGCGTACCGGTAGAACGCCCGGTCCTCCAGCGACTTGGCCCGCAGCGCCGCCGAGGTCTGGGCGAACCGCGCCTCGAAGGCCGGGTCCCCGCCCAGGGCCAGCTCCCGTACGAGCGCCAAGGCCCCCGGATCGCCGCGCAGCGCCCCCGGCTCCGGCACCACCGCCGCGCCCCCGTCCCGCGGGTACGGCCGGTACACCGGCACCGCCGCCAGCAGCTCGCGCACGGCCTCGCGGACGGCCCCCGCGTCCGCCGCGCGGCCCCGGACCGCCATCCGCACCAGCGTCTCCACCTCGGCCACCAGGTCGTGCCGCAGCAGCTCCCGCACCGCCTGCCGGGCCGTGGCCCCCCACGCACCGCCCTCCGCCCCGGCGAGCCCGGTGAACTCGGCGTACAGCTCCGCCAGTCCGGCCGCGCCCACGGGATCCGTCAGCAGCCCGTCCAGCCGGTACAGCGCGTCGTACCCGGTGGTGCCCGCCACCGGCCAGCGGGCCGGCAGGCGTTCCGTGCGGGCCAGGATCTTCTCGACCACGGTCCACGCCCGGTCCCCGGTCTCGTCCGCCAGCCGCCGCAGGTACGCCTCGGGGTCCGCCAGCCCGTCGGGGTGGTCGATCCGCAGTCCCTGCGCCACCCCGTCGCGCACCAGCTCCAGCACCTTGTCGTGGGTGGCCCGGAACACCACCGGATCCTCCACCCGCACCCCGATCAGCTCCGAAATGGTGAAGAACCGGCGGTAGTTGAGGTCGGTGCGGGCCAGGCGCCACCAGCCGAGCCGGTACCACTGGGCGGCCAGCAGCTCGGGCAGCGGCAGACCGGCCGTACCCGCGCGCAGCGGAAAGGCGTGCGGCCCGTACCGCAGCACCCCGTCCGACACCTCCAGCGCGTCGCGGCCCAGGTCGTCGCCGAGCACCGGCAGCAGCAGCCGCCCCCCGCCGGCCTCCCAGTCGATGTCGAACCAGCGGGCGTACGGCGACTCCTGACCCTCCCTCAGTACCTCCCACAGGGGCCGGTTCAGGCGGGCCGGGGCCGGCACGGCCATGTGGTTGGGCACGATGTCGAGGACCAGCCCCATGCCGTGGCGCCGCGCGGCGTGCGACAGCGCGCGCAGCCCCGCCTCCCCGCCCAGCTCCTCCCGCACCCGCGTGTGGTCCACCACGTCGTAGCCGTGCGCCGACCCCGGCACCGCCTCCAGCACGGGAGACAGGTGCAGGTGGGAGACGCCCAGCGAGGCGAGGTACGGTACGGCGGCGCGGGCCGCGTCGAAGGGGAACTCCGGCTGGAGTTGCAGCCGGTAGGTGGCCGTGGGTGCCGCAGGGCGGCTCGGGTACTGCTGGGTCATGAGAACGTACGTACCCACCCTTCGCGATTCCGTGCCATTGCCCAGGGCATCCGGGTGACTGCGCTCGGTTACCGTCGGTAGGTGGTTGGAACCCTCGACACCTACCGAAAAGTCATCGCCCTGACCGGGCCCCTCCTCCCCTTCGTCTCGTTCCTCGCCAGGCTGCCCGTCGCCATGTCCCAGTTCGGCAGCGTGCTGCTGGTCGCGGAGACCAGCGGCTCGCTCGCCACGGCGGGAGTGGTCGGCGGCACGCTCTCCGCCGGACAGGTGGTCTGCGGGCCGCTGCTCGGCCGCCTCGCGGACCGGTACGGCCAGCGGCCGGTGGTGCTCGCGGCTGCCGGCGTGAACGCCGTGGCCACCGCCGCCCTCGTGGCCGGCGCCCTGACGGACCTCGCCGCCGTCCCGCTCGCGGCGGTCGGGGCCCTCACCGGCGCGTCCGTACCGCTCGTCGGGCCGCTGGCCCGCACCCGGTCGGTGGCCCTCGCGCACCGCGCCGGGGCCGGTTCGCCCGTGGTGGGAGCCGTGCACTCCCTGGAGGGCACCCTGGACGAGGTCTCCTTCGTCATCGGCCCGGCCCTGGTGGGGCTGGCCGCGCTGGTCGCCCACCCGGCCGTCGCCCTCGGCGGGGCCGCCGCCCTGGTCGCCGTCTTCGGCACCGCCTTCGTCCTGCACCCGACCGCCGCCGTGACGGCCGGGACCCGCGGGGACGGGGTGCGGCGGGCCCGTGGCACCGGGCGACCGCCCGGCCTCGTGTACGCGCTGCGGGGCTCGCTCTTCCTCCAGGGTGCGATGTTCGGCGCCTGCCAGGCCGGGATCGCGGCGCTCACCGCCCGTCTCGGCGTGCCGGGGCAGGCCGGGCTGGTGTACGCGGCGATGGGCGTGGTCAGCGCGTTCGTGGGGCTCGCGCTGGGCGCCGTACCCGCGCGCTTCGGCCTGCGGCTGCGCTGGCGCCTGGCCACCGCCGCCGCGCTCGGGCTGTCCGTGCCGCTGCTGTTCACGGGCTCGCTGGCGGGGCTGTACGTGGTCGTGACCGTGCTCGGCGCCGCGTACGCACCCCACCTGATCACCGCGTTCGCGCTGACCGAGCGCCACGTGTGCGCCTCCCGGCTCGCCGAGGCGATGGCCTTCGCCGCCAGCTCCCTGGTCGCCGGACAGGCCCTGGCGCTGGCCCTGTCGGGCCGCCTGGCGGAGCGGTACGGGCCCGCCGGGGCCTTCGGGGTGGCCGTCGCCGCGGCGGCCTGCTGCCTGGGCCTCGCGCTCCTCACCCGGATGCCGGCGCCGGGCACGGGCACGGGCACCGGGCGGGCCCGGGCGTTCGTCCCGGCCCCGCCCCGCCGCCCGGACCGGCGGACCGACCCGGCGGCCACCGCACCGGACGTGACCCACCCGGCGGCCACCGCACCGGACGTGACCGACCCCGCCGCCACCGACCCGGCCGCCACCGCCCCCGACTACGCCGGCCGCTGAAGCACGGCGAGGGACCGTCCCGTCAGCGTGACCCGGTCGCCGGCCGCCAGACTGGGGCCGGTACCGGGTGACAGCACGTCCTCGCGGGCCGTGTCGACGATGAGCCACCACTCGGCCCCGTGGCCGGCCGGCACGGTGAACTCCAGCTCGTCGGGGCTCGCGTTGAACAGCAGCAGGAACGAGTCGTCGGTGATCCGCTCGCCCCGCGGCCCCGGCTCCGAGATCGCCTCCCCGTTGAGGAAGACCGCCATCGCCCGCGCGTGCTGGGACTGCCAGTCCCGGGCCTTCATCTGCTCGCCCTCCGGCGTGAACCACGCGATGTCCGACAGCTCGTCGTGCGTGCCCTCCACCGGGCGGCCGTGGAAGAAGCGGCGCCGCCGGAACACCGGGTGCTCGCGCCGCAGCCGCACCATGGCCCGGGTGAATTCCAGCAGCCCCGGGGCCGGCTTGCCCGGCTCGGGCCAGGCCACCCAGGACACCTCGTTGTCCTGGCAGTACGTGTTGTTGTTGCCGCCCTGGGAGCGCGCGAACTCGTCGCCGTGGCTGAGCATCGGCACGCCCTGCGAGAGCATCAGGGTGGCGGTGAAGTTCCGCATCTGGCGGGCCCGCAGCTCCAGCACCACCGGGTCCTCGGTCGGGCCCTCCGCCCCGCAGTTCCAGGACCGGTTGTACGCCTCCCCGTCCCGGTTGCCCTCGCGGTTGGCCTCGTTGTGCTTGTCGTTGTACGCGACCAGGTCGTGCAGGGTGAAGCCGTCGTGGCAGGTGTGGAAGTTGATCGAGGCCAGCGGGCGCCGCCCGTCGTCCTGGTACAGGTCGGACGAGCCGGTGAGCCTTCCTGCGAACTCTGCGAGGGTCCGCGGCTGCCCCCGCCACAGGTCCCGCACGGTGTCCCGGTACTTGCCGTTCCACTCGGTCCACAGCGGCGGGAAGTTCCCCACCTGGTAGCCGCCCTCGCCCAGGTCCCAGGGCTCGGCGATCAGCTTCACCTGGCTGACCACCGGGTCCTGCTGCACCAGGTCGAAGAACGAGGACAGCCGGTCCACCTCGTGGAACTGGCGGGCGAGGGTGGCCGCCAGGTCGAAGCGGAAGCCGTCCACGTGCATCTCGGTCACCCAGTACCGCAGCGAGTCCATGATCAGCTGGAGCACGTGCGGGGACCGCATCAGCAGCGAGTTCCCGGTCCCGGTGGTGTCCATGTAGTAGCGGGCGTCGCCGGTCAGACGGTAGTACGAGGCGTTGTCGAGCCCGCGGAAGGACAGGGTCGGCCCCAGGTGGTTGCCCTCGGCGGTGTGGTTGTAGACCACGTCGAGGATCACCTCGATGCCCGCCTCGTGCAGGGCCCGGACCGCCGACTTGAACTCCAGCACCTGCTGCCCGCGGTCGCCCCAGGAGGCGTAGGCGTTGTGCGGGGCGAAGAAGCCGATGGTGTTGTAGCCCCAGTAGTTGCTCAGCCCGTCGTCGACCAGCCGGTGGTCGTTGACGAACTGGTGGACCGGCATCAGCTCCAGCGCGGTCACGCCCAGCTTCGTCAGGTGCCCGATGACGGCCGGGTGCGCCAGCGCCGCGTAGGTGCCCCGCAGCTCGTCCGGCAGCTCCGGGTGGCGCATCGTGAGGCCCTTCACATGGGCCTCGTAGAGCACCGTGTGGTGGTAGTCGATGCGCGGCGGCCGGTCGTTCCCCCAGTCGAAGTAGGGGTTGACCACCACCGAGCTCATGGTGTGCGGGGCGGAGTCGAGGTCGTTGCGGGAGTCCGGCTTGCCGAAGTGGTAGCCGTACACCGCCTCGTTCCAGTCGATCCGGCCGCTGATGGCCCGCGCGTACGGGTCCAGCAGCAGCTTCGAGGGGTTGCAGCGCTGTCCGCGCTCGGGCTCGTACGGGCCGTGCACCCGGAAGCCGTACCGCTGCCCCGGCATGATCCCGGGCAGGTAGGCGTGGCGGACGAAGGCGTCCGTCTCGCGCAGCTCCACCGCGGTCTCCGAGCCGTCGTCGTGCAGCAGGCACAGCTCGATGCGTCTGGCGGCCTCCGAGTACACCGCGAAGTTGGTTCCGGCGCCGTCGTACGTCGCGCCCAGGGGATACGCCTGTCCTGGCCAGACCTGCATCAATGCGACTCTTCCACTCTGATCCGGCGACCGGATGGCCCCTGCCAGATCTTCCCCGAAACCAGGGCAACCCGCGGGGACTTGTGACCGTCCTACCGGGTGACCACGCATACCAGGTATGCATGTAAGGGGGAAATGTGCCCATAACAGTACGCCGCCATCTGGGGAAGCTCGTGGCGGGAGCGGCCGTCGCGGTCACCGGGACGGCCGTGATGATCGGCATCACCCTGCCGGGCGCGGCGGGGGCCGCGGACACCGCCGAGGGCGGGCGGAACACCGTGGGAACAGGGGCCGCGGGGGAGTCCGGCCAGGACGGCGGCCTCCAGCCCGGCGCCCGGCCGGGCACCGTCGAGGCGCCGGCGCGCGAGGGGGCGAAGGGCGTCGGCCGCGACCCGCTGACCGACGGCGAGCTCGCGCGGCTGCGCACGCTCGCGGCCGGCAGGGCCGGGCAGCAGAGCGAGGACGCCCGGGGCGGCCGGGGCCCGCAGTGGCTCACCGCCGACCTGGCCGAGACCCGCCCCGAGGACGTCGGGCGCAAGGGGGCGCCGCGCCGCGCCCAGCTCAGTTCGTACGACTACAAGACCGACACGCTGACCACGTACACGGTCAACCTCGACACGGGGAAGGTCGAGGCCACCGAGCAGCAGCGCGAGGTCCAGCCGCCGCTGGCCCGCGAGGAGGCCGTGGAGGCCACCCGGCTGATGATCGCCGCCCCCGCGGGCGACGGGCTGCGCAAGGACTACCGGGACGCGACCGGCAAGGCGCTGACCAAGCCGGAGCAGCTCGCCCTCCAGAACGCCCTGATCTACCGCGTCAACGCGGAGAACCCGGGACCGGCGGAGCTCCGGGAGTGCGGCAGGCACCGCTGCGTCCGGCTGTTCCTGAAGGTGAAGAACGGTCCCTGGATCGACGTGCGGTCCCTCGTCGTCGACCTCAGCGCGCGCACCGTCCACAAGCTCTGAGGCCCTTTCGCTCCACCGGCCGGACTCCGGCCCGCCGTCCCGGGTGACCCCGGGTCTTCCGCGTTCTCGTGACGGATCCCGCCTCCCCGTGGACCCGCCCCGGTGAGTCGTACCCGCCCTTCAGCTCTTTCCTGCCACAGGAGTTCCACACCATGCACGTGAACCGAGCCCACCGCGCCCACCGCGCCCGCCGGCGCGCCGCGGTGGCCCTGGCCGTCTCGGCCCTCCTCGGCGGCGCGGCCGCCGCCCCCGCCGCAGCGGCCCCGAAGGCCCCCGCGAACCCGAAGGCCCCCGCGGCCCGGGCCGCCGCGACGCCCGACTGCAGCGAGGCCTACCGCATCGAACAGACGCTCACCGGCGGCACCACCTGGCGGATGTGCTGGCGGTACGAGAGCGAGGCGGGCCTCGTCCTGGACCAGATCTCGTACCAGCCCAAGGGCGAGCCGAACCCGATCATGGTGCTGACCTCCGCCAAGCTCGGCCAGATCCACGTCCCGTACGACGACGGCAAGGCCGAGTACGACGACCTCACCGGTGCCGGCTTCGGCGGCGGCCTCCAGGAGATGGCCCCGGACGAGTGCCCCGGCGGCAGCATCAAGACCGTCAAGGTCGTCAACTCCTGGGACCAGTCCCAGACCGACGTGAAGGGCCTGTGCGCCACCACCCGGGCCCGCGGGCACGCGTACCGCATGGCCGGCGACACCCCCGGCCAGATCTGGCAGGCGCAGAGCAAGGACCTGCTCGTCTACACCGTCAACAAGGTCGGCTGGTACGAGTACATCACCGAGTGGCGCTTCCAGGACGACGGCATGATCAGCGCCAACGTCGGCGCCACCGGCAGCCTCTCCCCGGCGGACTACGACGCCGGCGACGGCCGCGGCTGGCCCATCGGTGAGGGCGCCAAGGCGTACGCCACCAGCCACAGCCACAACATCTTCTGGCGGCTGAACTTCGCCCTCGACGGCACCCCGGGCGGCAAGGTCGAGCAGTACGACTCCGAGGTCACCCCGAGCGCCGACGGCAGCACCCCCAAGACCCGCACCACCCGCAGGCAGGTCGCCAAGGAGCTCGCCGGCGACGCCAAGGCCATGCGCTGGTGGCGGATGGTCAGCGCCACCGGGAAGAACAAGGACGGGCACGCCCGCTCCTACGAGATCGTGCCGGGCGCGACCGCCAAGTACCCCGGACGGCCGTACACCCGCCACGACGTGTACTTCACCGAGTACAAGGCCTGCGAGCAGTTCGCCACCCACAACATCCGCAACTGCGGCCCCGGCGCCGGCAAGAGCGTGGACACCTGGGTCAACGGCGAGACGCTGAAGAACCCCATCGCGTGGGTCAACATCGGCTTCCACCACGTCGCCCGCGACGAGGACCAGCAGCCGATGCCCGTCCACTGGCAGGGCTTCCAGCTCAGCCCGCGTGACGTGACCGCTATGAATCCGCTCACTCCGTCCGCCCTGACCGGACAGAACGGACGCCCGCAGTAGGAGAGTTGGGAAAGGTACGGGGCCATCCGGCTGCACCGCCCGCCGCTCGGGGAGTACCCTTCCTTGATCGTTGGAGCGGCTTGGCGGAAGCAGAAGGCGGTGCACGGGTGAGCTCGGGAGGGCTGGAGCTTCCCCCTGGTGACGCGGGTCACGAGGGCGGCCCCACGGACGACCCCGGAGGCGTGCCGTCCGCCGCGGTCTCCCTGGCCCGGCCGGCGGAGGCCGGACCGGGGCCGGGAACCGGGGCCGAACTGGACTGGAGTGCCGAGGCCTGGAGCGAGGTCCGGACCCGCGCCCAGCGCGCGGGCCGGGCCTACATCTGGCTCAACCTGATCGAGCAGCGGCTGCGGGCGGTCGTCGGTGCCGTGCTGCGCCCGATCTACGAGCCCGTCCACGGCGAGGACGACTGGGTCGTCGCCGCGGCCGGGCCCGCCGGGCAGGAGTGGGTGCACCGGGCGGTCGCCGTCCGCGAGGTCAGCCGCCGCAAGGGCTACCTGCTGGACCCGGCCGACGACAACGTGCTGAGCTTCCTGACGCTCCCGCAGCTGCGCGAGCTGATGGTGCAGCACTGGCCGTGCTTCGAGCCGTACTTCGACGACCGGCGCGAGGTCGAGCTGGCGCTCGACGAGCTGGAGGTCACGCGGAACGTCGTCTCCCGCAACCGGGCCCTGTCCCAGGCGGTGCTCTCCCAGGCCGAGCGCGCCTCCGCCCGGCTCCTGGAGGTGCTCGGCGGCGGCGCGGGCAGCCCCTCCGCGGACCGGCTGCCGATCGACGCCGTGGAGGACCTGGTCGGCGACCGGTACGCGGACGTGGTCTCCGTCCACCCCGACCGGGTCCGCCTCCAGCGGCAGCTGCCGGCGGAGGACCTGTTCGGCGGGGCGCGCCGATTGGACGCGATCGGGATAGGCCTGAACCTGCTGGTGCAGAACTACTCCGGCCGGCGGCTGGTGCGGCTCGCGGAGGCGGGCTGCCGGGTGCGGCTGCTCTTCCTGAACCCGGCCAGCAGCGCGGTCAAGCGGCGGGAGCGGGAGCTGGGCCTGCGCAAGGGAGAGCTGAGCCGTTCCGTCGAGATGAACATCCTGCACGTCCGCCGGGTACGGGCGCGGCTCGGCGACCCCTCGAACTTCGCCATCCACGTCTTCGACGAGACCCCGCGCTTCACCGCCTACCTGGTCGACGGGGAGGGCGGCACCGGCGGGATAGCGGTCGTCCAGTCCTACCTGCGGCGGGCCCGGGGCATGGAGGCGCCGGTTCTGGTGCTGCGCGGCGGCGCCCGGGGTGGGGTGCCGCGGGACGCGGAGCACGGGCTGTTCCCCACGTACCGCGAGGAGTTCGAGTCGGTCTGGCAGGACTCCCGGCCGGTCTCCTGAAGCGCGCGGCCCCGGCCCGGGCGCGCGTCGGCCCCCCGTCGCCCGGCCACCTCGCCGGCGGTGTCAGACGCCCGTGGCAGGCTGGAGCCACGATGAAAGAGGGGGGACGATGACCTGGCACGGGGGAGTTCTGGCCGGATTCGACCTGGAGACGACGGGTACGGATCCGCAGCACGCGCGGATCGTGACGGCCGCGGTGGTCGAGGTGACGGACGGCGCGGTCACGCGTCGGCGGGGCTGGCTGGCGGACCCGGGGATACCGATCCCGGAGCAGGCCTCGGCCATCCACGGCATCAGCACCGAGCGGGCCGCGGCCGAGGGGCGCCCGGCGCGCGAGGTGGCCGACGAGGTCGCGGACGCGCTGGTGGACCTCTGGCGGCGCGGCGCGGTGGTGGTCGCGTACAACGCGGCCTTCGACCTGACGCTGCTGTCGGCCGAGCTGGGCCGGCACGGCCTGCCGTCGCTCGCGGACCGGCTGGGCGGGGACCCGACCGGCCCCGTGGTGGACCCGCTGACCATCGACCGCGCGGTGGACCGCTACCGCCGCGGCAAGCGCACGCTGGAGGCGGTCTGCGCGGTCTACGGCGTCACGCTGCAGGGCGCGCACGACGCGTCGGCCGACGCCCTGGCCGCGGTGGAGGTGGCCCGCGCGATAGCCGCCCGCCACCCGAGGGTGGCGGAACTCCCGCCGGAGAGCCTGCACGCCCGCCAGATCACCTGGCACGCCTCCTGGGCCGCCGACTTCCAGGCCTACCTCCGCCGCCAGGGCACCCCGGACGCCGTGGTGGACGGCACCTGGCCCCTCCGGGCCGCGGTACCGGCGTAGGGGGGACCGGCTCGTGAGCCTGCTGGTGCACACCTTCGTCCTCGACGCCGACGGCGGCTACGACCTCCTGGAGGACCCCGAGCACGGCCGGACCCTGGCCGGGTACGAGAGCACGCGGACGCGGCTGTGGGGGTCCGCCGGTACGAGGGCCCTCGGGGCGCGGTTCCTCCCGCGCCTCGACGGCGGCGACCTCTACGTCGAGCGGGAGGAGGTCGACGACTTCCTGGAGGAGTGCGCGGCGCTGCGCCCGCACCTGACCCGGCTGGCTCTGGAGGGCGGCTACGAACCTGACTACGTGTCGGCGAGGCTCGCCAACATCGTCGCCGCCGCACACCGGGCCAAGGCGGTCGGCGGCGGCGTCCTCGTCTGGTAGCCGGGCGCGGCCCCGCCGGTCAGAAGGGGTGCCAGCGGACCCGGGGATCGGCGTCGCGGAGGGAGGCGACGCGGCGGCGGAACTCCGCCAGGGCGGCCGGGTTGGCGGGGGCGTGCTGGGCCACCCACGCGCAGCTCGCCGTCTCGCGGGCGCCCCGCAGCACCGCGCAGCCGGGCCAGTCGCGCACGTCCCGGCCGTAGGCCGCGCAGAACGCGTCGTACGCCTCGGGCGCCAGGCCGTACCGGTCGAGGGACAGGGCCATCACCACCAGGTCGTGCTCGCGCAGGTCCAGGGAGAAGGTCTCCAGGTCCACCAGGACCGGTCCGTCCGGTCCCACGTGGACGTTGCGTGGCAGGGCGTCGCCGTGGATGGGGCCCCGCGGCAGGTGCGACACCAGGGCGGCGGCCTCCGCGGCGAAGGCGTCCCGCCGCTCCCGCAGGAAGGCGGCGTCCGCCGGGTCGACCGCGTCGCCCGCCAGCCGCAGCCACCGCTCCACCCCGCCCAGCAGGTCCCGGCCCGGCAGCGTGAAGTCCGGGGCGGGCAGGGCGTGCACCCGGCGGAGCAGGGCCGCCAGGTCCTCCGGGCCGGCCGGGCGCACCGCCGCCGGCAGCCGGTGCCAGACGGTCACCGGATGTCCGTCCACCAGCCGCGCCGCCGGCTCGGCCGGCCGTACCGCAGGCACCCCGGCGGCCGCCAGCCAGGCGGCGACGGCCAGTTCCCGCTCGGCGCGCGGCAGCAGCCCCGGGTCGCGGCCCACCCGGACCACCAGCTCCCCGGCGCCGAACACCGCGTTCTCCCCGAGCGCGAGCAGCTCCGCGCCATCGCCCAGGCCGACCGCTCCGAGGACCTCCCTGGCCCGCGCCTCGTCCATCCGGACACCCCTTCGCCATGACCGCCGCCGAACCGGACAAGTCTGTCACCGCGCCAGCTCGCTAGAGTGCAGGCATGACGACGTACGTGGCCCTGCTGCGCGGCATCAACGTGGGCGGCGCCAAGAAGGTGCCCATGGCGCGGTTGCGCACCCTCATCGAGGAACTCGGCCACACCGGGGTCCGCACCTACGTGCAGAGCGGCAACGCCGTCTTCGACAGCACCCTGGCCGACCCCGAGGCCGTCCGACGGGGCCTGGAGGAGGCCATCGAGGCCGAGTTCGGCTTCGCGGTCCCCTGCCTGGTCCTCGACGGGGCCCGTCTACGGGCCGTCGCCGACGCCTGCCCGTTCCCCGCCGCGGAGCTGGAGGGCAGGCAGCTGCACGCCACCCTGCTCTCCGGCGACCCCGACCCGGCGCGCTTCGCCGACATCGACGCCGGTGCCCTGCTGCCCGAGGAGTACGCCCTCGGCGACCGCGTGATCTACCTCCACACCCCGGACGGTCTCGGCCGCTCCAAGCTGGCCGAGACAGTGCTGCGCCCCTCGCGGCTCAAGGGCCTCGACGTCACCACCCGCAACTGGAACACCGTCCGCAAGCTCCTGGAGATGGTGGAGGGCTGACGGAGGCTCACCGGCCGCGAGGCTCACCGGCTGCGGGGCTGACCGGCCGGGGCTGACCGCTGCGGGCTGACCGGCCGGCCGGGCTGCCGGCTCAGACGAGGGCCTCCAGCAGCTCCGTCTCGCGCGCGGAGAGACGTACCGTCCCCGCGTCCAGGTTCTCCGCCAGGTGCTCCGGAGAGCCGGTCCCCGGCGTCGGGCACAGGACCGGCGACCGGTGCAGGAGCCAGGCCAGCGCGATCTGCCCGGTGCTCGCCCCGTGCTCCGCCGCCACCGTCGACAGCGCCGCCGCACCCCGCCGGGTCAGCGCACCGTTGCCCAGCGGGAACCACGGCAGGAAGGCGATCCCGCGCTCCCCGCACAGCTCCAGCACCGCCTCCGAGGAACGGTCGAGCAGGTTGTACCGGTTCTGCACGGAGGCCACCGGGACGTACTTCAGCGCCTCCTCCAGCTGTTCGGCGGTGACCGTGTCCAGGCCGATGTGCCGGATCTTGCCCTTCGCCCGCAACTCCAGGAGCGCGCCCAGCTGTTCGGCCATCGGCACGGCCGGGTCCAGCCGGTGCAGCTGGTACAGGCCGATCCGGTCCGTCCGCAGCCGCCGCAGGCTCGCCTCGCACATCGCCCGCAGCTGTTCGGGCCGGCCCGCCACGTGCCAGGTGTCCGGGCCGGTGCGCACCACCCCGCCCTTCGTCGCGACCAGCAGGTCGTCAGGGTAGGGGTGGAGGGCCTCCGCGATCAGCTCCTCGGCCAGGTCCGGACCGTAGTTGTCCGCCGTGTCGATCAGGTTCACGCCGCGGTCGAGCGCCGTGTGCAGCAGTGCGCGGGCCGCCGCCCGCTCGCCGCGCGGGCCCCAGTAGCCGGGGCCGACCAGCCCGCCCGTACCGAAACCCAGCCGTCGGACGGTGAAGTCGCCACCGATGGAGTACGTCGTTTCGACCATGCCCCGACCGTAACCCGGCACCCTCCGTGTGCCAGGCTCGGAACATGCGCTACATCATCATCGGAGCGGGCGCGATCGGCGCCACCATCGGCGGACGGCTCGCGGAGAGCGGGACCGAGAGCGTGCTCGTGGCGCGCGGCCCGCACGCGGCGGCCCTGCGGGCGAACGGCCTGCGGCTGACCACCGCCGACGGCACGCGGGTGCACCGGCTCCCCGTGGCCGAGGGGCCGGCCGACCTCGGCGAGCTGCGGCCGGACGACGTGCTCGTGCTGGCGGTGAAGACGCAGGACGCGGTGACCGCCCTGGACACCTGGGCGGCCGCCGAGGTCGCCGGCGGCGGCACGGCCGCGCAGCGGCTTCCGGTGGTGTGCACGCAGAACGGCGTCGAGGCCGAGCGGCTGGCACTGCGCCGCTTCGACCGGGTGTACGGGGTGTGCGTGTGGCTGCCGTCGTCCTTCCTGGAGCCGGGCGCGGTGGAGGCGCTGTGCGCGCCGCTCACCGGCATGCTGCACGTGGGCCGCTATCCGTCCGGGACGGACGTGACGGCCGGCCGGATCGCGGAGGACCTGGCGAAGGCCGGGTTCGAGGCCCCGGTGGTCGAGGACGTGATGCGCTGGAAGTACGGCAAGCTGCTGCACAACGTCGCCAACGCGATCCAGGCCACCACCGGGCCCGAACCGCATCCGGCGAAGGCCCTGCTGGCCGCGCGGGCGGTGGCGGAGGCCCGCGCCGCCTTCGCAGCGGCCGGCATCCCGGTCGTGACCGACGCGGAGCAGTCCGCCGCGCGGGACGGGAAGATCGTGCCGCCGCCGGGGGTGCGGGGCGGGTCGTCCTGGCAGAGCCTGAGGCGGGGCACGGGCACGGTGGAGGCCGACTACCTGAACGGTGAGATCTCGCTGCTGGGCCGGCTGCACGGGGTGCCGACGCCGGTCAACGACACGCTGCGGCACGCGGCGAACATCTTCGCCCGCGAGGGCCTCCCGCCGGGTGCGATGTCGATCGCGGACCTGACCGTGCTGGCCGACGAAGCCGTGACGCGGCGCTAGCGGTTCGGGGTGCCGGTCCCGTGCCGTTGCCTGCCGGTCCCGTGCCGGGTGCGGTTGGTTGCCGGGGGCGCGGGTCCCGTGCCGGGTGCGGGTCGTTGCCGGGGGCGCCTTGCCGATGCCGGGTGCGGCGCCGTGGGGGTGCGGACCGTTGCCGCTGCGCGGAGCCGTTTCCCCACCCCGCCCTCCCCCAGACTTCGTCCGGGGGACCCCCATCCCGAAACCGGGGCGGAGCCCCCGGAACGGGTCCGGGCGAAGCCCTGGGGGCACCTCCCAGCGGTAGCTGGGGGAGGGACAGCCCCGCAGGGCAACGGACCCGCACCCGGCACGGGGCCGGCACCCGGCACGGGGGCGGCACCCGGCATGGGACCGGCACCCGGCACGGGGCCGGCACCCGGCACGGGGGCGGCACCCGGCATGGGACCGGCACCCGGCACGGGGCCGGCACCCGGCACGGGGCCGGCACCCGGCATGGGACCGGCACCCGGCACGGGGCCGGCACCCGGCATGGGACCGGCACCCGGCATGGGACCGGCACCGGCACGGACCGGCACCGTGTACGGGCTCGGTCAGGCGGAGAGGGCGGTCGGCGTCACGGCGGCACAGGCGTCGCGGCGGCTGAGGATCAGCGCCGCCAGCTCCGGGGCGGCGCCCAGGACCGGGGCCAGAAGGTCCGCTTCGGCGGCGCCCGCCGCGATGCGGTCCGGCAGCCGGCCGGGCGCGATCACGTACGGGGCGACGACGACGCGCCGGACGCCCTCGGCGCGGAGCGCCCGTACGGCCTCTGCCGTGGTCGGCAGGGCCGCGGAGGCGAACGCAGGCCGCACGGCGCACCAACCGGTGAGCCGCCACTCCCGCGCGGTTTCAGCGATCGCTGCGATCGCCTCCGGGTCTGAGGAACCGGCGGCCGCGAGGACGACACCCGTCGTCGCGCGGTCCGCCGGAGAGAGGCCCGCCTCCCACAGCCGCCGTTCGAGCGCGGCGTGCAGCAGGGGGTCGGGGCCCAGGACGTCCGCCACCCGGACCTCCAGTCCCGGCAGCCGGGACGTGGCCTCGGCCAGCACCGCCGGGATGTCGGCCTTCGCGTGGAAGGCACGGGTGAGCAGGAGCGGGAGGGCGACGACCTCCCGTACCCCCGAGGCGTGCAGCGCGGCGAGCACTCCGGGGACGGACGGCGCGTTGAAGTCCAGGTACGCCGTCTCCACCCGCAGCCCCGGCCGCAGCTCCCGCACGAGCCCGGTGAGGGCGTGCACGGTCGCCGCGTGGCGCGGGTCGCGGCTGCCGTGGGCAATGACCAGCAGGGCCGGGCCGCCGGCCGGACCGGCCGCCGGGCCGCCGGTCAGACCGAGAGCCGGGCCGAGAGCCGGGCCGAGAGCCGGACCGTGCGCCGGGCCGACCGCGCCGGACGCGCTGGGCAGGGTGGAGACGTCGTACATCGCGGGTTCACCTCGCCAGCAGGCCGCGGCTGCGCAGCACGTACCGCTCGGCCGGGCTGAAGATCAGCAGGTCGATGGCGATGCCGACGACCAGGATCAGCAGGATGGCCAGGAACACGCCGGGCAGGTCGATGTTGTTGCGGCCGTTCTCCAGCAGCTGGCCGAGGCCGAGGCCCAGGTCGGGCGAGGAGGCGATGATCTCGGCGGCCATCAGCGAGCGCCAGGAGAAGGCCCAGCCCTGCTTCAGGCCCGCCAGGTAGCCCGGCAGCGCGGCCGGCATCACCACGTGCCAGACGCCCTTGAAGCCGGTGGCGCCCAGGGTGCGGCCGGCCCGCAGGAACAGCGGCGGCACCTGGTCCACGCCGGAGACCAGGCCGTTGGCGATGGAGGGGACGGCACCCAGCAGGATGACGGTGTACATCATCGCGTCGTTGAGGCCGAACCAGAGGACGGCCGGCGGCACCCAGGCCACCGACGGCAGGGACTGCAGGCCGGACAGGATCGGGCCGATCGCGGCGCGGACGGCCTTGACCCGGGCCACCAGCAGGCCGAGCGGGGTGCCGATGGCCAGGGCGAGCAGGAAGCCCAGCAGACCCCGGGAGACGGAGGTCCAGATGACTTCCAGCAGGGTGCCCTGGAGCCACAGCTCGGACAGGCTGTCCCAGACCGCGGACGGCGCGGGCAGCTTGGTCTCGTCGGTGACCTTCGCCGAGACCAGGACCTGCCACACGGCCAGGACCAGGGTGACGGCGAGGAGCGGCGGCAGGACCTTCTTGACCAGCACCTCGCGCACGGGCGCGCGGCGGATCTCGACGGCGTCGAGGGCGTCCAGGCCGGCCTCCAGGCCGGCCAGGTCGTCCGCCTTGGCCGGGGCCTTCTCGGTGGTCTCAGTGCTGGCCATGGCGGCGGATCTCCCCACGCAGGTGTTCAGTGATCTCGACGGACAGCTCCGCGACGGCCGCGTCCTCGATGCGGCGCGGCTGCGGGATGTCCACGGTCCATTCCTTCGCCACGCGGCCTGGCCGCGAGGACAGCAGCACCACGCGCTGCGCGAGCCGGACCGCCTCGCGGACGTTGTGCGTGACGAACAGGACGGAGACGTTGGTCTCCTCCCAGATGCGGGTGAGCTCGCCGTGCAGCACGTCGCGGGTGATGGCGTCCAGGGCCGCGAACGGCTCGTCCATCAGCAGCAGTTCGCTGTCCTGGGCCAGCGCGCGGGCCAGCGCGACGCGCTGGCGCATGCCGCCCGACAGCTCGTGCACGCGCTTGCCGTACGCGCCGCGGAGGCGGACCAGCTCCAGCAGGCGCTCGGCCTCCGCGCGGCGCTCGGCCTTGACGACCCCGCGCAGCCGCAGGGCCAGCTCGATGTTCTTGCCCGCGGTCAGCCACGGGAAGAGGGCGTGCTCCTGGAACATCAGCGCCGGGCGGCCGCCGGGGGTCTCGATGGCACCCTGGGACGGCCGGTCCAGCCCCGCCACCAGGTTGAGCAGCGTGGACTTGCCGCATCCCGAGGCACCCAGGATGGTGACGAACTCGCCGCGCGCGACATCGAGGCTGATGTCGTCGAGGACGAGCTGCTGTCCGGCCGGGCCGGGGAACGACTTCGAGACGTGCTCGATGCGGGCGGCGTGCGCCGCCGTGTGGGCGGTGCCTTCGGCAGCCTTGGCGAATGTGGTGGCCATGGTCGTCACCTCCTGGGTACGGAAGGGCTTGCGGGCTTACTTGGTGCCGAGTCCGGCGTCGGAGACCTCGGGCTTGCCGGCGGCCTTGAGGACCTTGTTGAGGAGGGTGAGGTCGTAGATGCCGGTGAGGTCGGGCTGCTTGATGAGCTTGGCCTTGACCGCCCATTCGGACTGGGTCTTGAGGGTGGCGGCGAGGGGGTCGTCGGTGATCTGGATGCTGGGCCAGGCGGGGTCGATGACCTTGGGGGCCAGTTCCTTGCCGGTTTCGGCCTTCAGGGCTGCGTTGGCGGAGGCCTTGGCCTTGTCGGGGTTGGCGTTGATCCAGTCGTTGGTCTTGACGGTGCCGCGCAGGACGGCCTCGACGACGTCGGGGTGTTCGGCGAGGAACTTCTGGGAGACGATGACGTTGGTGATGACGAACTTCTTGTCGGGCCACAGGGTGGTCTCGTCGAGGAGGACCTTGGCGCCTTCGGAGACGAGCTTGGAGGCGGTGGGTTCGGGGACCCAGGCGCCGTCGACGGAACCGGACTTGTAGGCGTCGGGGGTGACCTTGTTGTCGGTGCGGACGACGGAGACGTCGCCCTTGCCGCTTTCGGGGTCGACGGTCCAGCCCTTTTCGGCGATCCAGTTGAGGAACGCGACGTCCTGGGTGTTGCCCTTCTGGGGGGTGGCGATCTTCTTGCCCTTGAGGTCGTCGAGGGTCTTGATCTTGTCCGGGTTGACGACGAGCTTCACGCCGCCGGAGGCGGAGCCGGAGATGATCCGGAGGTTCTTGCCCTTGGACTTGACGTAGGCGTTGATCGAGGGGGAGGGGCCGATGAAGCCGATGTCGAGCGAGCCGCCGTTGAGCGCCTCGATCTCGGAGGGGCCGGCGTTGAAGATCTGCCCGGCCAGCCGGGTGCCGCCCAGCTCCTTCTGGATCAGGCCCTCCTGGACGCCGACCAGCGCGGTCGCATGCGTCAGGTTCGGGAAGTAGCCCACCCGCACCGTGTCCGCGGAGAGCTTCTTTCCGGCGGCCGCGACGTTCGCCTTCTCGTCCTTCGCCGCGGAGCCGTAGCCGCAGGCGGCGAGGGAGCCGAACAGCAGCGGCAGGGCGGCCGCGGCGAGCACGGTACGGCGGAAGGCGGGGCGGTGGGTGGCAGGCACGGGAGGGTTTCCTCTCGGAGGCCCGGTGCTCACGTACTCCGGATCAGTGGTCCGGGTACGCGGCCGGGAAGGCGTTCGGTCTTCGACGGTGCAGGTACGGCTCGCGGGGGGTGCGGGCGCGCAGGCAGTGCGCGTACGTCATCGCGCACATCGCGCCACCCCTCCCTGGCCGCTGCCGAGGGAGCCGCTGCCTACGCGGCCGCCCTCCTTCGCGAAGGTCGAGTAGATGTCGGCGGTCATGGTCAGAAGTCCCAGCCGTCGTCGTCCGGCGCGGCTTCCTCGGCCTGCGAGGCGAAGGACTCTCCCGCCATGCCCGCGGCGAGCGTGGTGCCGTCGGCCGGGTCGATCAGCAGGAAGGACCCGGTGCGGCGCGAGTCCGCGTACGCGTCGAGCGCGAGCGGCTCTGCGGTGCGTACGACGACCCGGCCGATGTCGTTGGCCACGAGCTGCCCGGGGTTGGGGTGCTGGGACAGGTCGTCCAGCGTCAGCCGCGAGGGAATCTCCTTCACGATCGCCTTCACCGTGCGCGTGGTGTGCTTGATCAGCACCCGGGCGCCCACGGTCAGCGGCTGGTCGGCCACGTGGCAGACCGTCGCGACGACGTCCTGCGTGGTGGCCGGGGTGCTCGCGGACGGCGCGATCAGGTCGCCGCGCGAGATGTCGATGTCGTCCTTCAGGCGCAGCGTCACGGACTGCGGGGCCCAGGCGATGTCCACGCTCTCGCCGAGCGCGTCGATCCCCTCGATGACGCTGGTCTTCCCCGACGGCAGCACGGTGACGGCCTCGCCGACGCGCAGCACGCCGGAGGCGATCTGGCCGGCGTAGCCGCGGTAGTCCGGGTGCTCGGCGGTCTGCGGACGGATCACGTACTGCACCGGGAAACGCGCCGGGCAGGCGGTGAGGTCGTGGCTGACCGGGACGGTCTCCAGGTGCTCCAGCACCGTCGGGCCGCCGTACCAGTCCATGTTGGCGGACGGGTCCACCACGTTGTCGCCGGCCAGCGCCGAGATCGGGATCGCGGTGATCTCCGGGACGCCGAGCGTGGCCGCGTACGAGGTGAACTCCTCGGCGATCTTCGCGAAGGCCGCCTCGTCGTAGCCGACCAGGTCCATCTTGTTGACGGCCAGCACCACGTGCGGGACCCGCAGCAGCGCGGCCACGGCCGCGTGGCGGCGGGTCTGCTCGACCACGCCGTTGCGGGCGTCGACCAGGACCACGGCCAGCTCGGCCGTCGACGCGCCGGTGACCATGTTCCGGGTGTACTGCACGTGCCCGGGGGTGTCGGCCAGGATGAACCGGCGGCGCGCGGTGGCGAAGTACCGGTAGGCGACGTCGATGGTGATGCCCTGCTCCCGCTCGGCCCGCAGGCCGTCGGTCAGCAGGGCCAGGTCCGGGGCGTCCTGCCCGCGGTCCTGGGACACCCGCTCCACGGCTTCGAGCTGGTCCTCCAGGACCGACTTGGAGTCGTGCAGCAGCCGGCCGACCAGGGTGGACTTGCCGTCGTCGACGGAGCCCGCGGTGGCGAAGCGCAGCAGCGTCGTGGCGCTGAGCTGCTCGGTGGTGCTGGTCATGGCTAGAAGTACCCTTCGCGCTTGCGGTCTTCCATCGCGGCCTCGGACAGCTTGTCGTCGGCGCGGGTCGCGCCCCGCTCGGTGAGGCGGGAGACGGCGATCTCGGCGATCACCGCGTCGAGCGTGGTGGCGTCGGAGTCGACGGCACCGGTGCAGGACATGTCGCCGACGGTCCGGTAGCGGATCTGCCGGGTGACGACCTGCTCGGACTCCTTCGGCCCGCCCCACTCGCCCGCCGTCAGCCACATGCCGTTGCGCTGGAAGACCTCACGCTCGTGGGCGAAGTAGATCTCCGGCAGCTCGATGCCCTCGCGGTCGATGTACTGCCACACGTCCAGCTCGGTCCAGTTGGACAGGGGGAAGACGCGGACGTGCTCGCCGGCGGCGTGGCGGCCGTTGTAGAGCTGCCAC
>NZ_JBITRX010000017.1:0-174678 GCF_044540325.1 Streptomyces sp. NPDC086023
GCCCTCCGGGCGCTTCCTTCGTTTCCGACTCTATCAGATCTTTCCGACCCGATTTCCTCGGCGCTTTCCGGTTCCAGCGGCGTTTCCGTCGCTTTTCCCTTTCGGCGGTTTCAGACTCTAGCAGGTTTCCCCGGTCTGAATTCCCACCCCCAGCAGAGCGGTTCGGGCACAGGTGTGTGCCCGGGTCTTTCTGGGGTGAGGCCGTAAACGTACTGGAGCGGGGCCCCCGGATGCAAATCCGGTTGCCCCGCTCCGGTGCGGAGGGGTACGAGGGCGTCAGACCTCGACCACGACCGGGAGGATCATCGGGCGGCGGCGGTAGCCGTCGGAGACCCATTTGCCCAGCGTGCGGCGGATGAGCTGCTGCAGCTGGTGGGGCTCGACGACGCCGTCGGCGGCCTGCCTGGCGATCGCCTCCTCGATCTTCGGGACGACGGCCGCGAAGGCCGAGTCCTCGATGCCGGAGCCGCGGGCGTGGATGTTCGGGCCGCCCACGACCTTGCCGGTGGTGCTGTCCACCACGACGAAGACCGAGATGATGCCCTCGTCGCCGAGGATGCGGCGGTCCTTCAGCGAGGACTCCGTGACGTCGCCGACCGAGAGGCCGTCGACGTACACGTAGCCGGCCTGGACCTTGCCGGTGATCCGGGCCCGGCCGTCGATCAGGTCGACGACCACGCCGTCCTCGGCGATGACGATGTGGTCCTTCGGGACACCCGTCATCGCGCCGAGCTCGGCGTTGGCGCGCAGGTGGCGCCACTCTCCGTGGACCGGCATCAGGTTGCGCGGCTTGCAGATGTTGTAGAAGTACAGCAGCTCGCCGGCCGAGGCGTGGCCCGAGACGTGGACCTTGGCGTTGCCCTTGTGGACGACGTTGGCGCCCCAGCGGGTCAGGCCGTTGATCACGCGGTAGACCGCGTTCTCGTTGCCCGGGATCAGGGACGAGGCCAGGATCACGGTGTCGCCCTGGACGATCCGGATCTGGTGGTCGCGGTTGGCCATCCGGGAGAGGGCGGCCATCGGTTCGCCCTGGGAGCCGGTGCAGACCAGTACGACCTCGTGGTCGGGCAGGTCGTCGAGGGTCTTCACGTCGACGACGAGGCCGGCCGGGACCCGCAGGTAGCCCAGGTCACGGGCGATGCCCATGTTCCGGACCATGGAGCGGCCGACGAAGGCGACCCGGCGGCCGTACTCGTGGGCGGCGTCCAGGACCTGCTGGATCCGGTGGACGTGGCTGGCGAACGAAGCGACGATGATCCGCTTCTGGGCGCCCGCGAAGACTCCGCGGATGACGTTGGAGATGTCGCGCTCGGGCGGGACGAAGCCCGGGACCTCGGCGTTCGTGGAGTCCGAGAGGAGGAGGTCGATGCCCTCCTCGCTCAGGCGCGCGAACGCGTGCAGGTCGGTCAGCCGGTTGTCCATCGGGAGCTGGTCCATCTTGAAGTCGCCGGTGGCGACGACCAGGCCCGCGGGCGTGCGGATGGCCACCGCGAGGGCGTCCGGGATGGAGTGGTTCACCGCGATGAACTCGCAGTCGAAGGGGCCGAGGTTCTCCCGGTCGCCCTCCTTCACCTCAAGGGTGTACGGACGGATGCGGTGCTCCTGGAGCTTCGCCTCGATGAGGGCGAGCGTCAGCTTGGAGCCGATCAGCGGGATGTCCGCCTTCTCCCGGAGGAGGTAGGGGACGGCGCCGATGTGGTCCTCGTGGCCGTGCGTGAGGACGATGCCCTCGATGTCGTCGAGGCGGTCCCGGATGGACGTGAAGTCCGGCAGGATCAGGTCGATGCCGGGCTGCTCCTCCTCGGGGAA
Organism: Streptomyces sp. NPDC086023; assembly: GCF_044540325.1. Classification (NCBI taxonomy): domain Bacteria; kingdom Bacillati; phylum Actinomycetota; class Actinomycetes; order Kitasatosporales; family Streptomycetaceae; genus Streptomyces; species Streptomyces sp. NPDC086023. The sequence continues at coordinate 1,810 of NZ_JBITRX010000017.1, forward strand.
GAGGACGCCGCAGTCGACGATCAGCAGACGGCCGTCGAACTCGAAGACGGTCATGTTCCGGCCGATCTCGCCGAGGCCACCGAGCGGGGTGACGCGCAGGCCGCCCTTGGGCAGCTTCGGCGGGGGGCCGAGTTCCGGATGCGGATGGCTCAAAAGTCTCTCCTCACCACGCGCGCCACGTACCCCTGAGGCACGTGGCGCGCATGACATTCGTGCACTTGCTGTGTGTGTTTGTGGTTATTCAGTTGTGAAGTCCGTGGTCAGAGCTCTACCCCGCCGGCGGCGAGGTCGAGCTTGAGCTGTGCGGTCTCCTCGTCCGTGAGCCCGATCATCGGCAGCCGGAGGGGGCCGCCGGGCAGGCCCTGGAGGGCGAGCGCGGCCTTGGTGGTCATGACGCCCTGCGTGCGGAACATGCCGGTGAAGACCGGGAGCAGCTTCTGGTGGATCTCCGTGGCCTTCTGCACGTCGCCGCTGGTGTGGGCGTCGAGCATGGCGCGCAGGTCGGGGGCCACGACGTGGCCGACGACCGAGACGAAGCCGACGGCGCCGACGGAGAGCAGCGGGAGGTTGAGCATGTCGTCGCCGGAGTACCAGGCGAGGCCGCTGCGGGCGATCGCCCAGCTGGCGCGGCCGAGGTCGCCCTTGGCGTCCTTGTTGGCGACGATGCGCGGGTGCTCGGCCAGGCGGACGAGGGTCTCGGTGTTGATGGGGACGCCGCTGCGGCCGGGGATGTCGTAGAGCATGACGGGCAGCTCGGTGGCGTCGGCGATGGCCGTGAAGTGCCGGACCAGGCCCTCCTGCGGGGGCTTGTTGTAGTACGGCGTGACGGCGAGCAGGCCGTGGGCGCCGGTCGCGGCGGCCTCGCGGGCCAGCTCGATGCTGTGGTGGGTGTCGTTGGTTCCGATTCCGGCCACGACGTGGGCCCGGTCTCCGACGGCCTCCAGTACGGCTCGTACGAGGTCCTTTTTCTCCGCGTCGGTGGTGGTGGGCGACTCGCCGGTGGTGCCGTTGATGATCAGGCCGTCGTTGCCGGCGTCCACGAGGTGGGTGGCGAGGCGCTGGGCGCCGTCGAGGTCAAGCGCGCCGTCAGCCGTGAAGGGCGTGACCATGGCGGTGAGGACCCGGCCGAAGGGGGTCTGCGGAGTGGAGATCGGAGCCATGGGTAACACGCTACTCGCTGCTCTGCCCGCGGTGTCCCCTTGGGGGGACGTGTGAACCTACCGGCCTTGGCCGGGGGTGTTTGGAGCCCGGCACTGCCTGCTCGGGGGTTCAAGCAGTGCCGGGTCCGTTTGATCAGCCTAGATGAACTTCACGAAACGTCGCAATACGGACACTTCGGCGGAGTTTCCGAACATCAGTGCGCTAGGGCGCCACGCGTCCGTTCTTGTTGAACGCGGCGTACGTGAGGGGCATGAGCCTGGCCCAGTGCTCCTCCATCTTCTCGCCGACCATCTCGATCTCCCGCTGCGGGAAGGACGGCACCGCGGCCAGCTCGTGCTGGGTCCGCAGGCCGAGGAAGTGCATGAGCGAGCGGGCGTTGCAGGTGGCGTACATCGAGGAGTACAGGCCCACCGGGAGCACCGAGCGGGCCACCTCGCGGGCGACGCCGGCGCGCAGCATCTCCTGGTACGACTCGTACGCCTGGCGGTACGAGTCCTCCATGACGCGGCCGGTCAGCTCGTGCTGCGCCTGGGTGCCCTCGACGAAGACGTACTTGCCCGGGCGGCCCTCCTGGACCAGCTTGCGGGACTCGTCCGGGACGTAGAAGACCGGCTGGAGCTCCCTGTAGCGGCCGGATTCCTCGTTGTACGACCAGCCGACCCGGTGCCGCATGAACTCGCGGAACACGAAGATCGGGGCGCTGATGAAGAAGGTCATCGAGTTGTGCTCGAAGGGGCTGCCGTGGCGGTCCCGCATGAGGTAGTTGATGAGCCCCTTGGAGCGCTCGGGGTCCTTCTGGAGCTCGTCCAGGGACTGCTCACCGGCCGTCGACACACGGGCGGCCCACAGCACGTCGGAGTCGGTCGCGGCGTGCTTGACCAGCTCCACGGTGACTTCGCTGCGGAAGCTGGGCTTCGGGTCGGCTTCGGGGGTCTCGCTCACCGGCGGGGGTCCTTCCATTCGCATCGCACGGGCGGCGCCCACTCTACGGCGCCGCGCCGACAACACCGCACAGCCGGCCCAGGGGCACGAACTTCGGCGAATTCGCCGAAACAGGGCACCCATCCGGCCCGCCGTGCGTCTGACATCACGACAGCACCACACACCGTCCGCCCCCGTGACCCGGAGGGTCCCAGCCTTGAGGAGGCGCCCCCATGTTCCGCCGGCGCGAGTCCGTCCCGTTCGCCTTCGTCGCCGAGGCCGACCGTTTCCGCAGTAACGTCACTCCCCCGCCGCGCGAGAGTCTGAGCAGGACTCAGATCGCCGCCCGTAGTCTGGTCGGGCTCACGGTGGTGGCCGGACTCGTCGGCTCCCTGCTCTTCGGCATGCCGGCGCTGCAGCCCCGGAAGCCCGGCGCGGCGCCGCAGTCCGCGGCCTCCGAGGGGCGCTGACACCATCCGGACCCCCTGGGGTGGAAGGCCGACCACGGGCTGGATAGCCTCACCGGCACAGCCCAACCGAATGTGCATGTGAGTGAGGACCAGCCGTGCCCCTGCCCTTCCTGACGGCGGACAGCGCATTCGACGCGCACGAAGACACCCAACTGCCGCTGCCCCACGAGGACCACGACCGCTGGCGGCGGCCCTACCGGCCCGGCCCCTGGCGCGTGGCCTTCGGAGCGGTGCTGCTGCTCGTCGGCTCGTTCATGCTGCTCGCGACCATGACGGTCGCCTTCGTCGGCGAGGCCGTCGGCGCGCTGATCTGCCTGGGTGCCGCCTCGCTGGTGATCGGCTCCGCGCTGCGGCTGCTGCGCGCAGGCGTCTGGGTGAGCCGCGCCGGACTGCGCCGGGTGTCGTTCCTCGGCACCCGTACGGTCGCCTGGCAGGACCTGGGCGAGGTGCGCACGGTGCAGCAGCCGGTCCGCTGGCTGGGTCTGCCGCGTACCGTGCAGGGCCAGGCCCTGACGGCCGCGACGCGTTCCGGCGGTGAACTGCCGGTGCTGCTGACCGACCACAACGCCGACTTCCTGTCCCGTACCGAGGCCTTCGACCGGGCCGCCGACGCCGTGGAGGCGTGGGCGGCCGAGTACCGGCCGGCCGGGGCGGCGTAACGGCCCCGAGGAACCCCCGGAAGCCCGTACGCGCCTCAGGCGCGTACGGGCTTTCCGTCGTGCAGCGCGATGGCCCGCTGCATCGCCTTGCGCGCCCGGGGGGTGTCCCGGGCGTCGTGGTAGGCGACGGCGAGGCGGAACCAGCTGCGCCAGTCGTCCGGGGCGTCCTCGGTCTCGGCCTTGCGGCGCGCGAAGACCTCGTCGGCCGAATCGCGCAGGATCCGGCCGTACTGGTCACGGGCCAGCTCGTCGACCGGCAGGCCGCCCTCGGCCTCAAGCTCGGCCGCGAGGCCGTTGGCCCGGCTGACGAACTGGGTGTTCTTCCACAGGAACCAGATGCCGATGACCGGCAGGATCAGCACGGCCACACCGAAGGCGACAGTGAGGGCGGTGCCCTGCCGGATCAGCATCAGGCCGCGGCTGCCGGCCAGGACGAAGTAGACGACCAGGACGGCGGCCGTGATGAAGTACGTGATCTTCGCGCGCATGGTGGGCCTAGAGGTCGAGGAAGTTTTCCAGGCCGAAGGTGAGGCCCGGGGTGTCCACCACGCGGCGCGCGCCGAGCAGGATGCCCGGCATGAAGCTGCTGTGGTGCAGGGAGTCGTGACGGATGGTCAGGGTCTCGCCCTCGCCGCCGAGCAGTACCTCCTGGTGGGCCAGCAGGCCCCGCAGGCGGACCGCGTGCACCGGGACGCCGTCGACGTCCGCCCCGCGGGCGCCGTCGAGCGCCGTGGCGGTGGCGTCGGGCTGCGGGGCGCAGCCGGCCTCGGCGCGGGCCGCGGCGATCAGCTGGGCGGTGCGGGTGGCCGTGCCGGAGGGGGCGTCGACCTTGTTGGGGTGGTGCAGCTCGACGACCTCGACCGATTCGAAGTAACGGGCGGCCTGGGCGGCGAACTTCATGGTGAGGACGGCGCCGATGGAGAAGTTCGGCGCGATGAGCACTCCGGTCTCCGGGGAGGCGGCGAGCCAGGTGTTCAGCTGCGCGAGGCGGTCCTCGTTCCACCCGGTGGTGCCGACGACGGCGTGGATGCCGTGGCGGACGCAGTAGTCGAGGTTCTCCATCACCGAGGCGGGGGTGGTCAGCTCGACGACGACCTGGGCGCCGGTCTCGGCCAGCGTGTCCAGACCGTCGCCGCGGCCGAGCGCCGCGACCAGTTCCATGTCCTCGGCGGCCTCGACCGCCCGTACGGCCTCGGAGCCGATCCGGCCCTTGGCACCGAGGACCGCCACGCGCAGCTTGCTCATTGCTCTTCCTTCTACGAGGTACGGAGTGCGAGGGGATTTCTGCGGGAGGTGCTGCGGGGGAGGTCTCCCCCGCGGTGCTTACGCGACCGCTTCGTCCAGCCGGGCGGCCTGCTTCTCCTTGAGCGGGCCGATGACCGAGAGCGAGGGGCGCTGGGCGAGGACGTCCCGGGCCACCGCGCGGACGTCGTCCGGGGTGACGGCGGCGATGCTGGTGAGCATGTCGTCGACCGACATCTGGGTCCCCCAGCAGAGCTCGCTCTTGCCGATCCGGTTCATCAGGGCGCCGGTGTCCTCCAGGCCGAGGACGGTGGAGCCGGAGAGCTGACCGATGGCGCGGCCGATCTCCTCGTCCGTGAGCCCCTCGGAGGCGACCTTGTCGAGCTCGTCGCGGCAGATCCGCAGCACGTCGTGCACCTGGTTGGGGCGGCAGCCCGCGTACACGCCGAAGAGGCCGCAGTCGGCGAAGCCGGACGTGTACGAGTACACGCTGTAGGCCAGGCCGCGCTTCTCCCGGACTTCCTGGAAGAGGCGGGAGGACATGCCGCCGCCGAGGGCGGTGTTCAGCACGCCCAGGGCCCAGCGGCGCTCGTCGGTGCGGGCCAGGCCCGGCATGCCGAGGACCACGTGGGCCTGCTCGGTGCGGCGGCCGAGCAGCTCGACCTTGCCGGCGGTGCGGATGCGGCGCTCGCCGGCGCGCGGGCCGATGGGCTCGGCGTCGGTGCGGGTGAGGGCGCCGGCCTTCTCGAAGGCGGCGCGGACCTGGCGTACGACCTTGGCGTGGTCGACGTTGCCCGCGGCGGCGACGACCAGGTGGGTGGGGTCGTAGTGCTTCTTGTAGAAGCGGGCGATCTGGTCGCGGCCGAGCGCGTTGATCGTGTCGACCGTGCCGAGGACGGGGCGGCCCAGCGGGCTGTCGCCGAGCATGGTGTGGGCGAAGAGGTCGTGGACCATGTCGCCCGGGTCGTCCTCGGTCATCGCGATCTCTTCGAGGATGACGCCGCGCTCCGCGTCGACGTCGGATTCGAGGATCAGCGAGCCGGTGAGCATGTCGCAGACGACGTCGATCGCCAGCGGCAGGTCGGTGTCGAGCACCCGTGCGTAGTAGCAGGTGTACTCCTTCGCCGTGAAGGCGTTCATCTCGCCGCCGACCGCGTCGATGGCGGAGGAGATGTCGAGGGCGGACCGCCTGGCGGTGCCCTTGAAGAGGAGGTGCTCCAGGTAGTGGGTGGCGCCGTTGAGGGTGGGCGTCTCGTCACGCGAGCCCACGTGGGCCCAGATGCCGAAGGTCGCCGACCGGACCGAGGGGAGCGTCTCGGTCACGACGCGCAGGCCGCCGGGGAGGGTGGTGCGCCGGACGGTGCCGATGCCGTTCTCGCCCTTGAGCAGGGTTTGGGTACGGGCGACGGCCCGCCCCTCCGAAGAGGTGCGGGCCGTCACACGGGAACTACGCGACGTCACTTGTCGGAGCCCCCGGCGGAGCCGGTGTCGGAGGCGGTCTTGTCAGCCTCGGCGCCCGCGGCGGAGCCGCCGGTGGACTCGGTCTCGCCCTCGATCACGGGGATCAGGGAGAGCTTGCCGCGCTGGTCGATCTCGGCGATCTCGACCTGGACCTTGGAGCCGACCGCGAGCACGTCCTCGACGTTCTCCACGCGCTTGCCACCGGCGAGCTTGCGGATCTGCGAGATGTGCAGCAGGCCGTCCTTGCCCGGGAGCAGGGAGACGAAGGCACCGAAGGTGGTGGTCTTGACGACCGTACCCAGGTAGCGCTCGCCGACCTCCGGCATGGTCGGGTTGGCGATGCTGTTGATCGTGGCGCGGGCGGCCTCGGCGGCCGGGCCGTCGGAGGCACCGATGTAGATGGTGCCGTCGTCCTCGATCGTGATCTCGGCGCCGGTGTCCTCCTGGATCTGGTTGATCATCTTGCCCTTGGGGCCGATGACCTCACCGATCTTGTCCACCGGGATCTTGACGGTGATGATCCGCGGGGCGAACGGGGACATCGCGTCCGGCGTGTCGATCGCTTCCATCATCACGTCGAGGATGTGGAGGCGGGCGTCGCGGGCCTGCTTGAGGGCCGCGGCCAGGACGGAGGCCGGGATGCCGTCCAGCTTGGTGTCCAGCTGGAGGGCGGTGACGAACTCCTTGGTGCCGGCGACCTTGAAGTCCATGTCGCCGAAGGCGTCCTCCGCACCGAGGATGTCGGTGAGGGCGACGTAGTGCGTCTGGCCGTCGATCTCCTGGGAGATCAGGCCCATGGCGATGCCGGCGACGGGGGCCTTGAGGGGCACACCGGCGTTCAGCAGCGACATGGTGGAGGCGCAGACGGAGCCCATGGAGGTGGAGCCGTTGGAGCCGAGGGCCTCGGACACCTGGCGGATCGCGTAGGGGAACTCCTCGCGGGTCGGGAGGACCGGCACGATGGCGCGCTCGGCGAGCGCGCCGTGGCCGATCTCGCGACGCTTCGGGGAGCCGACGCGGCCGGTCTCGCCGACGGAGTACGGCGGGAAGTTGTAGTTGTGCATGTAGCGCTTGCGGGTCACCGGGGAGAGGGTGTCCAGCTGCTGCTCCATGCGGAGCATGTTGAGGGTGGTGACGCCCAGGATCTGGGTCTCGCCACGCTCGAACAGCGCCGAGCCGTGCACGCGCGGGATGGCCTCGACCTCGGCGGCGAGGGTACGGATGTCCGTGATCCCGCGGCCGTCGATGCGGACCTTGTCCTTGATGACGCGCTCGCGGACCAGGGCCTTGGTCAGGCTGCGGTAGGCGGCGGAGATCTCCTTCTCGCGGCCCTCGAAGGCCGGGAGGAGCTTCTCGGCGGCGAGCTCCTTGACGCGGTCGAGCTCGGCCTCGCGCTCCTGCTTGCCCGCGATGGTCAGCGCCTGGGCGAGCTCGCCCTTGACCGCGGCGGCCAGCGCCTCGTACACGTCGTCCTGGTAGTCCAGGAAGACCGGGAACTCGCCGGTGGGCTTGGCGGCCTTGGCGGCCAGGTCGGCCTGGGCCTTGCAGAGGACCTTGATGAACGGCTTCGCGGCCTCGAGGCCCGCGGCGACGACCTCCTCGGTCGGCGCCTCGGCGCCGCCCTTGACGAGCTGGATGGTCTTCTCGGTGGCCTCGGCCTCGACCATCATGATCGCGACGTCGCCGTCCTCCAGGGTGCGGCCCGCGACGACCATGTCGAAGACGGCGTCCTCGAGCTCGGTGTGCGTCGGGAAGGCGACCCACTGGCCCTTGATCAGCGCGACGCGCACGCCGCCGATGGGGCCGGAGAAGGGCAGGCCGGCCAGCTGGGTGGACGCGGACGCGGCGTTGATCGCGACGACGTCGTACAGGTGGTCCGGGTTGAGCGCCATGACCGTGGCGACGACCTGGATCTCGTTGCGCAGGCCCTTCTTGAAGGACGGGCGCAGCGGGCGGTCGATCAGGCGGCAGGTGAGGACGGCGTCCTCGGAGGGGCGGCCCTCACGGCGGAAGAAGGAGCCGGGGATCTTGCCCGCGGCGTACATGCGCTCCTCGACGTCCACCGTCAGGGGGAAGAAGTCGAGCTGGTCCTTGGGCTTCTTCGACGCGGTGGTCGCGGAGAGGACCATCGTGTCGTCGTCCAGGTACGCCACGGCGGAGCCGGCGGCCTGGCGGGCCAGGCGGCCCGTCTCGAAGCGGATGGTGCGGGTGCCGAAGGAGCCGTTGTCGATGACGGCCTCGGCGTAGTGGGTCTCGTTCTCCACTAGCGTTTTCTCCATTTTTCGTCGTCTCCGTCCTCCACCCGTGTGGCGGGGGACGGTTTTGGAGAAGCGCTCCTGGGTGCGGGCCGGTCTTCGATCGAAGCACCCGGTGCGGGGCCCCGCGGGCTCTCCGGATGCCACTACCGAGGACCGGCGTGCGTGTGGAGGGCGCTCCTCCTCTTCAGTTGTCCGTGTTGCGACCAGACTACAAAGCGTCCGGTACGTCCCGCACGTACAGCAAAGGGAGCGGTCCCCTAAGAGTGGGAACCGCTCCCTTCACAGCGTCTTACTTGGCGCCGGCCGCACCGCGGCGGATGCCGAGACGGTCGACCAGCGTACGGAAGCGCTGGATGTCCTTCTTGGCCAGGTACTGCAGCAGGCGGCGGCGCTGGCCGACCAGGATGAGCAGACCACGGCGGGAGTGGTGGTCGTGCTTGTGGGCCTTCAGGTGCTCGGTGAGGTCCGAGATGCGGCGCGAGAGCATCGCGACCTGGACCTCGGGGGAGCCGGTGTCGCCCTCCTTGGTACCGAACTCGGCGATGATCTGCTTCTTCGTGGCGGTGTCGAGCGACACGTGCACTCCTCTGTGGTGTCTGAGATTGCCGCCGAGTGCCCCAGGTCTACATCTCTGGGGAGCTTCCGTGACTCGGGAGGCGGGGTCCGCCGGGCGCTGCTCCCGGAAAACCGGGAACGCGTACACAGACGGCCGTCACACAGCGTACCAGGCGTGCGCCCGGACGGTCTCAGCTGGTGAGCGAGCGGGCCCGGGAGTACACGTCCAGGACGGCCAGGCAGAGCGGCACCAGGCTGAGCAGCACCGCCGCCTCGGTGAGGTCGAGCAGGCGCCCCCAGAAGGGTGACAGACCCTTGCGGGGGATGACCAGTGAAATTCCGGTGAGCAGGGCCGCGCCGGCGGCGACGCAGGCGGAGAGCCAGATGGTGCGGAGGTCCAGGGGGCCCCGGTCGCCGTACTGGACCAGCTCGCGGAGCAGGTCGTACGGGGGGTTCAGGGCCATGCCGAGGATCAGCAGGGCGACTGCGGCGAGGCCGGCCGCCAGGGCGCAGGCGACCTGGGAGGTGTAGCGGAAGAGGCGGGCGCGCAGGAGCATCGCGAGGCCGGCGGCCAGGGCGAGGAGCTTGCCCCAGGTGTTGTCGGAGAAGCCGAGGACGGCGGCGGAGCCGACGACAACGGCGGCGGAGCCCGCGACGAGGCCCAGCAGCATCTCGTGGCCGCGGCGGGCCTGGGCGGCGATGCGCTCGGCGTCGACCGGGGTGGTGTCGGCGCGGTCGGCGCGGTCGTCGGCGTCGGGCGCGTCGTAGGCGTCGGCGGCGCTGCGCGGGGCGGCGTACCCGATGGGGAGCCGGGCGAAGCGGGCGGACAGGCCGGGCAGGAAGGCCACCAGGCCGATGGCGACCGGGGCGCAGACGGCGGCGGTGGCGGTGGCGGAGGCCTCGGTGAGGATGGCCGCGAAGGTGGCGAGGGTGCCGGTGGCGGCCAGGAAGGTGGCCGCGACGAAGGGGGCGTCGCCGCTGGGGGTGAGCGCGACCAGGGCGACCGAGGCGGTCAGCACGCAGACGCAGCCGAGCAGGAACTGGAGGCGGCCGGGGCCGTCGCCCGCGGCGGGGGCGATGATCCCGGACCCGGCGATGAGCAGGTGGGGCAGGGCGCCGAGGCCGAGGGCGACGGCGGAGCCGCGGTCGTCGTAGACGCGGGCGCGGACGCCGGCGCAGGCGGTCAGCAGGATGCCTGCGGCGCCGGCGACGATGCCGGGCAGGCCGTGCATGTCGTGGCGGACCGGGTCGGCGTACCAGAGCACGAAGCCCAGGAGGACGAGGAGCAGGACGGCTCCGGCGAGGCCGGCGCCGCGCAGCATGTCGTCGCTCCAGCGGTGCCGGTCGCGGACGACGGCGGAGGCGACGGCGTCGGAGACGTCGTCGAAGACGGCCGGGGGCAGCGACTCGGCGAAGGGCCGCAGGCTGAGCAGCTCGCCGTCGAGCACCTGCTGGGCGGCGAGGGTGCGGGCGCCGTCGAGGACGGTGCCGTCGCGGCGGACCAGGTGGTAGCCGGCCGGTGAGCCGGCGGGCTGGGTCTGGCCGGTCAGCCGGAGGAGCTCCGGGTAGACGTCGGCGACGGCGATGTCCTCGGGGAGCGCTACGTCGATGCGGCTGTCCGGAGCCACGACGGTGACCCTGCAGAAACCGGTCGATGCGGCCGTACTCACCTGGTTGACCCCCTGATTCGCGGTTGCGCACGCTGCGCCGGTGGTGCGCGGCGCCACCCTACCGGGCGGTGGTCGGACGGTCGGCAAGTAGGATCACCGGCTGCGGCGGGATCCCCCTGGAGCCCGCGCGCAAGGAGGGCCATGGGGGCGCCGGATGACGTCCCGTCCGTTTTCAAGGGATTGATGCTCCGGTGAGCCAGATCGTCGTCAAACGCCCGCCGCGGTCCCTGCCGCCCGAGGTCCCGTCGGACGAGCTGAGGCTGGAGGCTCCACCGGAACTCCCGCGCGGGCAGCAGGAAGGCATGCTGATGCAGCTCCTGCCGATGCTGGGCATGGGCTCGTCGGTGGTGTTCTTCTTCATGCCGAACGCGCACCCCTTCATGCGCATCATGGGCGTCCTGATGCTGGTGTCCACGGGCGCGATGGTGGTGGCCCAGATCGTCCGCCACCGGCGCGGTGCGCAGGGGCAAATGGCGGACGTGCGCCGGGACTACCTCAAGTACCTGGCGCAGACGCGCCGGCAGGTGCGGCGTACGGCGCGGGCGCAGCGCGACGCGCAGCTGTACCTGCACCCGGCGCCGGAGCAGCTGTGGTCGGTGGTGGCCGAGGGCTCGCGGGTGTGGGAACGCCGGGTGGGCGACGGGGACTTCGGGCAGGCCCGGCTGGGGCTGGGCGCGCAGCGGCTGGCCACTCCGCTGGTGGCGCCGGAGACGGCGCCGGTCGACGAGCTGGAGCCGCTGACCGCGGGCGCGATGCAGCGGTTCCTGGCGGTGCACGCGTACCTGGACGGCCTGCCGGTGGCGGTGTCGATGCGGGCGTTCTACCACGTGACGGTGTCCGGGGAGCCGGAGTCGGTGCGGGGTACGGCGCGTTCGCTGGTGGCCCAGCTGGTGACGCTGCACTCCCCCGAGGACCTGATGGTGGCCGTGGTGGCGGCTCCGGGTGCGGTGCCGGCGTGGGACTGGGTGAAGTGGCTGCCGCACACGCAGGTGCCGGGTCAGGTGGACGGTGCGGGCACGAAGCGGCTGTTCGGGGACGACGTCACGGAGTTGGAGGGGCTGCTGGCCTCGCGGCTGGACGGCCGGCCGCGGTTCAGCAGGGACGTGCAGCCGGTGCTGGACCAGCCGCACGTGGTGGTGGTGCTGGACGGCGCGACGGTGCCGCCGGACTCGGTGTTCGCGGCGGCCGAGGGGCTGCAGGGCGTGACCATCGTCGAGGTGGTGCCGGGCGAGCTGGACGAGTTGCGGGGCGGGCTGTCCGTACAGGTGCGGCCGGGCCGGCTGCGGCTGGAGTCGGGTGCGGGTGTCGCGTACGAGGGCGTGCCGGACGTCCTGTCGCTGCCTGCGGCGGAGGCGCTGGCGCGGCAGCTGGCGCCGCTGCGCACGGGCGGTGGCGACGAGGACGAGCCGCTGTTGGCGAACCTGGACTTCACCGATCTGCTGAACCTGGGCGACGCCGCGTCGATCGACGTGGCCCGCACGTGGCGGCCGCGGTCGGCGGGTGAACGGCTGCGCGTGCCGATCGGCGTCGGCGAGGACGGCGCGCCGGTGATGCTGGACCTCAAGGAGGCGGCCCAGGAGGGCATGGGACCGCACGGCCTGTGCGTGGGTGCGACGGGTTCCGGCAAGTCGGAGCTGCTGCGGACGCTGGTGCTGGGCCTGGCGGTGACGCACACCTCGGAGACGCTGAACTTCGTCCTGGCGGACTTCAAGGGCGGTGCGACGTTCACCGGGATGTCGCAGATGCCGCACGTGGCGGCGGTCATCACGAACCTGGCGGACGACCTGACGCTGGTCGACCGGATGGGCGACTCGATCCGCGGCGAGCTCCAGCGGCGCCAGGAGCTGCTGCGTTCGGCGGGCAACTACGCGAACATCCACGACTACGAGAAGGCGCGCGCCGCGGGTGCCCCGCTGGAGCCGCTGGCCTCGCTGGTCCTGGTCATCGACGAGTTCAGCGAGCTGCTGACGGCGAAGCCCGACTTCATCGACATGTTCATCCAGATCGGCCGGATCGGCCGGTCGCTGGGCGTGCACCTGCTGCTGGCCTCGCAGCGCCTGGAGGAGGGCAAGCTGCGCGGTCTGGACACGTACCTGTCGTACCGGATCGGTCTGCGGACGTTCTCCGCGGCGGAGTCCCGGACGGCGATCGGCGTGCCGGACGCGTACCACCTGCCGTCGGTGCCGGGTTCCGGCTATCTGAAGTTCGGCACGGACGAGATGACGCGCTTCAAGGCGGCGTACGTGTCGGGTACGTACCGCTCGGGCGGCCGGGAGCTGTCGGTCGGGCAGTTCCCGGTGGAGCGGCGGCCCGCGGTGTTCACGGCCGCTCCGGTGCCGGTGGTGTACGCGGCGCCGGACCCGGCGTACCTGGCGGCGGCCTCCCGGCGGGAGGACGACGCGCTGGCGGACACCGTGCTGGACGTGATCGTGGCGCGGCTGGAGGGGCAGGGCGTGCCGGCCCACCAGGTGTGGCTGCCGCCGCTGGACGACGCGCCGCCGCTGGACCAGCTGCTGCCGGCGCTGGCGGGCTCGGCGGAGCGGGGGCTGCACGCGGAGGGGTACACGCGGCCGGGTGGTCTGGTCGTACCGCTGGGTCTGATCGACAAGCCGTTCGAACAGCGGCGCGAGGTGCTGTACCGGGACTTCTCGGGGGCGGCCGGCCACCTGCTGGTGGTGGGCGGCCCGCAGTCGGGCAAGTCGACGCTGCTGCGGACGCTGGTGTCGGCCTTCGCGGTCACGCACACGCCGCGCGAGGTGCAGTTCTACGGGCTGGACTTCGGCGGTGGCGGCCTCGCGGCGGTGCAGGACCTGCCGCACGTGGGCGGGGTGGCCTCGCGCCTGGACCCGGAGCGGGTGCGGCGTACGGTCGCCGAGGTGGCCGGCGTGCTGAACCGGCGGGAGGAGTTCTTCCGGGCCAACGCGGTCGACTCGATGGCGACCTACCGGCGCCGCCGGGCGGCGGGTGAGCTGCCGGGCGAGGTGTTCGGCGACGTGTTCCTGCTGGTCGACGGCTGGGGGGCGTTCCGCAACGACTACGAGCACCTGGAGCCGGTGGTCGCGGACATCGCGGCGCGCGGTCTGGGCTACGGCATCCACGTGGTGCTGACGGCGTCCCGCTACATGGAGGTGCGGGCGGCGCTGAAGGACCAGATCCTGGGCCGGCTGGAGCTGCGCCTCGGCGACGTCATGGACTCGGAGTTCGACCGCAAGGTCGCGGCGAACGTGCCCCAGGGTGCGCCGGGCCGGGGCCAGGTGCCGGAGAAGCTGCACTTCATGGCGGCGCTGCCGCGGACCGACGGGCGGACCGGCGCGGACTCGCTGCCGGAGGCGACGGCCGCGTTCGTGGAGTCGGTACGGACCTCCTGGGCCGGTCCGGCGGCGCCCGCGGTGCGGCTGCTGCCGCGCAAGCTGCCGGCGGACCGGCTGCCGAAGGGCTTCGAGTTCCCGCAGCACGGCATCGCGATCGGCATCGACGAGACGGACCTGGAGCCGGTGTTCGTCGACTTCGAGACCGATCCGTTCTTCCTGGTGTTCGGTGAGAGCGAGTCGGGCAAGACGGCGCTGCTGCGGCTGATCGCGAAGCAGATCGCCGAGCGCTACACGCCGGACCAGGCGCGGATCGTGGTGGGAGACTACCGGCGGACGCTGCTGGAGGCGGTGCCGGAGGGGCACCTGCTGGAGTACGCCCCGATGGCGTCGTCCATGCAGATGCACATGGAGGCCGTGGCCACGGTGATGGCCAAGCGGGCGCCGAAGGCCGACATCACGCCGCAGCAGCTGCGCGACCGCAGCTGGTGGTCGGGCCCGCAGCTGTTCGTGGTCGTGGACGACTACGAACTGGTCTCGTCCGGCACCGGGAACCCGATGGCCGGGCTGGTGGAGCACCTGCCGTTCGCGCGGGACGTGGGCATCCGCTTCATCGTCGCGCGGAGCTCCGCGGGCGCCTCGCGGGCGGCGTACGAGCCGTTCATCCAGCGGGTGAAGGAGCTGGGCGCGCAGGGTGTGGTCCTGTCCGGCGACCGGAACGAGGGCGACATCCTCGGCGGTGTGCGGGCCCGCCCGCTGCCTCCCGGCCGGGGCACCTTCATCTCCCGCAAGCGCGGCAACTCGCTGGTGCAGCTTGGCTGGCTGCCGGACCGGTGATCCGCGCGGGCCGCGCCCCCGGGTGCCGGGGGCGGCTGATCGCGTACCGCTGACGCGGCCGGCGGGGCGGAAGTACGATGCCGGACGAGGCTGTTCGTACTACCCGCTCCGCCGAAGGGAACCGCGCCGATGGCCGACGCACGTGAGAAGGACGAGCTGTACGCCCTGGACATCTCGGGGGTGGAGTGGCTCAGCGCGCCCGGGACGGAGGAGCACGAGGAGCGGGTCGAGATCGCGCACCTGCCGGGCGGGGCCGTGGCGATGCGGTCCTCGCTCGACCCGGAGACCGTGCTGCGGTACACGGAGGCCGAGTGGCGCGCGTTCGTACTCGGGGCCCGCGATGGGGAGTTCGACCTGAGGCGGCCGTGAGCCGCGGCCCGGGCCGTCCGGGCACACGAGAGGGGCACGCGCCCGGTGCGCGTGCCCCTCTCGTGTGTGCGGGGCCCGGGGCCCGGCGCGGGTCAGATCATGCGGAAGCGGGCCGCGTTGCCCTTGTCGGTGTCCTGGTAGCCCACGAGGGAGCTGTCGAGCAGGTTGGCGATGTTGCCGAGCTTGGCGTTCATGCCCGCCATCTCGGTCGAGACGACCTGCTGGATCTCCAGGTACGAGGTCTTCGCCTCACCCTCCCAGGACTCGGCGACGGTGCGGACCTGGGCCATGAGGGCGTCCAGCTCCTCCGTCAGCTTGTGGCTGGTGGTGCGGACGTCACCGGCGGCGGTGGAGACGGTGTCGTAGTTGACTGCGAAGGACATGTCGGTCTTCTCCCGTTGGAATGCGGTGGTGGCGGCTGCGGATCTGCGGCACGGATCACATGTCGAGGATGGCGCTGCGGCCGCCGCCCGCTCCCTGGTCCGCGTTCACCCTGCGGATGTCCGCGATGCGCTGCTGCTCCTCGGCCGTGAAGCCCTTGACGCTCATCCGCATGGCGTCCTCAAGCTCGATGAGCTTGGCCTTGATCTTGTTGAGGTGCTCGTTCACACCCCGCTGGAGGGAGTCGTACTCCTGGCTCGCGGCGCCCTGCCACCCCGCCTGGATCCGGTCGACGACGTCGTTGAGCCGGCCGATCCGGGTCGAGAGCTCCGTGTGGTAGCTGAAGATCTCGTCGGCAAGCTTTTGCTTCTTGACGTCGTCGACTGCGAGGTTCATCGCCATGGTCCGTGCTCTCCCGTCATCACACTTGTGAAGTCGCCTGCCACTTTAGCCACTTCATACGACAGGCCCAACAAACACCCCAGACGCCCGTGACGGGGGCTGCGGTTCCCCGTCTGCAAAGCAGCGCAGGGGAGTTCAGGTGCCGGTGACGGTGCTCCGGTGACGCTTGCGGCGCAGGTCGCGCAGGACCGTCGCGCTGCCCGCGATCACGGCGATCAGCACCGCACCGATGCCCAGGGCGTAGGTGGCGTAGCGCTCGTCGCGCTCCTGCGCGGTCTCGGCCGTGGAGAGGTGCGCGGCGTCGGGGGCGACGGCCGGGGGCGGGCCCGGGTCGGGGGTGGGTGCCTCCTTGGGCACCTGGTCCTCGGTGAGGGCGCGTACGGGGTCGACGACGCCCCAGCCGACGAAGTTGTCGTGGCCGTTCACGGAGCGCTCCGCGGTCTGCTCGATCTGCGCGATGACCTGGCGCGGGGTCCAGGTGGGGTGCTTGGCCATGAGGAGGGCGGCGACGCCGGCGACGTAGGGGGCGCTGAAGCTGGTGCCGTTGTCGACGCACTGGCCGTTGCCGGGGACGGTGGAGACGATGTCGACGCCGGGTGCGGCCACGCCGACGAAGGCGCCGGACTGGGAGAAGGCGGCCCGCTCGTTGTTGCGGTCGGAGGCGGCGACGGCCAGCACGCCGTCGAAGGCGGCCGGGTAGGTCTTCTTCTGGTCGCCGTCCAGCCCGTCGTTGCCCGCCGAGGCGACGATCAGGACGTTCTTGTCGACGGCCCGCTTCACGGCCTGCGCGAGCTCGGAGGCGGGCGGCAGCGGCTTGTCGGTGTCCTGGGAGATGTTGATGATCCGGGCGCCCTGGGCGACGGCGTGGTCGATGGCCTCGGCCATGGTGGCCGCGTTCCCGCTGTTCCGGTCGTCGTTCTGCCGGATCGGGATGATGGTGGCCTCGGGGGCCAGGCCGACGAAGCCGGTGCCCTCGCGGGGGCGGGCGGCGATCAGTCCGGCGACCTTGGTGCCGTGGCCCACCTCGTCGTCCGTGCCGTCCTTGCCCTTGTCGAGGAAGTCCCGGCCGGCGGCCGTGTCGAGGGCGTCGCGGAGCTGGGGGTTGACCCGGTCGACGCCGGTGTCGATGACGGCGACGCGGACGCCCTTGCCCCTGGTGTCCTGCCAGAGTTCGTCGAGCAGGACGCGCTGGAGGGCCCAGGGGCGGCCGGCGATCTGCTTCTTCATCGGGAAGCTGCACTCGCCGGCCCCGTCGAGGGCGGGGCGGGGGGTGGCGACGGGCCCGGTGGCCGGGGTCCCGGAGGGGGCGGGTGCGGCGGGTGCGGACTTCGGTACGGCCGCGGGCGCGGCCGGTACGGCGGCCTGCGCGGCCGGTGCCGTGGTGAGGACGGCCGGTGCCGCGGTGAGCGCGAGGGCGGCCGCCGCCGACGCGGCGCGCCGGGAGGTCGTACGGATCACGTCGGCCTCCCTACGAACCCTGCGGCTGGCGCGCGCTGTTGGTGTCCAGGCGCGGGCCCTTCGAGAGGAACTCCGACCAGGCCATGGGCACCAGGACCGGCACGACCTTCTCGTAACCCAGCCGGATCTGCGCCTGGCTGGGCTCCGGGCGGCCTTCCTCGTCCTTGCCCTTGTTCTCGCCCGCGCCGATCTCCGAGAGGTCCGCGTCGCTGTCGCCGTTCGCCTGCATCGCGTACCGCAGTCCGGTGTCGGTGAGCAGGAACAGCGAGCCGTCGGGACGCGACTGGGTGCCCCGGACCTGCGTGTACAGCAGGCCGGTGCCGGGCGTGACGTACGTGCTGGTGCCGGTGGCGGTGATGTCCACCGGGAAGCCGGTGCCCGCCCAGGTGCTGAGGGTGGGCCGGCCCTTGGAGTCGACCTCGCGCAGCACGTTGCACACGGTGTCGCGCAGCTCGGAGCGGGAGGTGTCCGAACCCGCGGCGGCCTTCGTACGGTTGACCTGCTCGGCCTTGCGCTGCGGCCAGCGGGCGTCGCCGGCGAAGGCGGAGCGGCCCGGGTCGATGGACTGGAGGTCGACGTCGCGGGCCCGGCCCGCCATGTCGAGGCGGTCGGTGGCCGGGGAGTTGATGAGCAGCCAGGCGGTGAACTCCGAGACCGGCGACACCTTGCCGGGCAGCACCACGTAGTGCTGCGGGCCCGAGCCGGTCTGGGCGCGGAGCACCATGCCGACGCGGTTGTCGGCGGTGGCGAGGCCGGGGACCTTCGCGTCCTCGCCCGGTCGGCCGGGCAGGGCCGGGAACTCGACGGGCGTGCCGGAGCGCAGGGTGTCCAGCCACTCGGCGGTGACCTGCTGGGGGCGGCCGTCGCCGACCAGGGCGCGCGTGAGGGTCTCGCGGTCCTCCTTCGGACCGCCTATGGCGTACCGGGTGCCGGCCGCGTCCACCAGGTGGCGGACCTTGTCGGGCCCCTGCACGTAGAGGACCTGCCCACCGGTCAGCCGCCGGGGCCCCTCGGTGAGGCCCGCCTCGCGGTCGGCGAGGACGAAGGCGGCGGTCTGCGTGCCGTGGCCGTTGCCGCCGGGCTGCTGGCAGACCGCCCAGCGCTTGGCCGTGCCCGCGTCCTTGGCGGTGGGCAGCCGGTCGGGGGCGTACGGGATGCCGAGGATCGGCCCGCGGGGCGGCTTGCTGGCGTCGAGGATCTCGTCGCTGACCTGGATGACCTCGAACTGCTGGGGCGTCAGCAGCAGGCGTGCGGAGGCGAGGTTGAGCACCGGGTGCAGCAGGGTCTTCCGGTGCTTGCCGCTGCCGGTGGTGAGCACCACGTACCGGGTGGTGGAGTCCTTGCCGACTATGACCCTGGTGCCCGGGGTGTCCCAGCCCTTGGGCGCGTTGGGCTTGAACATGCCCCAGGCGCCGAACCCGGCGAGCACCAGCGCGCCGACGACCATGCCCGGCACGATCGCGCGCAGCGGGCGCGGGGCGCCCTCCTCGGTCCCGGTGGCCGAGGGCTGGAGGAACGCGGCCACCGTCCGCCTCTTCGCAAAGGTGTACGCGTTGAGCTCGTCCCGCCGTGATGCCATGACCGCTCGCTTCTCCCCGCTTCTCCCGGCACGGCCCGCTCGGCGGGAACGCTCCCCGGGCCTGGACTGCCGGACCGGCCCCCTACTATGCCTGTTGATCGACGGCGCCCGGGTGGCGGGTAGGGTGAGGCCGCCGCCCCGTCCCTTCCGTACCGGGGCGGTCAGGTTTCATTGGGGCGGATTGGGTGATTCCGGAGTGCGCGGCTCTCACCCGGGGAGGGGCGCGAGAGATGGCCACCGCGACGGAACCACGGGTCGGGGGCACGGAGCCGCGCGTTGCCGAAGCCGGTTCGGCTCGGGGCGCGGTGACGCCGCGTCCGAAGTCGACTCCGGGGCGTTTCGGCCCGTTCCGATTGCAACAGGTCGTGCTGCTGGAGGTCGCCGCGGCGCTGCTGGTGGTGGCCTGGGTGGTCGACCCCATGCTGCTCGTGCCGGCCGGTGCGGTCGCGGCCGCGCTGCTGCTGCTCGCCCTGGTGCGCCGTCACCAGCGGTCGCTGCCGGAGTGGCTGGGGACCGCGATGGCGCTGCGCGCCCGGCGTCGCAGGGCGGCCTCGTTCACGGTGCCCGCGGGGACCGAGCCGGGGCTGGCGCCGGTGGTGGAGGCCGATCCGGCCCTGCGCACGTACACGTTCAGCGACCGGGACCGGCGGCCGGTGGGCATCATCGGCGACGGAACCTTCCTGACCGCCGTGGTGCAGGTCGACCTGGAGGCCACCGCGCTGCGGCCGGACCGCTCGGCGCGGCCACTGCCGCTCGGCATCGTCCGCGACGTGCTGGAGACCGACGGCATCCGCCTGGAGTCGGCGCAGCTGGTGCAGCACACCCAGCCCGCACCCGCGCCGCACCTGCCCCAGCAGTCGATGGCCGCCCGCAACTACGCACCCCTGCAGGCGCAGACGGGCACCCCGGCGGTCCGGCTCACCTGGATCGCCCTCAAGCTCGACCCCGAGCTGTGCCCCGAGGCGGTCGCCGCGCGCGGCGGCGGGCTCGCGGGGGCGCAGCGGTGCGTCGTACGCGCCGTGGACCAGCTCGCCAGCCGGCTGACCGGCGCCGGGTTCCGCGCGACGGTGCTGACGGAGCAGGAGCTGACGGCCGCGCTGGCCACGTCGACCTGCGCCAACCCGATGGCCATCACCCAGGCAGGGCGCTCCGGGACGCCGGGCCGGCGTACGGAGGAGAGCCCGCGCAGCTGGCGCTGCGACGACCGCCGGCACACCACGTACTGGGTGTCGCGCTGGCCCCAGCTGGGCGGCGGCGCCGCGCCGCTGCCGCAGTTCGTGGCGCTGCTGACGTCGGTCCCGGCGCTGGCGACGAACTTCAGCCTGACACTGGCCGCGAGCGAGCGGCAGGAGGTGACGGTGACCGGCCACGTGCGCATCACCGGACGCAGTGACGCGGAACTGGTGGCCGCCCGGCGGGAGCTGGAGCGGATCGCCCGCGGCGTGAAGACCGCGCTGGTACGGCTCGACCGCGAGCAGCTGCCGGGTGTGCTGGCCTCGCTGCCGCTGGGAGGTGCGCGCTGATGGGCCGCGGTCTTCGGCAGCGGGTGGGGTACGGGCTGGTGGGACCCCGCCGGGAGCGGCACGCGGTGTCGTTCGAGGAACTGGACGCGCTGGCGGTGCCGGTGGCGGACGACGGTGTCGTCATCGGGGTGGATTCGGGGGGCCGGCCCGCGGTGCTCGGGCTGAACCGGCCCACGCCGTATGACGTCACGCTGGTGGGCGGTCTGTGGACGGCCCAGGTGCTGGCGCTGCGGGCGGCCGCGACCGGGGCGCGGGTCGCCGTGGAGACCGGGCGCGCGGCCGTGTGGACGGCGCTGGCCCAGTCCGCGGGCGGCGGCCAGCCGTGCGTCACGCTGCACGACGTGGGCCGGGTGCCTCCGCAGGGCGCGTCCGCGGGCAGCCCCGTGCTGGTGGTGCGCGACTGCGGGATGCGGCCGCCGCGCGGACGCGTGGTGGCCGGGCCCTGGCAGTCGGTGCTGACGCTGCTGCCCTACCTGAGCCCGGCCGCGGCGCGCCTGCTGGAGCAGTCGGCGCTGGTGGGCGTCCAGCGGGTGTCCCCCGACGAGGCGGAGCAGGTGGGCCGGCTGATGGGCCTGCCGCGGTCCGCGGTGGACGCGCTGCCGACGCTGGGCGAGGGGGTGACCCTGTGGTGCACCGGGCGGGACCGGCAGTTCGTGATGACGCAGGGCACGGAGGCGGAGAGCGGGCTGCTGGGTGCGGCGCGGCGGATCGACTGACGAGCGGCCGGGGGGCGGCTGGGTGGCGTGGTGCCGGGCGGTGCGGTGCGGGGGGCGTGGTGCCGGGCGATGCGGGGTGGCGTGGTGCCGGGCGGTGCGGGGTGGCGTGTTGCTGCCCGGTGCTGCCCGCTGTGGTCTACCCGTTCGGATGACGGTGGTCGGCGGCCGTCGGCCCGTGCCGGTGGGTGCCGGGGCCCGGTGACGCCCGTCGGCCGGTCCCGGCAGGTGCTTGCGGGCCGACGGGGCCGGGTCCCGGGCGCGCGGCGCGATTAGGCTGAACGTGGGCGCGGGGGCCGGGCCGGTGCCGGGCCGCCGTGACCGGCGGGTCCGGTGGCCGAGGAGGTCCCGGGGTGACCCGTGGAGGCCGCCGAGGGGCAGCCCGGGGGTGTGCGGGGCCGGTAACGGTTCGGTGCCGATGCTCCCGGCCCGGGGCGGTTTCGGAGACGGTTCAGTGGCAAGGCCTGTGCCGGGCGCGCCCATACGAGTACCGAGTGCCGGTGCTCGGACAGAGCAGGAGGATTTGTGAACAGCGATCGGAACGAGAGCCGCGGCGGGTCGCGTGACGTCCCGACGGACGATCAGTCCGACGCGGAGCCCGAGCTGACGGGCGAGTTCACCATCGACTACACGCCGCCGGCCTGGTACACGCAGAACGCCGCGCCGGGTCCGGTGCCGGGGGTTCCGGTGCCCGGTCTGCCGCCGGGCAGCGGATTCGAGCCGAACTGGGCCCCGCGGGACGCGGGTACGGGTGCACCGGCTGCGGGGGCTGCGCCGGATGCCGGCCCCGCGCCGGTGCCGGGTGGCTACGCGCCGGGTGCGGGGGCCGACGGCGTGCCGGGTGCCGGTCCGGTGCCGGGTGGCTACGCGCCGGGTGCCGGGGCCGACGGCGTGCCGGGTGCCGGTCCGGTGCCGGGTGGCTACGCGCCAGGTGCCGCGGTTCCGCCGAGCGCCGGCCAGGCATCCGTACCGGGTGCCGCGGCCGACGGTGTGCCGGGTGGCTACGCGTACCCCGGTTCCGCGCCCGCACCGGCCGCGGCCGGTGCCGGTACCGGGCAGCCGTACGGAGCCGCCGCGCCGCCGCAGGGCTCCGGGCCCGTCCCCGTACCGCCGTCTCCCGCGCAGCCGGCCGACGGCTGGTCCGCCGGTCCCTACGCGCCGAACCCCTGGGCCGCGCAGCAGCCGCCCGCCGTGCCCGTGGGCCAGGACGCCTCCGCGATGCCGCCGTTCCCCGGTCCCGCCGACGCCGTACCGGCACCCGCACCCGCACCCGCACCCGCCGGGCCCATCGACGCGGTTCCGGCCGGCTACGCCGCGCCCGAGCCCGCCCCCCACGCCCCCGCGGACGCGGCCCAGGCCGCACCCGTCCAGGCCTCCGGCGAGCTGGCGGCGGCCGCCCCCGGGGACACCCCGCCCGCCGCTCCCGAGCCCGCGGACGCCGTTCCCGTGCCGTACGCGGACGCCGAACCGGCGCCCGACCCCGCCGACTTCGCGGTGCCCGCGGTGTTCTACGAGCCCGACCGCCCGGCACCGGAAGCGGCCGAGGAATCCGAGCCGGACTCCTCCGTGAGCCCCGTCATGCCGGATGTGACGACCGGCGTCGCGGCCGAGGGCGACTCGCCGGAGCCCGCCGACGCCGTTCCGCCCGCCGACGCGGAGCCGGTGAGCGGACCCGCGCTGCCCGCGCCCGAAGCCCCCGACGGCGCGGACGAGGAGCTGGCCCCGCCGAACGCCGCCGACGGCCCGCTGCCCGACCCGGGCACCGACCCGGACCTGCCGGCGCTCGCCACCGACCCGGCCGACGCCGTACCCCGCCCTCCGGCCGCCCCGGCGGCCGCCCCGGCCCACCCGGCCGACGCCGGCACCTCGCCCTTCGGGCCCGAGGACGCCCCGGCGCTGCCGTTCGGCCCCGACACTGCCGCCGTCCCGGCCGGTCAGGCCGACGCCTCCGTGGCGCCCGCGCATCCCGCCGGGCCCGGGACGCCGGCCGTACCGCCGGCGCCCGGCGACCCGTCCGCCGACCTGGCGTCGCCGCCCACGATGCGGATCGCCCCGCCCGTACGGCCCGGCAGCCCGGCCTCGGGCGCCCCCGCGCCCGTACCGCCCGCCGACCTGTCCGGAGCCGGTCTTCCCCCGGCTCCGCCGCAGCCGCAGGCACCCCAGCCGCCGCAGGGTTACGGCTTCCCGCCGCCCCAGCAGCACGCCCCGCAGGGGTACGGGTTCCCCCCGCCCCAGCAGCAGCCCCCGCACGGCCACGGCTTCCCGGCTCCGGGCCCGGCACCGGTACCTCCGACGCCGCCCGCCCCGGCACCCGCGCCGGCGCCGACCCCGGCACCCGCACCCGCCCCCGGCCCCGGCCCGGCCCCGCAGCCGCCCCACGCCGCCGACCCGCGCGCCGGGGCCCAGTGGCCCACGCCGGTCGCGCACGACCCGCGCCATCGCTCCGTACCGGGCGCCCCCCTCGGGTACACGGCGGCGGTGGAGCTGTCCTCCGAGCGGCTGCTGCGCAACAGGCAGAAGCCGCGCAGCAACCCCGGCGGCTCACGCTTCCGCTTCGGCGGCAAGGCAGCCGAGGCCGAGCGCCAGCGCAAGCTGGAGCTGATCCGCACCCCGGTGATGTCCTGCTACCGGATCGCGGTCATCAGCCTGAAGGGCGGCGTCGGCAAGACCACGACCACCACCGCCCTCGGGGCGACCCTGGCCAGCGAGCGCCAGGACAAGATCCTCGCCATCGACGCCAACCCGGACGCCGGCACGCTCGGCCGCCGTGTGCGGCGCGAGACCGGGGCGACGATCCGCGACCTCGTCCAGGCGATCCCGTACCTGAACTCCTACATGGACATCAGGCGGTTCACCTCCCAGGCGCCTTCCGGCCTGGAGATCATCGCCAACGACGTGGATCCGGCGGTCTCGACGACGTTCAACGACGAGGACTACCGCCGCGCGATCGACACCCTCGGCAAGCAGTACCCGATCATCCTCACGGACTCCGGCACCGGCCTGCTGTACTCCGCCATGCGCGGGGTCCTGGACCTGGCCGACCAGCTGATCATCATCTCGACGCCCTCGGTGGACGGCGCGAGCAGCGCGAGCACCACGCTCGACTGGCTCTCGGCCCACGGGTACGCCGACCTCGTCTCCCGCTCCCTCACGGTGATCTCGGGGGTCCGCGAGACCGGCAAGATGATCAAGGTCGACGACATCGTGCAGCACTTCGAGACCCGCTGCCGCGGGGTGGTCGTGGTGCCGTTCGACGAGCACCTGGCGGCCGGCGCCGAGGTGGACCTGGACATGATGCGGCCGAAGACCCGCGAGGCGTACTTCCACCTCGCGACCCTCGTGGCCGAGGACTTCGCCCGCGCGCAGCAGGCCCAGGGCGTGTGGGGACAGCCGGGTCACCCCGGCATGCCCCCGCAGGGCTACCCCGGCCAGCCGGTCCCCCAGCCCCACGCCCAGCCCCAGCCGCCGTACGGTCAGCCCGCCCCCGGCCCCGGCGGCCACCCGCACCAGCCGCCGCATCCGGGCCAGCCGGGTCCGTACCCGGGCCAGCCCTACCCCGGCCAGCAGCCGGGCCCCGGGCAGCCCCAGCAGGCCGCACCCCCGCAGCAGTGGCCCACCACCCCGCCGCAGCCCGGCCAGGGCTGGCCCCAGCAGCCCCAGCAGCCCCAGGCCCCCCAACAGCCGCAGCAGCCCCAGCCGCCCCAGGGTCCGCCGCAGCCGGGTCAGGCCCAGCCGCAGCCGCCGGCCCGGCAGTGAGGAACGGGTGAGGGCCCGTACCACCCCGTCAGGGGGGTACGGGCCCTCACCCGTATCGCCGCGGAGGCACTCGGCCTAGCGCTGCGCGTCGTACGCCTCGGTCAGCTCCCGCGCCTTCTTCACGTCGTCGGCGATGGCGTCGAGCAGCACCTCGATCGACTCGAACTTCGCCATCCCGCGCACGTACGCCAGGAAGTCCACGGTCACGTGCAGCCCGTACAGGTCCAGGCCCACCCGGTCGATCGCGTACGCCTCGACCGTCCGCTCCGTGCCGTCGAACTGCGGGTTGGTGCCGACCGAGATGGCCGCGGGCATCCGCTCGCCGTCGGCCGTCAGCCAGCCCGCGTACACGCCGTCGGCCGGGATCGCGGTGTGCGGCAGCGTCTCGACGTTCGCCGTCGGGTAGCCGAGCTCGCGCCCGCGCTGCGCACCGCGCACCACGACGCCCTCGACGCGGTGCGGGCGGCCCAGGATCTCCGCCGCGCCGGTCATGTCGCCCTCGGCGACCAGACGGCGGGTGAGGGTCGAGGAGAACGGCTCGCCGCCGCCCGCCTCGCCGCTCACGTAGAGGTCGACGACCTCGACCTCGTAGTCGTACGTGGCGCCCAGCTCGGCCAGGTACGCGGTGTTGCCCGCGGCCCGGTGGCCGAAGCGGAAGTTCGGGCCCTCGATGACGGCCTTGGCGTGCAGGGCCTCGACGAGCACCTTCACGATGAAGTCGGCCGGGGACAGCTGCGAGAACTCCGCCGTGAACGGCAGGATCAGCAGCGCGTCGACGCCGAGTTCGGCCATCAGCTCGGCACGGCGGTGGTGCGGGGCGAGCAGGGGCGGGTGGCTGCCGGGGCGGACCACCTCGCTGGGGTGCGGGTCGAAGGTGACCACGACGGAGGGCACGCCGAGCTCGCGCGCCCGGGCCACCGCCCGTCCGATGATCAGCTGATGTCCCCGGTGGACGCCGTCGTAGGAGCCGATGGTGACGACGCTGCGTCCCCAGTCCTGGGGGATGTCCTCCAAGCCACGCCAGCGCTGCACTGTGACCGCTCCTCGCCCGAACCCTGTAGTGATTGCCGATGTGCCAGCGGCGCCGTTCGCTCGTGCGTCTGACGCCATATGCAGGTCTAAGACTGCCATGCCCGCGCCACTCGGCCGTCATCGGTATCGGCGGGATGTCACCACCGTCACGGACGCCGCCGCGCCACGCCCCCGCCGGGGGAGGCGGAGGGCACGGCCGGTGCCAGGGCCAGCCGGGCCAGGGCCGTGCCGTGCGCGCCGGTCTCCTCCGGGCGGGTGAGCAGGGCCCGGGCCGCATAGCCCAGCAGGGCGCGGTCGGCCGGTGTGACCGCGTACGGGGCGGTCGCGAGGCCGTACGCAGCGGCGGCCACCCGGCGCTCGGGGCGGGCGTCGTGGGCCCATCGGTCGACGGCCCGGCAGAGGGCGGACGGCTCCTCCTCGGCCAGGGCGGCAAGGAGTTCGTCGGCGCGTGGGTGGGCCCGCTCGACCAGTGCCTCCGCGAGGTCGTCCACAGCGAGGCACCGGTGGGTGTGCAGCAGGGCTTGAGCGGCGGTGGCCACGGTCGCGCCGGGGGTGGCGGCGAGCGGGGTCTCGTCGGTGAACCAGCCGCAGAGCAGCGGCTGTACGGTCCGCGGATCGGCGGTCAGCCGGCGGGCTACGGCGTCGAGGTAGCGGTCGGGGGCGCCGGGCGGTCCGTCGCCCGGCACGAGCCCGCGCAGGAGCTCCAGCCGGTACGCCTCGGGGAGCTGGAGCCGCTCCCAGAACCGGCCGCCGAGGCCGGGGCACGGTACGCGGGCCAGCGCACGCAGCACCTCGTCGTAGGGGGCGAGGTCGGCCAGCCGGGGCAGGGTCTCCCGCAACAGCCGCACGGCCCACCAGCGGGCCTCCCCCGCGGTGCCGTCGCGCACCTGCCCGGCCAGGGTGGCCAGCAGCGGTACGAGCCTCTCGCCGCGCAGCGCGAGGAGGCCCTCCACCAGCACCCCGAGCCGGTCGGGCACCACACCGGCGCTGCCGGGCCCGGCGTCCCGGATCATGCGCAGCGCGGCGGGTACGTCGAGGTGGGCGCCCTGGAGCCAGTCGGCCAGGGCCTCGTGGGCGAACCGGTGGCCCGCGCCGGCCGGGACGATCAGCCCCTCGGCGAGCACGGCGTCGGCCCAGCCGGTGTCGCGGGGGAACAGCGCCTCGAAGGCGGCGCGGTCGAGCGCGCCCCGCCCGGGCCCGAGGCACCGCCGGGCGGCCTCGTGCACCTGGGCCGCCACCTGAGCGGCCAGCCGCCGGGACCCCGCGGCCCGCGCCCCGCGCTCCCCACCAGGCGTGCCGTACGCAGGCCCCGGCACGCCGTACTCCCCCGCACCCGCGGCACCCTGCCGGCCGCCCCGCGTCGGTCCCCCGCCCGTCGTCCCGGTGCGCGGCCACCCACCGGGCCCGCCCGGCCCGGAGCGTGCCCCCGGCCCCGCGGGCGTGTCGGCGCCCCGTGGCTCGCGGCCGCCCGCGGCATCGTCGCCGCCGGCCCCGGCCGGCCCCCCTGATCCGCAGGCCGCGGAAGGTCCCGGGACCGGATCGGATCCTCCTGCCGGACCGCCCGGGTCCGTGTGCCACTCGTACGGGTCGCGGTCCCGGGCGCTCCCCGTGCCGGTGTCGCGCACCTCCCGGGCCGGGCCCGCCGGCCCCGCGCGATGACCGGCACCCCTGTCGTCGCCCCGGTCCGCCAGGCGGGCCGCGATGCGCAGGCACACCAGGTCGAGGTAGGCGGCGAAGACCTCGTCCCGCCCCGGACAGCCCGCGGTGACTCCGGCCGCCCGCACCTCGCCCAGCAGCCGCAGCGTGAGCGGATGCGCCGCGTCGCGGGCGGCCACGGCACCGTCGGGCACCCCGTACAGCCGCCGGGCGCGCTCCGCCTCCCCCGCGGCGAGGTCGCCCAGCCCCACCACCACGGCCTCGGGGAAGCCGACCCGCTCCCAGAACTCCGGGCGGCAGCCCACCGCCAGCCGGGCCCCGGTGTCCCGCAGCCAGCCGACGGTCCCGTCCCACCACGTGTCCAGGGCCCGGCCCAGCGCCCCCGGCATCTCCTCGGGTGCGTCCAGCACCACGAGCAGCGGCCGCCCCGCCCCCGCGGCCAGGCGGGCCACCCGCTCCGCGAGCCCCTCCCCCTCCCCGTCTCCGGAGCCCGCGTCCGCCAGGATCCGCTCCGCCTCCCCCAGGGCCCGCGCCACCGCGTCGCCCACCGAACGGTCGCCCACCAGCAGGTCCGCACCCCGCAGCCAGACCGTCGGCGCGGGCGACCCGCTCCGCACGCGCCGCCCGGCCCAGGCCGCCAGCTCGGTCGTGCGCCCGGTACCGGGCCGGCCCACCAGCGCGCACACCGGTGCCGTGCCCGCCTCGAAGCAGGCCAGCTCCGTCACGATCGCCGCGCGTTCCACCACGGCACCGGATTCCGCGCCCCACAGCGCCCCGCCGACGGCCCCCAGCGTGATCCCGGTGAGCCGCAGCGCACCCGCAAGGTTGAGCTCCGTGCCGTGGGCCGGCACGGTCGCCGCGTTCCGCGCGAGCAGCTCCGCCAGTTCCCCGGCCCGGTCCGGCTGCACCGCGCGCAGCGGCACCGCCCGGGGGCCGCCGTCCAGCACCGCGAGCACCGCCCCGGTCTCCGCGTCCAGCACCGGGCCGCCGCGGGTCTCCCCGCCCAGCAGCAGCGCGTCCCGGCCGTCCGTGCCGATGGCCAGGTCCAGCTCCGGGCCCGCCCGGAGGACCCGCGCCTGGCGCCAGCCGCGGGCGGCGAGCCGTACGTACGTCCCCGGGGCGATCCGCTCCCGCGCGGCGACCGGCAGCGGCGGCAGCCCGAGGTCCGCGCCCCCGGTGCGTACGAGCGCGAGCCCGCTCGCGCCCAGCACGGTGACCGCTCCCGGGTCCACCTCGCAGACCCGTCCGGCGCCGTGCAGCACCAGCGGGTCGATGCCGGTGACGGCGGCGCGGCTGGTCAGGACGGTGCCCCGGTCGTCGGCCACGAACCCGCTGCCCCACGGCCGTCCGGCCCGGTCCCGGATCCGCACGAGCATCCCCTCGGGCTCGTCCGCCGTGGCCCCCGTAGCCCGCATCGCTAGCGACCTCCCCGTCTCCCCGTGCGGACGACGTTAGGCCGGTGAAGATCGACGGAACAGGACGCGCACGTAAAGCGCCCCCTCACGCTCCCTCCATTCACTCCGAGCGCCTCCTCGGACGGGTGAATAGCGGGTGTCGGATGGATAGAGACCGAGCGGGGGGAAGTGAGGGGGACGCGGAGCGGTGAGCGGCACAGGGGGGTGCGCTCACCGCTCCGCGGCGTACGGGAAGGCCCCAAGAGGCCCGGGACCCGAACGGGACGCCCGGCCCGGACCCCGGACCGGGCGTCCCACCCGCCAACGCGAGGAGGCCGGTCCGTACCAGGTACGGACCGGCCTCCTCGCGCACGGTGGCGGACTGCCCCGCCCCGGACGGCGCCGGGGGCGGAGCGGGCCTCGGGTCGTCAGACGAAGACCGCCAGGGACTTCGCCTTGCCGCCCTTGCTCTCGACCAGCGCGAGCAGCTTCCCGTCGGGCCCGAACACCGCGACGGGCTTCCCCGGCGGGTACTCGTCCGGCATCTCCAGCCGGACGCCGTTGCCGAGCAGGCGCGCCCGCCTCTCGTCGAGGTCCCAGCGCGGGAAGGCCGCCTGGGCGGCGTCCGCGACGGGCATGACGGTCAGCTCCTCCTGGAGCTGGTCCAGGGTGCGCGCCCGGTCGATCTTGTACGGGCCGACCCGCGTGCGCCGCAGCGCCGTGAGGTGCCCGCCGACGCCGAGGTCGGCGCCGAGGTCGCGGGCGAGCGCACGGATGTACGTACCGCTGGAGCAGACGACCGAGACGATGAGGTCGACGACCTTGGTGCCGTCCTCGGCCTCCGCCCCGCTCATGTCGTAGACCCGGAACGAGGACACGGTCACCGGGCGGGCCGGGATCTCGAACTCCTCGCCCTCGCGGACGCGGGTGTACGAGCGCTTGCCGTCGATCTTGATGGCGCTGACCTTCGACGGCACCTGCATGATGTCGCCGGTCAGCTTCGCGACGCCCGCGTCCACCGCGTCCTGGGTCACGCCCGAGGCGTCGGCGGACGAGGTGATCTCGCCCTCGGCGTCGTCCGTGACCGTGTTCTGGCCCAGGCGGATGGTGCCGAGGTACTCCTTCTCGGTCAGCGCGAGGTGGCCGAGGAGCTTGGTCGCCTTCTCGACACCGAGCACGAGCACGCCCGTGGCCATGGGGTCGAGCGTGCCGGCGTGGCCGACGCGGCGGGTCTTGGCGATCCCGCGCATCTTGGCCACGACGTCGTGCGAAGTGAAGCCGGACGGCTTGTCGACGATGACGAGGCCGTCCGGTGTCGGGGTGTGCTTGCTCATTCCGCGGCTTCGTCCTCGCCCGGCTTCTTGTAGGGGTCGGCCTCGCCCGCGTACGTGGCGTTGGAGGAGGCCTCCCGCACCTGGGCGTCCGAGGCGCGTGCCTTGTCGAGGAGGTCCTCGATGGTCTTGGCGTTCTCCGGGAGGGCGTCCGCCACGAACGTCAGGGTGGGCGTGAACTTGGTGCCCGCCGCGCGGCCGACCGCGGAGCGCAGGATGCCCTTGGCGCTCTCCAGGCCCGCCGCGGCGCTCGCGCGCTCCTCGTCGTCACCGTAGACCGTGTAGAAGACCGTGGCCTCCCGCAGGTCGCCGGTGACGCGGGTGTCCGTGATGGTCACGTGCGTACCGAGCCGCGGGTCCTTGATGCCACGCTGCAGCTTCTCGGCGACCACCTCCCGGATGAGGTCCGCCAGCTTCTTCGCCCGCGCGTTGTCGGCCACTGGTCCGTCTCCTTCTTTTCTTGCAAGTCAAGCAGTTCAGTCTTCATCACCGTGGAGGCGTCGGCGCACCGACAGCAGCTCCACTTCAGGACGTGCCGCGACCAGCCGCTCACAGCGGTCGAGCACATCCGACAGGTGCCCCACGTCCCCCGACACCATGGCGACCCCCAGATGGGCCCGGCGATGGAGGTTCTGGTCGCCGACCTCGGCCGCGCTCACGGAGAACTTCCGCTGGAGCTCGGAAACGATGGGCCTGACGATGGAGCGCTTCTCCTTCAGCGAACGTACGTCGCCGAGGAGCAGGTCGAAGGACAGAGTCCCCACGTACATGCAGATCCGGATGTCCCGCCGGTTCGGGTTCGGTGGTCCGCCCAGCCGTCGCTTGGCAGGAACATCCAAACCGTACACGCAACGGCCGGGGCCGATCGACGGAAATTCCGCCGACCGGCCCCGGTCACGACATCCCCCGGCTCACGCCGGGAAGTGCCCCAGTACGAACAGCCGGGCGTCAGCCGCGCGGCTTCTCGCGCATCTCGTACGTCGCGATGACGTCGTCGATCTTGATGTCGTTGAAGTTTCCGAGGTTGATACCACCCTCGAAGCCCTCGCGGATCTCGGTGACGTCGTCCTTGAAGCGGCGCAGACCGGAGATGGTGAGGTTCTCGGCGATGACCTTGCCGTCGCGGAGGAGGCGCGCCTTGGTGTTGCGCTTGACCTCGCCCGACCGGACCAGGACACCGGCGATGTTGCCCAGCTTGGACGAGCGGAAGACCTCGCGGATCTCCGCCGTGCCGAGCTCGACCTCTTCGTACTCCGGCTTGAGCAGACCCTTGAGGGCCGCCTCGATCTCCTCGATGGCCTGGTAGATCACCGAGTAGTAGCGGACGTCGACGCCCTCGCGCTCCGCCATCTGCGCGGCACGGCCGGCCGCACGGACGTTGTAGCCGATGACGATGGCGTCGGAGCCCATCGCCAGGTCGATGTCGGACTCGGTGACCGCACCCACACCACGGTGCAGGACGCGGATGTCCACCTCCTCGCCGACGTCGAGCTGGAGCAGCGAGCTCTCCAGGGCCTCGACCGCACCGGACGCGTCGCCCTTGATGATGAGGTTGAGTTCCTGGACCAGACCGGCCTTGAGCACCGAGTCGAGGTCCTCGAGGGACACCCGGCGGGTGCGCTTGGCGAAGTTGGCGTTGCGCTCGCGCGCCGCGCGCTTCTCGGCGATCTGGCGGGCCGTACGGTCCTCGTCCACGACGAGGAAGTTGTCGCCGGCGCCGGGGACGTTGGTGAGACCCAGGACCAGGACGGGGGTCGACGGACCCGCTTCCTCGACGTTGTTGCCCTTGTCGTCGAGCATCGCCCGGACGCGGCCGTACGCGTCGCCGACGACCATGGTGTCGCCGATGCGCAGCGTTCCGCGCTGGACCAGGACGGTCGAGACGGCACCGCGGCCGCGGTCGAGGTGGGACTCGATCGCAATACCCTGCGCGTCCTGCTCCGGGTTGGCCCGCAGGTCGAGCGAGGCGTCCGCGGTGAGGACCACGGCCTCCAGCAGGGAGTCGATGTGCAGACCCTGCTTGGCGGAGATGTCGACGAACATGGTGTCGCCGCCGTACTCCTCGGCCACCAGGCCGTACTCGGTCAGCTGACCGCGCACCTTGACCGGGTCGGCGCCCTCGACGTCGATCTTGTTGACCGCGACCACGATCGGCACGTCGGCCGCCTTGGCGTGGTTCAGGGCCTCGATCGTCTGCGGCATGACACCGTCGTTGGCCGCCACCACGAGGATCGCGATGTCGGTCGACTTGGCACCACGGGCACGCATGGCGGTGAACGCCTCGTGACCCGGGGTGTCGATGAAGGTGATCTTGCGGTCTTCGTCGTTGACCTGGGTGGAGACCTGGTAGGCACCGATGTGCTGGGTGATGCCGCCGGCCTCGCCCGCGACCACGTTGGTCTTGCGGATCGCGTCGAGGAGTCGGGTCTTTCCGTGGTCGACGTGACCCATGACGGTCACGACCGGCGGACGCGCGACGAGGAACTCCTCGCCGCCCTCGTCCTCGCCGAACTCGATGTCGAAGGACTCGAGCAGCTCGCGGTCCTCCTCCTCCGGGCTGACGATCTGAACTTCGTAGTTCATCTCGCCCGCGAGGAGCTGGAGGGTCGCGTCGGAGACGGACTGCGTGGCAGTGACCATCTCGCCGAGGTTCATCATGACCGCGACCAGCGACGCCGGGTTGGCGTTGATCTTCTCCGCGAAGTCGGTGAGGGACGCACCGCGCGACAGGCGAACGGTCTCGCCGTTGCCGCGGGGCAGCATCACGCCGCCCACGGACGGGGCCTGCATGGCCTCGTACTCCTGGCGCCTCTGACGCTTCGACTTGCGGCCGCGACGGGCCGGACCGCCGGGACGGCCGAAGGCACCCTGCGTGCCGCCACGGGCACCCGGGCCGCCGGGACGGCCGCCGAAGCCGGGACGACCGCCGAAGCCGCCGCCACCGCCGGGAGCACCGCCACCGCCGCCGGGACGACCGCCGAAGCCGCCGCCACCGCCGCCGGGACGACCGCCGCCGCCGGGACCGGCCGGACGGCCGGCGAAGCCGGGACGACCGCCGCCGCCACCGCCGGGACCGGCCGGACGGCCGCCGGGGCCACCGGGACCACGGCCGCCGGGGCCCGGACGCGGGCCGGCAGCGGGACGCTGCGGCATCATGCCCGGGTTCGGACGGTTACCGCCGGGAGCGCCGCCCGGACGCGGGGCGCCGCCCTGCGGACGGGGCATGCCACCGGGGGTGGGACGGGGACCCTGCGGACGCGGGGCACCGCCGGGACCGCCCTGCGGGCGCGGACCGGGAGCACCGGCGCCGGGGGCACCGGGGCGCGGCGCGCCGCCCGGACGGGGCGCCTGCGGGCGCGCCATGCCGGTGGAGCCGCCGGAGGTGAAGGGGTTGTTGCCCGGACGCGGACCCGCGGGACGGGCACCACCGGGACGCGGGGCCTGGGCGCCACCCGGACGGGGGGCCTGACCACCGGGGGTCGCACCGGCCGGACGCGCGGCGCCCGGACGGGCACCACCCTGGCCGGAGGCGGCCGGACGCTGACCGGTCGGGCGCGGGCCCGGGGTCGCGGACGGACGGGAGGCGGCCGGAGCCGCCGGAGGCGCCTGGAACTCCGCGGCGACCGGGGCCGGAGCGGCCGGAGCCGGCTTCGGGGCCGGAGCCTTCGGACCGGGACGCGGGCCGGAGGCGGCCGGGGTCACCGGAGCGCCGCCCGCGGGGGCCTCGGCAGCGGCCGGCTTGGGGGCCGGGGCGCCGGGCTTCGGGGCAGCAGGACGTGCCGCGGCAGCCGGGGACGGCGCGGGGGCCGCCGGCTTCGCGGGGGAGGGCGCCGTCTTGCGGGGCGCACCGGGCTTCGCAGGGGTCTTGCCGGCGCCGCCGGGACCCTGCAGAGCGTCGGTCAGTTTGCGTACAACGGGCGCCTCGATCGTCGAGGACGCCGAACGGACGAATTCACCGAGTTCTTGGAGCTTGGCCATGACGACCTTGCTCTCAACCCCGAACTCCTTGGCGAGTTCGTATACCCGGACCTTAGCCACTTCGCTCCTTTTAGGTCCGGGTTACCGCCGGACCGTCGCTACTTCATGGGCGTACTCATCGCGTACTCATCGAGTGCTCATCGCAATCTCGACCTACTTCCAACTCGCGAGGTACCTGACCGCACGGGGGTGTCCGTGCCGTACTTCTTCCTACGGTGTCGCCTCAACGGCCTTGCGCAGTTCCGCCGTGTCGAGCGCCCTCTGGACCCGCAGGGCCCTGGGGAACGCCCGGCGGCGGACCGCCAGGTCGAGGCAGACCACGGCGGGATGCAGATACGCACCCCGGCCGGGCAGCGTACCGCGGCGGTCGGGGACACACTCGTCCCCGCTCACCACGATCCGCAGCAGATCGTTCTTGGCCGCTCGCTCCCGGCACCCCACGCAGGTGCGCTCAGGGCATGCGCGGGCATGCGTCCGGCCAGACACTCTTAAGTCTACCTCCCCGTACCGACCTCACCCCTTTGGGCGAGAAATCGAACGGATGTTGTCGATGGACAGCACCCGGCACCGCCGGGTGACACCTGTCTACCGGCCGGGGAACCCCGGCCGGTAGCGGTTTTATTCCGCCGGCTCGGTGTCGGGCCGGATGTCGATGCGCCAGCCGGTGAGCCGCGCGGCGAGGCGGGCGTTCTGGCCCTCCTTGCCGATGGCCAGCGACAGCTGGTAGTCGGGGACGGTCACGCGGGCCGACCGCGAGCCCAGGTCGACGATCTCGACCTTGCTCACCCGGGCGGGTGACAGCGCGTTCGCGACCATCTCCGCCGGGTCGTCCGACCAGTCGACGATGTCGATCTTCTCGCCGTGCAGCTCGGCCATCACGTTGCGCACCCGGCCGCCCATCGGGCCGATGCAGGCGCCCTTGGGGTTCAGGCCCGAACGGGTGGAACGCACCGCGATCTTGGTGCGGTGACCGGCCTCACGGGCGATCGCGGCGATCTCGACGCTGCCGTCGGCGATCTCCGGGACCTCCAGCGCGAACAGCTTCTTCACCAGGTTCGGGTGGGTGCGCGACAGCGTCACGGACGGACCGCGGACACCCTTGGCCACGCGGACCACGTAGGTGCGCAGGCGCAGGCCGTGCGTGTACTCCTCGCCGGGGACCTGCTCCTGCACGGGCAGGATGGCCTCCAGCTTGCCGATGTCGACGAGGACGTTCTTGGGGTCCTTGCCCTGCTGGACGACGCCGGTGATGACGTCGCCCTCGCGGCCCGCGAACTCGCCGAAGGTCAGGTCGTCCTCGGCGTCGCGCAGACGCTGGAGGATGACCTGCTTGGCGGTGGTGGCGGCGATCCGGCCGAAGCCCGACGGGGTGTCGTCGAACTCCTGCGCCTCCTGCCCCTCCTCCAGGTCCTGCGGGTCCTCCTTCGCCCACACGGTCACGTGGCCGTTGGTGCGGTCCAGCTCGACGCGGGCGCGGCGGCGGCTTCCCTCGGTGCGGTGGTACGCGATGAGGAGGGCCGACTCGATCGCCTCGACCAGCAGATCGAAGGAGATCTCCTTCTCCCTGACCAGACCCCGCAGGGCACTCATGTCGATGTCCACGGCTACGCCTCCTCTTCCTTCTTGTCCTTGCGGTTGAACTCGATCTCGACACGCGCCTTGGCGATCTCCGTGAAGGCGATCCGGCGGGCGGTGGGCTTGCGCCCCTTCACGCCCGGCACCTCCAGGTCGAGGCCCTCGTCGTCCACGTCGACGATCCGCGCGACCAGGTCTCCGCCCTCGGCGAGCTGGAACTTCACGAGGCGGCCGACGGCCCGCACGTAGTGGCGGTGCTCCTTCAGCGGGCGGTCCGCACCAGGGGAGCTGACCTCCAGCTGGTACTCGTCCTCGCCCATCACGTCGGTCTCGTCGAGCTTGTCGGAGATCTCACGGCTCAGCTCGGCGCACAGGTCCAGGTCGAGGCCCTCGTCGGAGTCGACCACGATCCGCAGCATCCGCCGACGGCCCGCCCTGGAGAGTTCGATGTCCTCGAGGTCCAGTCCCTTGGCGTCGACGAGCGGCTCCAGCAGCCCGCGCAGCCTGTCGCTCTGGGTGGTGCTCATCCGGGTGACTCCTCGGCCGCGTGTGCTGTTGTGGTTTCCGTCGCGTGTCAGACCAAAGGGTATCCGGTCCCAGGGGGTGTTGCCGTCCGCCCCGTGGCCGGACGCCACCGGTACGGTGATCAGCGTTCCGCCGCCCCCTGTCACCCCGAGGACGTCACCGTGCCGCTCCCCCCGCCCTCGCGCCCCTCGCGAAGAAGCCTGCTCGCCGCCGGTACCGGGGCCGCGGGCGCCGCCCTGCTCGCCGGGTGCTCGGACGGTGGCGGCACCGCCGGGGGGCGACGGCCCGAGCGGGTACCACCCGAACGGCGGATCAGGGAATCGGCCGTCCGGGAGACCCGCGCCCTGCTGGAACGTTACGACGCCACGCTCGCCGCCCACCCGGCCCTGGCCCCGCGCCTCGCGCCCCTGCGGGCCTCGGTCGCCGCGCACGCCGGCGCCCTCGCCCCGGCCGGCGCCTCTCCCGCCGCGACCCCCTCCCCGTCCGGATCGCGGGTCGCGGCCGCGCCGCCGGCCGGCACGGCCTCCTCCGCACCCGCCTCCCCCGGCCCCGCCTCCCCCGGCCCCGCCTCCCCTGCGCCGTCCGCGGCCACGCCGTCGGCGGCGGCGGTGCCCGCGCGGCCCGAGGCCGCCCTCGCGGCGCTGGCCGACGCGGAACGCCGTACCGCGGCCGCGCACACCGCCGCCCTGGCGGGGGCGCCCGGCGAGCTGGCCCGGCTGCTGGCCTCGGTCGCCGCCTGCGGCGGCGTCCACGCGTACCTCCTCACCACCGCGCCCACCGGATCGGAGCCGTCATGACCGACAAGCCGGAGACCGGACCCGGCGTGCTGGCCGCGGCCCAGGCGGCGCTCGCCGCCGAGCACGCCGCGGTGTACGGCTACGGGGTGGTCGGCGCACGCACCGGGGAGTCCCGTACCGCCGAGGCCCGGCGGGCGTACGCCGCCCACCACGCCCGGCGCGACGAACTGGCCCGCACCGTGCGGGAGCTGGGCGGCACCCCGCGCCCGTCGGAGGCCGCGTACGCGCTCCCGGCACCCGTACGGACCCCTGCCGACGCGGAGCTGCTGGCGGCCGGGATCGAGGACCGGATCGCGGGCGCGTACTCGGATCTGGTGCGGGCCGCGGAGGGTCCCCTGCGCCTGCGGGCGGCGGCCGCGCTGAGCGAGGCGGCCCTGCGCGCGGCACGCTGGCGGGGAGGCGGCGTAGCCTTCCCTGGGCTCGTGGAACGATCACAACGAGCCGGG
The DNA here is from genome assembly GCF_044540325.1 of Streptomyces sp. NPDC086023. Classification (NCBI taxonomy): domain Bacteria; kingdom Bacillati; phylum Actinomycetota; class Actinomycetes; order Kitasatosporales; family Streptomycetaceae; genus Streptomyces; species Streptomyces sp. NPDC086023. Next base: position 39,267 of record NZ_JBITRX010000017.1, read on the forward strand.
AACAGCTGAAAGGGACCTTGCACGTATGGCTTTCGAACCGCCCGAGCGGCTTGTCCGGGCGCTCGGCGAGAGGTCCGAAGACGCACCGGCGCAGTGGCTCCGGGAGCTCCCCGCGCTGGCCCGCGAGGCGCTCGACCGCCGGGGGCTGACCGCGCAGCGCGTGCAGGCCCCGGGCGGCCGGAGCAGCCTGGTCGTCCTCGTCCGGTACTCCGACGGCACGCCGGCCACGCTGAAGCTGGCCCCGCCGTCCGCGACCCCCGGGGACGAGCTGGCGGCACTGGCGCACTGGGGCGGGTTCGGCGCCGTACGGGTCCTCGACACCCGGCACGACGACGACGCCCTGCTGCTGGAACGGCTCCAGCCGGAGGTGTCGCTCCGCTCCCTGCCGGAGGCGAAGGCGCTGCTGGAGGCCTGCGGGACGATCCGCCGGCTGTGGGTGGCGCCGCCTCCGGGGCACTCCTTCGAGACGGTGGCCGAGCGCACGGCACGGCAGGCCGAGCCCATGTCCAAGGCCCCGGACGAGGCGCAGCCGCTGGTCCGGCAGGCGCTGGCGGTCCGCGACGAGCTGACGGTCCTCCCGCCGGAGGAGCTGCTGCTGCACGGAGCGTTCCGGCAGGGGAAGGTGCTGGCGGGCGACCGGGCGCCGTGGCTGACGGTCGGACCCGAACCGCTGGTCGGCGAGCGGGCGTACGACCTGGCGCGGCTGGTCAGGGACCGGCTGGAGGACCAGCTGGCGGCGAGCACGGGCGCGGCGGGCGCCAAGCGGCGGGTGAACCGGCTGGCCGACTCGCTGGAGGTGGACCGGGACCGGCTGCGGGGCTGGACCCTCTTCCGCGCGGTGGAGTCCGGCACCCGGGCGCTGGCCGCGGGGCGCCGGCGGGACGCCGAGATGCTGCTGGAGTTCGGCTCCTGGCTCTAGGTGGCGCCAAAGCTGGGCATACCGTGATTGAGCGGACAAGTCTGGCAAGGGGCCGTCATGGTCGAAGAACTGCTGGCAGCGGGTGTGGCGGCGGCCGTGGGCGTCACGGTCTACGTGGCCACGGCGGCGCGCATCGTGAAGCAGTACGAGCGGGGCCTGGTGTTCCGGCTCGGCCGGCTCCGCGCGGGTGTGCGGCCGCCCGGGTTCACGATGATCGTGCCCGTGGTCGACCGCCTGCGGAAGGTCAACATGCAGATCGTGACACTGCCGGTACCGGCCCAGGAGGGCATCACCCGGGACAACGTCACGGTGCGGGTGGACGCGGTCGTGTACTTCCGGGTGATCGACCCGGCGAACGCGATCATCGAGGTGGAGGACTACCGGTTCGCGGTCTCGCAGATGGCGCAGACCTCGCTGCGGTCGATCATCGGCAAGTCCGACCTCGACGACCTGCTGTCCAACCGGGAGAAGCTGAACCAGGGCCTGGAGCTGATGATCGACAGCCCGGCGGTGGGCTGGGGCGTGCAGATCGACCGCGTGGAGATCAAGGACGTCTCGCTGCCGGAGACGATGAAGCGGTCGATGGCCCGGCAGGCGGAGGCGGACCGCGAGCGGCGGGCCCGGGTCATCAACGCGGACGCGGAGCTCCAGGCCTCGCGGAAGCTGGCGGAGGCGGCCGGGGTGATGGCCGACCAGCCGGCGGCGTTGCAGCTCCGGCTGCTGCAGACGGTGGTCGCGGTGGCGGCGGAGAAGAACTCGACGCTGGTCCTCCCCTTCCCGGTGGAACTGCTCCGCTTCCTGGAACGGGCGGCCGAGGCCCAGCCGGTGCCGCACGACCGGGAGGGCGGTGCGCGGGCCGCGGAGCGTTCGCCGGCCGCTGCGCCGGGCGTGAAGCCGGAAGCGTCGGAGTCTGCGCCCCAGCCGGAGCCGGCCCCCTCGGGCACCGAGCCCGACGCCCTGGATGCTGCGCCTCTGCCGGACGCGGAGCGCGCCGCGGTCGAGGCAGCGCCGGACACCGTGGTCGGGGCCTCGGCGGTGCCGGAACTGCCGGACGTGGTACCGGAGTCCGGGACGTGGCCGGCGGCCGGGGCGGCGCCTGCGGCGGGCCGGTCTCGGGCGGACCCGGCGGAGGAGCCGTTGCCGTAGTGCCGCTGCGCGGAGCCGTTTCCCCACCCCGCCCCTTTCCCGAAACCGGGGCTCCGCCCCGGACCCCGCGCCTCAAACGCCGGCGAGGCTGGATTTCACTGCGCGAACCCAGCTCCGCCGGCACGTTCCAGCCCCTCCGGCGTTTGAGGAGCTGGGGGTACCCCCAGCGGTAGCTGGGGGAGGGTGCGGGGGCGGAGCCCCCGAAGGGTCCGGGGCGGAGCCCGGGGAAACGGAGAAAGGGCGGGTTGGGGGCACCTCCCAGCGGTAGCTGGGGGAGGGACCAGCCCCGCAGGGCAACCACCCGCACCCGGCAACGACCCGCACCCGGCACGGGACCGGCACGGCAGGCCCGCAGGGCGGACCGTACGGGAGGGGTCAGCCCGCGACGCGCGGCACCGCTTCCGACAGCGGGAGCTCCGCGCGGGTGCCCGCACGGCGGTCCTGGAGCTCCACGACACCCTCCGCGGCCCGTCGCCCCGCGACGACCACGCAGGGCACCCCGATCAGCTCGGCATCGGTCAGCTTCACGCCCGGCGACAGCCCCGGCCGGTCGTCCAGCAGGACCCGCAGGCCCCGCGCCGCCAGCGCCGTCGCCGCCTCCTCGGCCAGCGCCTGCTGCACCGCCTTGCCCGCGGCCACCACGTGGACGTCCGCCGGGGCGACCTCGGCCGGCCAGCACAGGCCCCGCTCGTCCGCGGTCTGCTCCGCCAGGGCCGCGACCACGCGCGACACCCCGATGCCGTACGAGCCCATGGTCACCCGGACCGGCTTGCCCTCCCGGCCCAGCACGTCCAGGCCGAAGGCGTCGGCGTACTTGCGGCCCAGCTGGAAGATGTGGCCCACCTCGATGGCCCGGTCGAGCCGCAGCCCCGCCCCGCAGGCCGGACACGGGTCGCCGTCGCGGACCACGACCACGTCCAGGTACCGGTCCACCTCGAAGTCCCGGCCGCACACCACGTTCCGCGCGTGGGTGTCGGCGCGGTTCGCGCCCGTCACCCACGACGTGCCCGGCGCGATCCGCGGGTCGGCGAGGTAGCGCACCTTCTCCAGGCCCTGCGGGCCGACGTAGCCGCGTACCAGGTCGGGCCGGTCCGCGAAGTCCGCCTCCGTCACGAGCTCCACGACCGCGGGCGCCAGGTGCTCGCCGAGCTTGCCGAGGTCGACCTCCCGGTCCCCGGGCACGCCGACGGCCACGATCTCCCCGTCCACCTTGACCAGCAGGTTCTTCAGGGTGGCCGAGGCCGGCACGCCCAGGTGCGCGGCGAGGCTCTCGATGGTCGGGGTGTCCGGGGTGGCCAGCTCCTCCACCGGCCCCGCCGCCTCGGCGGGCGCCGGTGCGAGCGGGAAGGTAACCGCCTCGGTGTTGGCCGCGTACCCGCAGGACGGGCAGTCCGCGAAGGTGTCCTCGCCCGCCGCCGCCGGGGCGAGGAACTCCTCGGAGGCCGAGCCGCCCATCGCGCCGGACACCGCCGAGACGATCCGGAAGTCCAGCCCGAGCCGGGTGAAGATCCGCCGGTACGCCTCGCGCTGGACCGCGTACGAGGCCGCCAGGCCCTCGTCCGTCGTGTCGAAGGAGTACGCGTCCTTCATCTGGAACTCGCGCCCGCGCAGCACCCCCGAGCGCGGCCTGGCCTCGTCCCGGCACTTCGTCTGGATCTGATAGAGCGTCACCGGCAGGTCCTTGTAGGACGTGCACTGGTCCTTCACCACCTGGGTGAAGATCTCCTCGTGCGTGGGCCCGAGCAGATACTCCGCGCCCTTGCGGTCCTTCAGCCGGAAGAGCAGGTCGCCGTACTCGTCCCAGCGCCCGCTCACGTCGTACGGCTCCCGGGGCAGCAGCGCGGGCAGCAGCACCTCCTGCGCCCCGGCGGCGTCCATCTCCTCGCGGACGACGCGCGTGACGTTGTCCAGCACCTTCTTGCCGAGCGGCAGCCAGCTCCAGACGCCGGCCGAGGTGCGCCGCACGTAGCCCGCGCGGACCAGCAGCCGGTGGCTGAGCGTCTCCGCGTCCGCCGGGTCCTCCCGGAGGGTCTTCACCATCAGCCGGGACAACCGCTGGACGGGCTGGGACATCACGCGCTCCTGCTCACGAAAGGGGTGGTGTTGCGCAGGAGGCTAGCCGAGCGGGCCGGGGACGCCGTACCGGTTTACCGGCTACACGCTGCGCAGGTGCACGCGCCTGGGCAGCGGCAGCGGAGCGCCCATCACGGCGTACGGCTGGGCCGCGCTCGGGAAGTACACCCGCCGCGCGAGGTCGTGGTACCCCAGCGAGCGGTAGAGGCCCCGCGCGGGGGACTCGATGTCGATGGCCGAGAGGATCGAGCGGGTCTCCTCGGCGGTGTCGGTGATCCGGGTGATCAGCTCGCGGCCCACGCCCCGGCCCTGGAAGCCCGGGTGGACGTGCAGTTCGGTGATGACGAAGGAGCCGTCGAGCCAGCCCTCCGCTCCCCCGGCCCGCAGGTACGGCTCGACGACGGTGGACCACCAGTGCGTACGGTCGTTGGGCATCCCGTACACGAAGCCGACCAGCCGCCCGTCGTCCTCGGTGAAGGCGCCCAGCGCCCGCGCGCCGGGCAGCTTCATGTGCCGCTGCACGATGTGGCGCCGGATGCCCACCTCTTCGTCGCTCAGCCCGAAGGCGACGGCCTGGACCTCCAGCGCCTCGTCCACGCGCTCGGCCAGGTCCAGCGGGCGGATCACGACACCGGCGGGGAGGCGGGGGTCGGCCCCGGGCGTATGCAGCATGCGGGAACCCTACTCGGCGGTCACGGAGCCGTCACCGGGTCCCCGGGGACCGGCCACCGTCACCCGGACGGAGGGCCGGAACGGCACCCTCGCGCATCAGAACAGCACGCTCATGAAGGCGCCGACCTCACGGAAGCCCACCCGCCGGTACGCGGCCCTGGCGGCGGTGTTGAAGTCGTTGACGTACAGGCTGACCACCGGCGCGACGTCCCGCAGCGCGAACTCGACCACGGCGGCCATGCCGGTCTCGGAGTGGCCCCGGCCGCGGAACTCGGGGGCGACCCAGACCCCTTGGACCTGGCACGCCCGGGCGGTGGCGGCGCCGATCTCGGCCTTGAAGACCACCCGGCCGTCCTCGACCCGGGCGAAGGACCGCCCGGAGCCCACGAGTTCGGCCACCCGCGCCTGGTAGAGCAGCCCGCCGTCGCCGGCCATCGGGGAGACGCCGACCTCCTCCGTGAACATGGCCACGCACGCCGGCATGATCAGGTCCATCTCGTTCTTGCGGATGCGGCGGACCAGCGGGTCGGGGCCGACCTCGGCCGAAGGCTGCTCGGTGACCATCAGGGGCTGGTGACCGCGCACGTCGCGGGCGGGCCCCCAGTGGGGCTCCAGCAGCCGCCACAGGGCCGCCGTGGGCTCGGCGGGGCCCACGATGGAGGAGCAGCGGCGGCCGGTCCTGCGGGCCCGGTCGGCGAAGGCGCGTACGGCCTCGGGGGTGGCGCAGACCGGGACGAGGTTGGCGCCCGCATAGCAGAGGGAGCGCAGCTCGCCGCCCTCGTAGTAGCCCCACATCTCCCCGCCGAGGCGCCAGGGGTCGAGTCCGGCGACCTGGACCCGGGAGGTGACGAAGGCGTTGGCGACCGGATCGCGGTCGAGTACCTCGAGCGCGGCTTCGAGGTCGCTGGGCTCGAGCACCCTGGTGGTGGTCTGCGTCAACACTGTGGGGGCCTCACCGTGCAAGTCTGCTGATCTCCGCACTGTAACCCGTCGGGGCACCCGGACGCGCCCCGCGGGGGCCGTGGAACGGGCCCGCGAGCGCCGTGGAACGCGGCCGGCCCCGCCCCCGCGAGCTGCGGGAACGGGGCCGGGGCGGTCCGGTGGGCGTCAGACGCCGATGGCGACGGTGGGCTCGCCGCTCATCACGCCGTCCTTCTCCATCTGCTCGGCGATCTTCATCGCCTCCTCGATCAGGGTCTCGACGATCTTCGACTCGGGGACGGTCTTGATGACCTCGCCCTTGACGAAGATCTGGCCCTTGCCGTTGCCGGAGGCGACGCCGAGGTCGGCCTCGCGGGCCTCGCCCGGGCCGTTGACGACGCAGCCCATGACGGCGACGCGGAGGGGCACCTCCATGCCGGTGAGGCCCGCGGTGACCTCCTCGGCCAGCTTGTAGACGTCGACCTGGGCGCGGCCGCAGGACGGGCAGGAGACGATCTCCAGGCGGCGCTGGCGGAGGTTGAGCGACTCCAGGATCTGGATGCCGACCTTGATCTCCTCGGCCGGCGGCGCGGAGAGGGAGACGCGGATGGTGTCGCCGATGCCCTGGGAGAGGAGCGCGCCGAAGGCGACGGCCGACTTGATGGTGCCCTGGAAGGCGGGGCCGGCCTCGGTCACGCCGAGGTGCAGCGGGTAGTCGCACTGGGCGGCGAGCTGGCGGTAGGCCTCGACCATGACGACCGGGTCGTTGTGCTTGACCGAGATCTTGATGTCGCGGAAGTCGTGCTCCTCGAAGAGGGAGGCCTCCCACAGCGCCGACTCGACGAGCGCCTCGGGGGTGGCCTTGCCGTACTTCTTCAGGAGGCGGGCGTCGAGGGAGCCGGCGTTGACGCCGATGCGGATGGGAGTGCCCGCGTCCTTCGCCGCCCGGGCGATCTCCTTGACCTTGTCGTCGAACTGCTTGATGTTGCCCGGGTTCACGCGGACGGCGGCGCAGCCGGCGTCGATGGCCGCGAACACGTACTTGGGCTGGAAGTGGATGTCGGCGATCACCGGGATCTGCGACTTCTTCGCGATGGTCGCGAGCGCGTCGGCGTCGTCCTGGGTGGGGCAGGCCACGCGGACGATCTGGCAGCCGGAGGCGGTCAGCTCGGCGATCTGCTGGAGCGTGGCGCCGATGTCGGAGGTCCGCGTGGTGGTCATCGACTGCACCGAGACGGGTGCGTCGCCGCCGACGGCGACGGAGCCGACCTGGATCTTGCGGCTGACCCGTCGGTCGGCGAGCTTCGTCGGCACGGACGGCATTCCGAGAGAGATGGCAGTCATCTGCTGTGCAACCCCAAGGTGTGGATCAAGGTCCCGATATCGGCGGGCTCCAGGCCTCCGAGATTACGCCACACGGCGCGCGCGACGCGCACGAGGAGGAGCGCGCCACCCGAACGTAGGGGGCCGGGCACACAGTGTGCCCGGCCCGCCTCGTACATCCGCTCGACCGCGGTCTCCGTCAGGAGATCTTGACCGGGTTCACCACGTCGGCCACGAGCACCAGCAGCGTGAAGCAGACGAAGACGCCGGCCACGACGTAGGCGAAGGGCATCAGCTTCGCGACGTCGAACGGGCCCGGGTCGGGCCGCTTGAAGAGCCGGGCGAAGCTGCGGCGCACGGACTCCCAGAGGGCGCCCGCGATGTGCCCGCCGTCCAGCGGCAGCAGCGGCAGCATGTTGAACAGGAACAGCGACAGGTTGAAGAACCCGATGAGCTGGAGGAAGAACACCATCCGGTCGGTGGCGGGGATGTCCAGGTTGGCGATCTCGCCGCTGATCCGGGCGGCGCCCACGATGCCCATCGGGGAGTCCTGCTCGCGCGGGCCGTCGCCGAAGGCGGCGTCCCACAGGGCGGGGATCTTCGAGGGCAGCTTGATCAGGCCCTGCACACCGGCCTCGACCATCTCGCCCATGTGGTCCACGGACTGGCCGAAGGTCAGCTGGACCTTCTCGGTCTTGGGCGTGAAGCCGAGGAAGCCGGCGACGATGTACTGGTCGGGCACGTAGCCGCCGCGGCCGTCCGACTTGGCGACCTTGTTCTCGATCAGGTTCGCCTTGAGGACGACCTCGCGGCCGTCGCGCTGCACGGTGACGGTGGCGGGGCCGACGGTGTCGCGGATCCGCTGCTGGAGGGTGGACCAGTCGTCCGTCTTCCGGCCGTTGAAGGCGACGATGCGGTCGCCGGGCCTGAGGCCGGCGGCCTCGGCCGGGGTGATCTGGTCGCCCGGCTTGCAGGTGTCGCGCTTCTCGCTCGCCTGGATGACGCAGTGGCTGACCGAGCGGACGGCGGTGGTCTGCATGTTGACGCCGAAGGTCATCCAGACGCCGAAGAACACCGCGAGTGCCAGGACCAGGTTCATGAAGGGCCCGGCGAACATGACGATGACGCGCTTCCACGGCTTGCGCGTGTAGAACAGCCGCTTCTCGTCGCCCGGCTCCAGCTCCTCGTACGCGGCGGACCGGGCGTCCTCGATCATCGTGCGCCAGGGCGAGGTGGAGCGGGCCGTGATCCGGCCGTCCTCGCCCGGCGGGAACATGCCGATCATGCGGATGTAGCCGCCGGCGGGGATGGCTTTGATGCCGTACTCGGTCTCCCCCTTCTTGCGCGACCAGATGGTCGGGCCGAAGCCGACCATGTACTGCGGCACCCGGATGCCGAACAGCTTGGCCGTGGAGAGGTGTCCCAGCTCGTGCCACGCGATCGAGACCAGCAGCCCGAAGACGAAGACGAGTATCCCGAGCACCGTCATCAGAAGGATCATGCGCGCGCCTCCACTGCGGCCTTGGCCGCCATCTCCCTGGCCCGGGCGCGGGCCCAGGCCTCCGCCTCGAGGACGTCGCCGACGGTGAGCGAAGTTCCCGTCCGCGGTGTTCCGTGGTCCTCGACCACAGCGGTGACCGTATCCATGATTGCCGTGAACGGCAGCCGACCGGCCAGGAACGCGTCGACGCACTCCTCGTTCGCCGCATTGAACACGGCGGGCGCCGTTCCGCCCAGCCCGCCCACGTGCCGGGCCAGCCCCACCGAGGGGAAGGCCTCGGTGTCGAGGGGGAAGAACTCCCAGGTGGAGGCCTTGGTCCAGTCGAAGGAGCGGGACGCGTCCGGGACCCGCTCGGGCCAGCCGAGACCGATCGCGATGGGGCCGCGCATGTCCGGCGGGGTGGCCTGGGCGAGCGTGGAGCCGTCGGTGAACTCCACCATCGAGTGAACGTAGGACTGCGGGTGGACCACGACCTCGATGCGCTCGAAGGGGATGTCGTAGAGCAGGTGGGCCTCGATCACCTCCAGGCCCTTGTTGACCAGGGTGGCGCTGTTGACCGTGATCACCGGTCCCATGGCCCAGGTGGGGTGGGCCAGCGCGTCCTCGACGGTGACCTCGGCCAGTTCGGCCCGGGTGCGGCCGCGGAAGGGGCCGCCGGAGGCGGTCACGACCAGCTTGCGGACGTCGGCGCGGGTGCCGGCGGCCAGGGCCTGGAACAGCGCGGCGTGCTCGGAGTCGACCGGGATGATCTGGCCGGGCTTCGCGAGGGCCTTCACCAGCGGGCCGCCGACGATCAGCGACTCCTTGTTGGCCAGGGCGAGGGTGCGGCCCGCCTCCAGCGCGGCGAGGGTCGGCGCGAGGCCGATGGAGCCGGTGATGCCGTTGAGGACCGTGTGGCACTCGGAGGCGGCGATCTGGGTGGCGGCGTCCGGCCCGGCCAGGATCTCCGGCTGCGGCTCGCTGCCGTACTGGGCGCTCAGCGCCTCCTTGAGGGCCGGTACGACGTCCTCGCGGGCCACCGCCACGGTGTGCACCCGCAGCTGCCGGGCCTGCTCGGCGAGCAGACCGACGCGGCCGCCGGCCGCCGAGAGGGCGGTGACGCGGAACCGGTCGGGGTTGCGCAGGACCAGGTCGATGGCCTGCGTGCCGATGGACCCGGTGGAGCCGAGGACGACGATGTCCCGGCGGCCGACCGCGGGGTCGAAGAGGAGGTGCGGGTCGGCGAGGGGGGCTGGGCTGTCGCTCATGCCCCCCATTGTTGCCGCAACTCAGCCGCGCCCGGGCACGGAGTCCCCCTGTACGACGCCTGCAACGAGTTCGGGCAGGGTGCCGGGGAAGCCGGGCAGCGCGAGGGCGGTGCGCCACCAGGCGCCGGCGTCGGCGCGGAGGGCCCCGCCGAGCAGCCGGTCCGCCTCGGCCCGGGCGGCGAGGAGGGCCCGGGCGCGGGCCCGCGCGGACACGTCCGTCCACCGGTCCTCGTCCAGGAGGGTTCGGGTGAGGTCGACCTCGCCGAGCCAGTGGTCCTCGTCGAGGGCCCAGGCGGCGGGGGCCTTGTGCCGGATCACGTCCGTGCCGGTGAGCAGGGAGCGGGCCAGGCAGGCCCGTACCCAGCGGATGTCCTCGGCGATGTCGCCCATGGCGTTGGGCACGCCCAGCGCCGCGAGGGCGAGCTCGCGCTCCGGGCCGCCCGGTGCCGCCGGCGGGTGCGCGGCGAGGGCGGTGACGGCTTCGCCGAGCGCCTCGGCCAAGGGGGCGGTCCCTCTCGGTCCTGCGGGGCCGCTCCCCTCCCCGTCCGGCCCCCGGCGCCGCTCGGGCGGGGTACCGGGTGGCAGGCCGCCGGCCGGCTCCGGCACGGTGCCGGCGGCCACGGCGGCGACCAGCTCCGGGAGGGTGCCGGGGAAGGCGGGGGCGTGGCGGAGGAGTTCGGCCCAGAGGCGGGGGTCCTCGCCCAGGGCGGGGCCGAGGGCGCGGTGCAGTGCGGAGCGGTACGCGGCCTGCTCGGGCAGGGACCACCGGAGCCCCGAGCGGACGCGCAGGTCGCCGAGGAGCAGGGTGCGGTGGGCGGGGGCGACGTACGCGACGAGCTCGTCGCAGGTCAGCAGGCCCATCCGGACGGCGCGTACGGCGGGCCGGTGCCACTCCCTGCCGTACGAGGCCGCCGTACGCGTGTCGAGCAGCGCGGCGCAGGCCTCGCGGGGCAGTCCGCCGGTGAGCAGCAGGGCCTCCACGGAGCCGGGCGGCAGCGGCCGGCGGGCGTGCTCCCGCAGCAGCGGCTCCGCCTCCGGCACCCCGCCGGCCAGCGCCAGCAGGTCCAGCGGCACCCGCGGCCGCCGGGCGCCGTGCCGCCGCAGCAGCCCCACCAGCCGGGCTGTGGTGAGCCCGGGCGCTTCGGGCCGGGCCTCGGCGTCGCCGGGAGCGGGTTCCGGGCCGGCGGCCGGGATCGGGGCCTCCGACGCGGTGCCGGCCGGGGCTCCGGGGCCGGGCCGGTGCGGCCCGGGCCGGCCGTCCGGCTCGGCCTGCGCGGCTTCGGCGAGTTCCGCCGCGACGGTGCGGCGGAGTTCCGGTGAGGGGGCGCGGCGGGAGGCGTAGCGGCGGGCGCCTGGGAGGCCCGGGAGGGGGCGGCCGAGGACGTACGGGTTGGCGGCGACCAAGCGGCGGTCCTCGGCGGTGCCGTGCCGCAGCAGCAGGGTGACGGCCGAGGGGGCCAGGGGTTCGTCCCGGCACAGGTACTTCCGGGCGGCCGGGTCCAGGCGGTCCAGGAGTCCGGTCACCACCGGGTCCGGTGCGTGGCGCAGCAGGAGCGCCACGCACCGGGCCAGCCGTCTGCTCTCCAGGTCGGCCGTCATGTCCGTCCCGCTCCGTTCGCCGCTCTGCCGCGCCGTGCGGCGCTCGGGCGAATCCTCGCAGGTCGGTCCGCGTCAGCGGATGGGGCGGTGCACGTTCTTGTGCGCGGAGGGGCCGGGGGCGGCGTCGGCGATCCAGGGACCGTCGCCCGAGGGGTCGAGGACGCCCTCCTCCAGCCAGGTGTAGGTGCCCGAGAGCACCCCGGCGACCACCTTGCGGTCCAGGTCGTCGGTGTTGGCCCAGAGCCGCCCGAACAGTTCCTCCACCCGCAGCCGGGACTGCCGGCAGAACGCGTCCGCGAGCTGGTACGCCTCGCGCCCGTGGTCGCCGGAGGCCCGCAGGTGCTCGGCCCGCACGCAGGCCGCGCTCATGGCGAAGAGTTCGGCGCCGATGTCGACGATCCGGCCCAGGAAGCCCTGCTTGGTCTCCATCTTCCCCTGCCAGCGGGACATGGCGTAGAAGGTGGAGCGGGCCAGCCTGCGGGCGCCGCGTTCGACGTACCGCAGGTGCGCGGAGAGGTCGGCGTGGCCGCGCGGGTGGAACTCGCGGTAGCTGCCGGGGACGTGCCCGGGGCCGGTGGCCAGCTTCGGCAGCCAGCGGGCGTAGAAGCCGGCGGCCCTGGCGCCCGCCCTGGCCTTGTCGCCGAGTGCCTTCTCGGGGTCGATGAGGTCGCCGGCGACGGACAGGTGGGCGTCGACGGCCTCGCGGGCGATCAGCAGGTGCATGATCTCCGTGGAGCCCTCGAAGATGCGGTTGATCCGCAGGTCGCGCAGGAGCTGTTCGGCCGGGACCGCGCGCTCGCCGCGGGCGGCGAGGGACTCCGCGGTCTCGAAGCCGCGGCCGCCGCGGATCTGGACCAGTTCGTCGGCCATCAGGCAGGCCATCTCGCTGCCGTAGAGCTTGGCGAGTGCGGCCTCGATGCGGATGTCGTTGCGGTCCTCGTCGGCCATCTGGGAGGACAGGTCGACCACGGCCTCCAGGGCGAAGGTGGTGGCCGCGATGAAGGAGATCTTGGCGCCCACGGCCTCGTGCTTCGCGACCGGGCGGCCCCACTGCTCGCGCACGCCCGCCCACTCCCGGGCGATCTTCAGGCACCACTTCCCGGCACCGACGCACATCGCGGGCAGCGAGAGGCGGCCGGTGTTGAGGGTGGTGAGGGCGATCTTGAGGCCGGCGCCCTCGGGCCCGATGCGCTGGTCGGCGGGGACGCGGACCCGGTGGAAGCGGGTGACGCCGTTCTCCAGGCCGCGCAGCCCCATGAAGGCGTTGCGGTGTTCGACGGTGACGCCGGGCGAGTCCGCCTCGACGACGAAGGCGGTGATGCCGCCCTTGTGGCCGTCGGAACGCGGCACGCGGGCCATGACGACGAGCAGGTCGGCCACGACGCCGTTGGTGGTCCAGAGCTTGACGCCGTCGAGCACGTACGCGTCGTCGCCGTCCGGGGTGGCGGTGGTGGCCAGCCGCGCCGGGTCGGAGCCGACGTCGGGCTCGGTGAGCAGGAAGGCGCTGATGTCGGTGGTGGCGCAGCGCGGCAGGTAGGTGTCCTTCTGCTGCTGCGTGCCGAAGATCTTCAGCGGCTGGGGCACGCCGATGGACTGGTGGGCGGAGAGCAGCGCGCCGATGGCGGGGCTGACGGAGCCGACCAGGGCGAGGGCCTTGTTGTAGTAGACCTGGGTGAGGCCGAGGCCGCCGTACTTGGGGTCGATCTTCATGCCGAGGGCGCCGAGCTGCTTGAGGCCGCGGACGGTCTCGTCGGGGATCCGGGCCTCGCGCTCGATGCGGGGGCCGTCGATCTCGGTCTCGCAGAACTCGCGCAGCCGGGCGAGGAAGGCTTCGCCGCGCCGGACGTCCTCGTCGGCGGGCAGCGGGTGCGGGTGGATCAGGTCGAGCCGGAACCTGCCGAGGAAGAGTTCCTTGGCGAAGCTGGGTTTGCGCCAGTCCTGCTCCCGGGCCGCTTCTGCGACCTGCCGGGCTTCACGCTCGGTCACCTTGGGCTGTGCGGGCTGTGTTGCGGACATGAGGGGGCTCACCTCGCCGCCGGAGTCGGGGGACGTACCGATCAGGGGTCGTACCGATTACCAGTCGGTGCTACCTGTGAGTCGTACCCCTTGGCGCGGCGCGGGAAAAGCCGGGCTGGGCCGGGTGGCGGTAAGCCGCTTCCGGCCGGCCCCCGCTGGGCCGGACGGGTGGGCGGGGCCGCCGGCCGGGGCGGCGGGGAAAAGGGGACGGCCGGAGCCCCCGCACAGTAGGCTCCGGCCGTCGGCTCATGGGCCGTACGCGATCAGATGTCCAGGCCGGTGAGGACCAGGACCCGCTCGTACGTGTAGTCGTCCATGGCGTAGCGGACGCCCTCGCGGCCGACACCCGACTGCTTGACGCCGCCGTACGGCATCTGGTCGGCGCGGTAGGACGGCGCGTCGCCGATGATCACGCCGCCGACCTCGAGCTCGCGGTGGGCGCGGAAGGCGATCTGGATGTCGCGGGTGAAGACGCCGGTCTGGAGGCCGAACTTCGAGTCGTTGACCTTGGCGAAGGCCTCGTCGGTGTTCTCCGCCTTGTGGATGGTCAGGACCGGGCCGAAGACCTCTTCGCAGGCCAGCTTGACGCCGTCCGGGACCTCGGCGAGCACGGTCGGCTCGACCGACGCGCCCTCGCGCTTGCCGCCGGTGAGCAGCTTGGCGCCGGCGGCCACGGCCTCGTCCACCCAGGCCTCGACGCGCTTGGCGGCGTCCTCGGAGACGAGCGGGCCGACGTCCGTGGCGTCGTCCGACGGGTCGCCGGTGACCTGGGCCTGGACCTTGGCGACGACCTTCTCGACCAGGCGGTCGTAGACGGAGGCGTCGGCGATCACGCGCTGCACGGAGATGCAGGACTGGCCGGCCTGGTAGTTGGAGAAGGTGGCGATGCGGGTGGCGGCCCAGTCGAGGTCGGCCTCGGAGGACCAGTCGGCGAGGACCACGGCCGCGGCGTTGCCGCCGAGCTCCAGGGTGCAGTGCTTGTGGGGTACCGACTGCTGGATGGCGTAGCCGACGGTGTCGGAGCCGGTGAAGGAGATGACGGGCAGGCGCTCGTCCTTGACCAGGGCCGGCATCTTGTCGTTGGCGACCGGGAGGACGGACCAGGAGCCGGCCGGCAGGTCGGTCTCGGCGAGCAGCTCGCCGAGGATCAGGCCGGAGAGCGGCGTGGCCGGGGCCGGCTTGAGGATGATGGGGGCGCCGACGGCGATGGCCGGGGCGACCTTGTGGGCGCACAGGTTCAGCGGGAAGTTGAACGGCGCGATGCCGAGGACCGGGCCCTTGACGAAGCGGCGGGTCAGGGCCAGACGGCCGACGCCGCCGGCGTCGGTGTCGAGGCGCTGGGCCTCCCCGCCGTTGAAGCGGCGGGCCTCTTCGGCGGCGAAGCGGAAGACGGACACCGCGCGGCCGACCTCACCGCGGGCCCACTTGATGGGCTTGCCGTTCTCGGCGGAGATCAGCTGGGCGATCTCCTCGGTGCGCTCGACGAGCCGCTTGGACACGTGGTCCAGGGCCGCGGCGCGGACGTGGGCGGGGGTGGCGGAGAACTCCGCCGTCACGGCGTACGCCGCTGCCACGGCCTCCTCGACCTGGGCGTCGGTCGGCACGCTGACGGTGCCGACGAGACGGCCGTCCCACGGGTTGTGGACGTCGAAGCTGTCCTCGCCGGTGGCCTGGCGGCCGGCGAGCCAGAAGGCGTGGGTGGAAGTCATGGCGAATCCCGGCCCTTCGGAAGTTGTGCGGTGTCCTTGGTCCCTCCCACCGTAGGACCGACCGGCCGCTCCGTCGTTTATCCGGGTTGGAGTGGGCGGCGGCGGTGTCGCGCCGCTTTGTCAGTGTCCTTTCCGGAAGTCACCGATCCGGCCGGGTGCCGGCGGGCCGGTACGGGCGCCCCGCACGGCCGACGGCCGCGCGGGGCGGGATCACTCGGCGGCGGGCGGGCTGGCCTTGAGGGCCAGCCACAGCTCCATGCGGACGTCCGGGTCGTCCAGGGACCGCCCGAGGATCTCCTCCACACGCCGCATCCGGTAGCGCAGGGTGTGCCGGTGGACGCCCAGGTCGGCGGCTGCGGCGTCCCACTGGCCGTGCCGGGAGAGCCAGGCGTGCAGGGAGGCCACGAGGTCGCCGCGGCCGGTGGCGTCGTGTTCCCGGAGGGCGCGCAGCGTGCCGTCGGCGAAGGCCCGTACCGCGTCGTCGGCGAGCAGCGGCAGGACGGAGCCGGCGGCCAGGTCCTCGTGCTCGACGAGGGCGCGGCCGCGGCGGCGGGCCACGGCCAGGGCCTGGTCGGCCTGTTTGTAGGCGGCGGCGGCCGTGGCGGGGCCGGCCGGCGCGGACAGGCCGACGACGAGGTCGTCGGTGGCCGGTACGGGTCCGTTGGCGGTCTCGGCACCGCCGCGGCGGGCCTCCAGCGCCTCGGCGTGGTCGGCGCAGGCGGTGACGGCCGCGCCGCCGTCGCCGGCGAGGACGACGAGCCGGCCGGGCTCCGGTACGACGAGCAGCGCCTCGCCCGCGCGGCCCGCGGCGGCCTCCACCGTGTCGCCGAGGGCGGTCAGCTCCTCGGGGAGGGTGGCCTCGGCGATGAACAGCCGGAACGGCGAGTCGAGGAGCCCGCCGTAGAGGGGGCCGGCGACGGAGCGGGCGTGTTCTGCCTCCCCTGCGAGCAGCATCCGCAGTACGGCGGCACCCAGCCGGGACTCGGCCTCGTGCAGGGAGCGGGAGCGTTCCGTCGTGAGGGTGAGCAGGGCGACCGCGGAGTGGACGGCGTACCGCTCGGCGGTGCCGAGGGGAGCGCCGGTGCCGACGGCGAGGGCGCCCCGGGCGCGGCGGCCGGTGCCGAGGGACTGGAGCTCGACCCGGTCCTCGGTGCCGCCGACCACGGCGCTGGCGGGCGCGGGCCGCTCGCGCAGCCGCTCCACGTCGGCGGTGAGGCGGGCGGCGCGGCGGGCGGCCCATTCGGGCGCGGCGGCGACGACGGCGCCGGAGGTGTCGTAGAGGGCGGCCCAGCCCTGGACGTGCGCGGCGAGCTTGCCGAGGAGCTCTGCCGGGCCGTCGGCGGAGAGGGCGGCCCGGGTGAGTTCGCGCTGGGCCTCGAAACCGGCGGTGACGGCCCGGTACTGGTCGGCGGCGAGGGCGGCGGACACCGCCTTGGAGATGGCCAGGAACGGGGTGCGGCGGGGCACCTCCAGCAGCGGCAGGTCCTCTGCGCGGGCGGCCTCGACGAGGGCCTCGGGCACCGCGTCGTAGTTGACGCCGACGGCGAAGCCGATGCCCACGACGCCCGCGGCGGCGAGGCGGCGCACGTAGCGGCGCATCTCCTCCGGGTCGTCGGCGTCCAGCTTCATGGCGGTGATCAGCAGCAGCTCGCCGCCCTCCATATAGGGGACGGGATCGGCGAGCTCGCTGACGTGTGCCCAGCGCACGGGCGTGTCGAGCCGGTCCTCGCCCGCCCGGACGCTGAGTTTGAGCGCCGAGTGCTGGACGAGCGAGGCGAGGGTGAGCGGCATGGGGACCGTGCGCTTTCGGGGGGCGGAGGCGGGGGGAGCCGGCGGGGAATTTCGCCGTGGCGTATGAACGGCTCAGATCGATTCTGCCACCTCGTAGAGGTCGGTTCAGCTCGTTCGCCCCAGCCCTCCGGCCGTTCGCCTCAGCCCTCCAGGTCGACGAGGAGCGGGGCCGCGCGCTCGCCCCGTACCGAGGTCAGCGAGAGGACTGCGTGGCCGGGCGGGACGGAGTGCGCGAGGTCCGAAGCGGACCAGCGCGCCCGCTCGACCTGCCGGACGGTGACGGCGTCGGTGGTGACGGCCTTGCCGGTCACCAGCTTCCGGAAGGAGTGGACGGCCCGGGTGAGCGGCTGGTCGGCGAAGACGGTACGGCTGGTCACGTCCCGGGTCTCGACCCACTCGGTGCCCCAGGCCTCGGCGAAGCGGCCGCCGTCCCAGGTGGTGACGCCGGAGAACGCCATCCGGCAGCCGACCGCGCCGAGCAGCGGGGTGCGCAGCGCCTCGGGTACGTCGTCCAGCGTGCGCAGCGTGAGGACCACGCCGGCGTGCGCGGAGCGCAGCCGCTGGATGCCGCGGACGGTCTCCGGGGTGAGGGCGTGGGCGGCGTCGTCGAGGACCAGGCAGGCGAAGAGCGAGCGGTCGGAGCGGGCGGCGGCACCGGCGGTGAACTGGGCCAGGACCAGCCGGGCCAGCATCCGGGAGGCGTCGGCGTGGCCGCGCTCGGGGAGGTCGATGCGGACGCGGAGGGGGTGTTCCAGGGAGCGCAGCGAGAAGGGGCGGCCGGCGCCGGTGGTGTCGAAGAACCCGGCGAAGGCGGGCCGGTCGAGCAGGGCCACCCGGTCGGCGAGCAGGGGTGCCGGGTCGCCGTGGGCGCCGGTGGCGCGGGCCCGGGCGTCGAGTTCGCGGAGCATCGGGTGCTGTCCCGCCCCGGCGAGTTCGGCGCGCAGGGCGTCGACGGCCGCGGGGACGGCGTCGAGCAGCTCGCGCAGCTCCGGGACGCCGGGGAAGCGCCCGTACGCCGCCCGGAAGGGGCCGAGCAACTGGGCGAGCGCGGTGGCGGCGCGGCGTACGTCGGTGCCGGGGACGTCTCCCGCGAGGGCCTCGGCGAGCAGGCCGGCGGCCTCGTCGGCGTCGGTGGTGCCGCCGTAGAGGTCGAGGTCGTAGCGGGAGGCGGGGTCGCCGACGCGGACCACGACGTCGTAGGCGTCGTCGGGGCCGAGCCGGGTGCCGGCGGCTCCGACGGCGACGACGGCGGCCTGGCCGGCCAGGGCCTGGAGGGCGAGGGACTCGACGACGGGCCGGACGAGGCGGGCGGTCTTGCCCGCGCCGGAGGGGCCGACGGCGAGGAGCGAGGTGCCGAGGAGCCCGGTGTCGAGGGCGACGCCGGTGCCGCGGCGGGCGTAGGGGTTGCGCTCGCCGGGGTCGGCGCGGCCGATGCGGACCTGGCCGGTGACGAGGTCGTGCCGGGCGGCGCGGACCGGCAGGTCCCGCACGCCGGAGGGGTGCACGCAGGCGCCGGCGCCCTTGTCGCGCACGGCCTGCGCGAAGGCCCGCAGGCGCGAGGGGTCGGCCTGCACGGACCGCCAGGCGCGCCGGATCCGGGCGTAGTCGACGTCGTTCATCCGCCCGCCCGCGACCTCCCCGCGCAACAGATCGGCCACCTCCCCCAACCCGGCCCCCCGCACCTCACCCCACTCGACGGGGTCCTCGGCCGGCTCGGCCGGCGGCGCGGCGTGCCCGGCCGGCTCCGCGCGGCGGTTTCGGCCGCGCAGCAGTCCGAAGAGCCCGCCGGCCCAGGTCAGCAGGAGCACCACCGCCAGGTTGATCACGGCGTTGGCGGTCTCGGTCATCTCCTTGTTGTGCTGCTGGGCGCCGGGCGAGGAGAAGTCGTACGGGACGGCCAGATACGCCAGAGGCCGGACCGGTACGGCCTCGCCCCCGATCAGCGCGAGGGCGAGCAGCATGACGGCAACCACGCCCGCCACCTGCGCCCAGACGCCCCGCGCCACGACCAGCCGCTGCCAGGCGCCCCGCCAGTTGCCGAGCCGGCCGAACCCGTACAGCAGCGCGGCGTCGATCAGCAGTTCGTACCACCACAGGGCGGTGCGCGCCCCGGTCCCGTCGACCGGCTCGCCGCCGAAGGCCGACCACCAGCTGTCGGGGGTGAAGAGCTTCAGCGGGAGCGTCCAGTACGGGATCAGGCCGTTGCGCAGCAGGGACCAGACGAGGACGCAGGCGAGGAAGGAGATCACGGCGCTGGTGAGCAGCGCCCGGTCGGGCACCTCGTCCGCGGCGCGCTCCGCACGCGGGACGTGGCCCGGGCGCCAGGTGCCCGGGGCGGCCTGGGGGCGGGGGGTGCGGAGCCAGTCGGCCAGGGGTGGGGTGGTGGCGGGGGCGTGGGCCGGTGGCGGGGGGACCTGCGGGGCGCCGGCCTGCGCGGGGAGGCCGGCCCCCTTGGTGCCGTACGCGCCGCCGCCCGCCGCCTCGTGCGTGCCTTCGGTGTCCATGACCCCTGCCCCCTGACCGCTCACAGTGCTGCGCCGCTCAATCTAGTGGCCGTGCGCGCCCCACGAGCTGCGTCCCGGCATGATCCACGAGACACTCCCTATGGCCGCAGCGGACAAGGACACGCGGAGACCACTCCCGAACGGAGCATGCCCCGCCCCCCTCGCCGGGCCTAGCCTGCGGACAAAGACACAGTTGCGTCCGAAACACCCCAGGAGCCCCCATGACCGCTGTTCCGCAGGAGCGCAAGCTCGTCACCGCGATCCCCGGCCCCAAGTCGCAGGAGCTGCAGGCCCGCCGCCTCGGCACCGTGGCCGGCGGCGTGGGCTCGGTGCTCCCCGTCTTCACGGCCCGTGCGGGCGGCGGCATCATCGAGGACATCGACGGCAACCGCCTGATCGACTTCGGCTCCGGCATCGCCGTGACCTCCGTCGGCGCCTCCGCCGAGGCCGTCGTGCGCCGCGCCTCCGCGCAGCTGGCCGACTTCACCCACACCTGCTTCATGGTCACCCCCTACGAGGGCTACGTGGAGGTCTGCGAGGCGCTCGCCGAGCTGACCCCGGGCGACCACGCCAAGAAGTCGGCGCTGTTCAACTCCGGCGCCGAGGCCGTCGAGAACGCCGTCAAGATCGCCCGTGCGTACACCAAGCGCCAGGCCGTCGTCGTCTTCGACCACGGCTACCACGGCCGCACCAACCTCACGATGGCGCTGACGGCGAAGAACATGCCGTACAAGCAGGGCTTCGGTCCGTTCGCCCCCGAGGTCTACCGCGTTCCGGTCGCCTACGGCTACCGCTGGCCCACCGGCCCGGAGAACTGCGGCCCCGAGGCCGCCGCCCAGGCCATCGACCAGATCAGCAAGCAGATCGGCGCCGAGAACGTCGCCGCGATCATCATCGAGCCGGTCCTCGGCGAGGGCGGCTTCATCGAGCCGGCCAAGGGCTTCCTGCCGGCCATCGTGAAGTTCGCCAACGACAACGGCATCGTCTTCGTCGCCGACGAGATCCAGTCCGGCTTCTGCCGCACCGGCCAGTGGTTCGCGTGTGAGGACGAGGGCATCGTCCCGGACCTGATCACCACCGCCAAGGGCATCGCCGGCGGTCTGCCGCTGGCCGCCGTCACCGGCCGCGCCGAGATCATGGACGCCCCGCACGCGGGCGGCCTGGGCGGCACCTACGGCGGCAACCCGGTGGCCTGCGCCGGTGCGCTGGGCTCCATCGAGACCATGAAGGAGCTCGACCTCAACGGCAAGGCCAAGCGCATCGAGGAGGTCATGAAGACCCGCCTCTCCGCGATGGCCGAGAAGTACGAGGTCATCGGCGACATCCGCGGCCGCGGCGCCATGATCGCCATCGAACTGGTCACGGACCGCGCCACCAAGGAGCCGAACGCGGCCGCCGCCGCCGCGCTGGCCAAGGCCTGCCACGCCGAGGGCGTGCTGGTCCTCACCTGTGGCACGTACGGCAACGTGCTGCGCTTCCTGCCGCCGCTGGTGATCGGCGAGGACCTGCTGAACGAGGGCCTGGACGTCATCGAGGCCGCGTTCTCGGCCATCTGAACGGCCAGGTCTTGAACACCCTTTCGCAGTACCGCCGGTAACCCGTCGGGCACTGTGAAGAAGGTGTGGGGGGCCGATGGCGGGACCGCGTTCCCGCTGTCGGTCCCCTTTTCGGTGCCGTACGGTTTCTGCAGATGAGTGAAACACCCCGCCCGCGGGAGACCGCGGACGAAGCCGGCACCGAGCTTCCCCAGCTCCCTGACGGTCGTGTCTTCACCCACCCCGCCGGAGCCCCTGGCCCCGGCACTCCTCACCGATCGGACGGCCGCCCGCTCCAAACCCCCCGGAGCGCGCGGCGACCCGATCCGGGCGGCCGCCCCGGAACCATCCCCCCTGTTCCGGGGCGGCCGGCCTTCTCGGCAGCGCGAGGGGCGGCGTTCTGCGCCGCCCTCTGCGCCCTGCTCTTCTCCCTGATCACCTGGCAGGTGCTGGTCCGGGGACCCCTGCTGGGTCCGGACGAGCGGCTGAGCCGTGCCCTCGTGCGGGCCGTGCCCGACTCCGTCACCGAGCGGCTGGCCGACCTCGGCAACATCCCGGTGGCCGTGCCCGTGCTGGTGCTCGCCATGGCGTACGCGGCGCGCCGCTCGCGGCGCTGGGGGCCGGCGCTGACCGCCGGCCTGTCGATGGCCCTGGTACCCGCGGTGATCGTGCCGCTCAAGGCGTGGACGGCCCGGCCCGGCCCGCTGGAGCCCTGGGCCGCCGGGTACTACCCCTCGGGCCACACGGCCACCGCCGCGGTCGCGTACACCGCCGCGGCCCTGCTCGTACGCCCCTACGCGCGCCGGAACTGGCCGGTGCCGCTCGCCCTCGCCCTGGTGGTCCTCACGGCCGCGGGGCTGGTGCTGCGCGGCTGGCACTGGCCGCTGGACGTGCTGGCCAGTGCCTGCCTGAGCTTCCTGCTGGTGCTGCCGGTGGCGCGGGCGGTCAGCCGAAGTACGCGTCGAAGTTCCGGCTGAACTCCCAGCCCCCGAACCGGTCCCAGTTGACCGACCAGGTCATCAGCCCGCGCAGGCCGGGCCAGGTCCCGTGGGTGGCGTACGTACCGCAGCCGGTCTTCTTCGTGAGGCAGTCCAGCGCCTTGTTCACCTCGGCGGGCGGGGTGTGGCCGTTGCCCGCGTTCGTCGTGGCGGGCAGGCCGATCGCCACCTGCTCCGGCCGCAGCGGCGGGAAGACCCGGGCGGTGTTGCCGGCCACGGGGAAGCCGGTGAGCAGCATGTCGGTCATGGCGATGTGGAAGTCGGCGCCGCCCATCGAGTGGTACTGGTTGTCGAGGCCCATGACCGGCCCGGAGTTGTAGTCCTGGACGTGCAGGAGGGTGAGGTCGTCGCGCAGGGCGTGGATGACGGGCAGATAGGCGCCGGCCCGCGGGTCCTGGCCGCCCCACTGTCCGGAGCCGTAGAACTGGTAGCCGAGCTGCACGAAGAAGGTCTCGGGCGCCATGGTGAGCACGAAGTCCGGGCCGTAGCGGGCCTTCAGGGTCTTCAGGGCCGAGACCAGGTTGACGATCACGGGCGTGGTGGGACTGCGGAAGTCGGTGTCGCCGGCGGCCAGGGAGAGGGAGTGGCCCTCGAAGTCGATGTCCAGTCCGTTGAGCCCGTACTCGTCGATGATCTTCGAGACGGAGGAGACGAAGGCGTCGCGGGCGGCGGCGGTCGCGAGCTGCACCTGGCCGTTCTGGCCGCCTATGGAGATCAGGACCTTCTTGCCCGCCGCCTGCTTCGCCCTGATCGCGGCCTTGAACTCGGCGGCCGTCTCGACGTTCGGACACTCGGAGGCGGGGCAGAGCCGGAAGCGGATGTCGCCGGAGGTGACGGAGGTCGGCTCGCCGAAGGCCAGGTTGATCACGTCCCAGGAGGCGGGCACGTCGGCCATCCGGACGTAGCCGGAGCCGTTGGCGAAGCTCGTGTGCAGGTAGCCGACCAGGGCGTGCGCGGGCAGCCCGCCGCCGGGGTTGCCCCCGCCGCCGGTCGTGGTGGCGGGCACGCCCGCGCTCCTGGCCGACTCCCCCGCGCTGCTGGTGGCGCTGACCTGGAAGGTGTAGGTGGTGGAGGGGGCCAGTCCGGTGACGGTGGCGGTGGTGCCGGTCGTGGTGAGCACCTGGGTGCCGTCGCGGTGGACGCGGTAGCCGGTGGCGCCGGCCACGGCGTTCCAGGACAGGGCGACGCTGTCGGCGGTGACGGCGCCCGCGGTGAGCCCTGCGGGGGTGGCCGGCGGCTGCTGCTGGCCGCCGTCGGGGGCGGGGCCGACGAGCGTGAGGTCGTCGACGTGGTGCGCGGGCTGGCCGTACCAGCCGTGGGTGTACACGGTGACCTGGGTGGTGGCGGCGCCGGTGGTGAAGCTGGTGGAGAGCCTGGTCCAGCCGCCGGCGGACTGGGTCCAGGTGGACGGGTCGGTGGTGCCGGTGCCGGTGGCGCCGAGGTAGACGTACGCACCCTGGACCCAGGCCGAGAGGGTGTACGTGGAGCCCGGCCGAACGGTGACGGTCTGTGCGCAGCGCGCGTTGTCCTGGCCGGCCGGGGTGGCCTTGAGGGCGGCGCCGCCGCCGTGGACGGGACTGCCGACGGTGGTTCCGCTGCCGGCGGTGCAGGTCCAGCCGTCGAGGCCGGACTCGAAGCCGCCGTTGCGTGCGAGGTCGGCATCGGCCGCGGCGGCCGGCGGGACCGCCGCGGCGAGTCCGGCCGCGGCGAGGGCCGCGGCGACCGGACCGGAGAGGAAGCGCGTGGGGGTGCGCAGCACAACTGCCTCCGCACGTGGGGGAGTTCGGCACGCAACGGATCGGCGCGTGCCGGGGAGGAGCCGGATCGCGCACAACATGGTCCAGACCAATCAGGTTGTCAAGACCCCTCGCTCCCCTCGCGCGCCACCACGGCCGCGGCCTCGTGCATCGCCAGTTCCAGGACGGCCGGGTCGGTCAGGACGCCGGAGCCGTCCGGCGGCACCAGCCAGCGCACCCCGCCGGTGGCCCGGCCGGGGTACGGGACCACGATCCAGGTGCCGCGGCCGGCGCCCCGTACCCCCGTGCCCAGCCAGCGCGTGGCGGTGCCCGCGGGGACGAAGAAGCCCAGCCGGGAGTCGCCGAAGTCGGCGAGCACCGGGCCGGGCCGGGCGACCAGGCGGGCGAGCACGCCGAGGGTCGGGTGCCCGAGGTCGCCGGGCAGGATCAGGACGTCCCAGCTCCGGCCCGCGGGGAGGAGCGTGACCCCGAGGGGGCTGCGCTCCCACTCCCAGCGGCAGGCGTCGGGATCCGGCGCCACCGAAACCAGCCATTCCACCGCGGCCTTGGCCGACGGCGCCTCCGAGCGCGACATGGGCTGCTCTCCCTCCGTGTTGACGGCACGTCTTACCCGGGGAGAGCGCGGTACGGCCCCGCGATGACGCGGGTTGGGCCGTCGGACCGTGGTGAAGGGGGTCACGTCCCGATCATGGGTGTGCGCCCCCGGGTCCCGGGGGCGCACGACCGTCGATCATGGGATCAGCTGTCGAAGCCGAGGCCGAAGCGGTCCAGCGTCTTCAGCCAGAGGTTGCGGTGCCCGCTGCGCTCGTCGGCCCGGGCCAGCGACCACTTGGTCAGCGCGATGCCGGTCCACTTGAACGGCTCGGGCGGGAAGGGCATCGGCTTCGTGCGGACCATCTTCAGCTCGGTCCGCTCCGTCCGCTCCCCCGCCAGCAGGTCCAGCATCACGTCCGCGCCGAAGCGCGTGGAGCCGACGCCGAGGCCGGTGTAGCCGGCGGCGTAGGCGACCTTGCCGGAGTACGCCTTGCCGAAGAACGCCGAGAAGCGGGAGCAGGTGTCGATGGCCCCGCCCCACGCGTGGCTGAAGCGGATCCCCTCCAGCTGCGGGAAGCAGGTGAAGAAGTGCCCGGCCAGCTTGAGGTAGGTCTCCGGCCGGTGGTCGTACTCGGAGTCGAGCTTGCCGCCGTAGGGGTAGATGGCGTCGTAGCCGCCCCAGAGGATGCGGTTGTCGGCGGTGATCCGGAAGTAGTGGAACTGGTTGGCGCTGTCGCCCAGGCCCTGCCGGTTCTTCCAGCCGACGGCCGCGAGCTGCTCGGGCGTGAGCGGCTCGGTCATCAGCGCGTAGTCGTAGACCGGGACGGTGTACGGGCGGATGCGCTTGACCAGCGACGGGAAGATGTTGGTGCCCAGCGCCACCCGGCGCGCCTGCACCCGGCCGTACGGGGTGCGGACGGCCATCCCGGCGCCGGAGGAGGTGAGCTCCAGGCCGCGGGTGTTCTCGTAGATCCTCACGCCGAGCCCGAGGCAGGCCTCCTTGAGGCCCCACGCGAGCCTGGCGGGGTGCAGCATGGCGACGCCGTCGCGGTCCCACACGCCGCCGAGGAAGGTGGGCGAGTCGACCTCGGCGCGCACCTCGTCCTGGTCGAGGAAGACCGAGCCGTCGCCCAGGCCCAGGCGCTCGGCCTCGGCGTGCAGCTCCTTGAGCTCCTCCACCTGGTGCGGCTCGGTGGCGACGTCGATCTCGCCGGTGCGCTCGAAGTCGCACTCGATGCCGTAGCGGGCGACGGCCGCCTCGATGGCGTCGAGGTTGCGGGCGCCCAGCTCCTCCAGCCTCGGCAGTTCCGCGGGCCAGCGGGCGATGCCGTTGGCCAGGCCGTGCGTGAGGGAGGCGGCGCAGAAGCCGCCGTTCCGGCCGGAGGCGGCCCAGCCCGCCTCCTTGCTCTCGATCAGTACGACGTCCCGCCCGGGGTCGCGCTCCTTGGCCAGGAGCGCGGTCCACAGACCGGTGTAGCCACCGCCGATGACGAGCAGGTCGCAGTGCTCGTCGCCGGTGAGGGCCGGCTGCGGGGCGGGCCTGCCGGGGTCGTCCAGCCAGTACGAGACCGGCAGCGCGTCGGAAAGGGATTGTGCAACGGTACGCATGGCGACTGGGGCCATGGCTTCCAACTCCTTACGGAACTGCTTGGTTCTGCGCGCTGAGTCCTGTGCTCAGTTCCGCGCCTGTTTCCTGCGCCGGCTGCTGACCGTCTGGCCGGCGAGCACCACCAGCACCGCGATGACGAACATCGCCGTACCGATGACGTTGATCTGCACGGGCGTGCCGCGCTGGGCCGATCCCCACACGAACATGGGGAAGGTGACCGTGTTGCCCGAGTTGAAGTTCGTGATGATGAAGTCGTCGAACGACAGGGCGAAGGAGAGCAGGGCACCGGCCGCGATGCCGGGGGCGGCGATCGGGAGGGTGACCCGGAGGAAGGTCTGCACCGGGCTCGCATAGAGGTCCCGGGCGGCCTCCTCCAGCCTCGGGTCCATCGAGAGCACGCGCGCCTTGACGGCGGCCACGACGAAGCTGAGGCAGAACATGATGTGGGCGATCAGGATGGTCCAGAAGCCCAGCTCGATGCCCATGTTGAGGAAGAGGGCGAGCAGCGAGGCCGCCATCACGATCTCGGGCATCGCCATCGGCAGGAAGATCAGCGAGTTGACCGCGCCGCGCGCCCGGAAGCGGTACCGGACCAGGGCGAAGGCGATCATCGTGCCCAGGACGGTCGCGCCGATGGTCGACCAGAGGGCGATCTGGAGGGACAGCGAGAGGGAGCCGCACATGTCGGCGACGCCGCACGGGTCCTTCCAGGCCTCCAGCGAGAACTCCTGCCAGGCGTAGTTGAACCGCCCGGCGGGGTTGTTGAAGGAGAAGACCGTCACCACGACGTTCGGCAGGATCAGGTACGCGAGCGTGCCGAGGCCGGCGATGACGACGAAGTTGCGTCGGAGCCACTGCATCAGACCAGGTCCTCCGTTCCGGCGCGGCGGATGTAGACGGTGACCATGATCAGCACGATGGCCATCAGGATGAGCGACAGCGCGGCCGCCGTGGGGTAGTCCAGGATCCGCAGGTACTGCGACTGGATGACGTTGCCGATCATGCGGGTGTCCGTCGAGCCGAGCAGCTCGGCGTTGACGTAGTCGCCGCTCGCCGGGATGAAGGTGAGCAGCGTGCCCGAGACCACGCCCGGCATCGACAGCGGGAAGGTCACCTTGCGGAAGGTGGTGGCCGGGGTGGCGTACAGGTCGCCGGCCGCCTCGTGCAGACGGGTGTCGATGCGCTCCAGCGAGGTGTAGAGCGGCAGGATCATGAAGGGCAGGAAGTTGTACGTCAGACCGCAGACCACCGCCAGGGGCGTGGCCAGCACGCGGTCGCCCTCGGTCATCCCCAGCCAGCTGGTGACGTCCAGGAGGTGCAGGGTGTTGAGCACGTCCACCACGACGCTGTCGTCCGCGAGGATCGTCTTCCAGGCGAGCGTGCGGATCAGGAAGCTGGTGAAGAACGGCGCGATCACCAGGATCAGCAGCAGGTTGCGCCAGCGGCCGGCCCGGAAGGCGATCAGGTACGCGAGCGGGTAGCCGAGCAGCAGGCAGAGCACGGTCGCGGTGCCGGCGTACAGCAGCGAGCGCAGGAACTGCGGGAGGTACTCGGTGAAGGCGTCCCAGTAGGTCTGGAAGTGCCAGGTGACCTCGAAGCCCTGCTCCAGGGAGCCGGTCTGCACGGAGGTCGAGGCCTGGTAGACCATCGGCAGGACGAAGAAGACCAGCAGCCACAGGATGCCGGGGAGCAGCAGCCAGTACGGGACCAGCTTGCGCCGTACGGAGGGCCTGTGGACCGGCGGCTCCGCCTGCGGCGGGGCGGGGGGCGCTTCGGTGGCGGTCGTCATGCGCTCTCCCCGACCGTCTCGACGCCCGCGTCGATGTCCTGGGAGGCATCGAGGCCGAAGGTGTGCGCCGGGTTCCAGTGGAGGACGACCTCGGTGCCGGGGGTCAGGCGCGCGTCCCGCTCGATGTTCTGGACGTACACCTCCAGCTCCGGGCAGACCGGGCTGTCGATGACGAACTGGGTCGAGACGCCGATGAAGGAGGAGTTCACGATCCGGCCGGTGACCTTGTTGCGGCCGTCGGGGACGGTGTGCTCCTCGTCCGCCGGGACCAGGGAGATCTTCTCGGGGCGGACGCCGACCAGCAGCCGGCCGCCTGCCCGGGGGGTCGTGGAACATCGGTCCGCCGGCAGGCGAAGCTTGGCGCCGGCCGCGGAGACGACCACGTCGCCGGAGCCCGCCTCCTCGACCGAGGTCTCGATCAGGTTCGAGGTGCCGAGGAAGTTGGCCACGAAGGTGGTGCGCGGGTTCTCGTAGAGCTCCGCGGGGGCGCCGAGCTGCTCGACGCGGCCGCCGTTCATCACCGCGACCGTGTCGGCCATGGTCATGGCCTCCTCCTGGTCGTGGGTGACGTGCACGAAGGTGATGCCGACCTCGGTCTGGATGCGCTTGAGCTCCAGCTGCATCTGGCGGCGCAGCTTGAGGTCGAGGGCGCCGAGGGGCTCGTCAAGGAGGAGCACCTGCGGGTGGTTGATCAGGGCGCGGGCGACGGCGACGCGCTGCTGCTGGCCACCGGAGAGCTGGTGGGGCTTCTTGCGGGCGTGCTCGCCGAGCTGGACGAGCTCGATCATCTCGTCCACCTGCTTCTTGACCGACTTGACGCCGCGGCGGCGCAGTCCGAAGGCGATGTTCTCGAAGATGTCCATGTGCGGGAAGAGCGCGTAGCTCTGGAACACCGTGTTCACCGGGCGCTTGTACGGCGCCAGGCCGGTGACGTCACGGTCGCCGAGGTGGACCGTGCCGGTGGACGGGTCCTCCAGGCCGGCGATCATGCGCAGCGTGGTGGTCTTGCCGCAGCCGGAGGCGCCCAGCAGGGCGAAGAAGGACCCCTGGGGGATGGTCAGGTCGAGCGGGTGCACGGCGGTGAAGGAGCCGTAGTGCTTGCTGATCCCGGTGAGGCGGACGTCGCCGCCCGCGGTCTTTTCAGTCATGGGTCGCGGTCCCGTGGTGTGGAATTCGGAAAGGGGGGCGGGCTCAGGCGCCGATGAGCTTGGCGAACTTCTCCTCGTAGTCCCGCTCCTCGGCGACGGTGAGGGAACGGAACGCGTGGGACTTCGCGGCCATGGCCTTGTCCGGGATGATCAGGGGGTTGTCGGCCAGCGCGGGGTCGATCTTGGCGAGCTCGGGCTTGACGCCCTCGACCGGGCAGACGTAGTTGATGTACGCGGCGAGCTGGGCGGCGACCGGGGGCTCGTAGTAGTAGTCGATGAGCCGCTCGGCGTTGGTCTTGTGCCGTGCCTTGGCCGGGACCAGCAGGTTGTCCGTGGAGGTCATGTAGCCGGCGGCCGGGATGGCGTACTGGATGTCCGGGTTGTCGGCCTGGAGCTGGATGATGTCGCCGGCCCAGGCCAGACAGGCAGCGAGGTCGCCCTTGTCCAGGTCCGAGGTGTAGTCGTTGCCGGTGAAGCGGCGGATCTGCTTCTTGTCGACGCCCTTCTGCAGGCGGGCGATCGCGGCGTCGTAGTCCGGGGTGGTGAAGGTGGCCGGGTCCTTGCCCATGTCGAGCAGGGTCATGCCGACCGTGTCGCGCATCTCCGTCAGGAAGCCGACGCGGCCCTTCAGGGTCGGGTCGTCGAGCATCTGGGTGACGGAGTCGACCTTCTTGCCGCCGGTGGCCTTCGTGTTGTACGCGATGACCGTCGAGATGCCGGTCCACGGGTAGGAGAAGGCGCGGCCCGGGTCCCAGTCGGGCATCCGGAACTGCTGCGAGAGATTGGCGAAGGCGTGCGGCAGGTGGGCCGGGTCGAGCTGCTGCACCCAGCCGAGCTTGATCATGCGCGCGGCCAGCCAGTCGGTGACGACGATGAGGTCGCGGCCGGTCTCCTGACCCGCGGCGAGCTGCGGCCTGATCTTCCCGAAGAACTCGACGTTGTCGTTGATGTCCTCGGTGTACTTGACCTTGATCCCGGTGCGTTTGGTGAACTCCTCCAGGGTCGGCCGGTGCTTCTCGTCCTCGCTGGTGTCCATGTACTCGGTCCAGTTGGAGAAGTTGATCACCTTCTCCTGGGCCGAATGGTCGTCGTCGGCGGGGGCGGAGCCGTCGTTCCGCTTCGCCGGCGGGATGCCGCACGCGCTCAGGGTGCCGAGGCCGCCCAGAGTCAGTGCGCCGATCCCGGACGCGCGCAGCAGCGAGCGGCGCGTCAGGGCGCCGCGCCCGCTGGTGAGACTGCGTCGCATCGCCGCGACTTCCGCCGAGGAGAGCTCGGGCTCGTGGTGCTCCATGCGCTGGGCCCTTTCCAATGTGTCGTGTTCCGCTGGTCGGGCGGAGCGCTGTTTATCGGTCCCCGAAGATCGTGCGGTGCCAGTCCTTGCGCGGCACCCCGGTGTTGTCGTACATCACGTGCTTGACCTGCGTGTACTCCTCGAAGGAGTACGTCGACATGTCCTTTCCGTAGCCGCTGGCCTTGTAGCCGCCGTGCGGCATCTCGCTGATGATCGGGATGTGGTCGTTGACCCAGACGCAGCCCGCCTTGATCTCGCGGGTGGCGCGGTTGGCCCGGTACACGTCGCGGCTCCAGGCGGAGGCGGCGAGCCCGTACGGGGTGTCGTTGGCGAGCTCGATGCCCTCGTCGTCGGTGTCGAAGGGCAGCACGGCGAGGACCGGCCCGAAGATCTCGGACTGGACGACCTCGCTGTCCTGGGCCGCGTCCGCGATCAGCGTGGGCAGATAGTACGCGCCGTCCGCGAGCTCCCCTCCGGGCGCCTCGCCGCCGGTCACGACGGTGGCGTACCCGCGGGCGCGCTCGACGAAGGCGGCGACCCGGTCGCGCTGGACATGGGAGACGAGCGGGCCGAGGTCGGTGCCGGGGGCGAAGGGGTCGCCGACGCGGACGGACGCCATCAGCTCCGCGACGCGGGCGACGAAGGCGTCGTGGAGGGGGCGCTGGACGTACGCGCGGGTGGCGGCGGTGCAGTCCTGGCCGGTGTTGATGAGGGAGGCGGCGACCGCGCCGTTGGCGGCGGCCTCCAGGTCGGCGTCGTCGAAGACCACGAAGGGGGCCTTGCCGCCGAGCTCCAGGTGGAGCCGCTTCACGGTGGCGGTGGCGATCTCGGCGACCCGCTTGCCGACCGCCGTGGAGCCGGTGAAGGAGGTCATGGCCACGTCGGGGTGGCCCACGAGGTGCTCGCCCGCCTCGCGGCCGGCGCCCGTGACGATGTTGATCACGCCGTCGGGGATGCCCGCCTCCTTCGCCGCCTGGGCGAACATCAGGGAGGTCAGGGGCGTCAGCTCGGCCGGCTTGAGAACGATCGTGTTGCCCGCGGCCACGGCCGGGAGGATCTTCCAGGCGGCCATCTGGAGCGGGTAGTTCCAGGGGGCGATGGAGCCGACCACGCCGATCGGCTCCCGGCGTACGTACGAGGTGTGGTCGCCGGAGTACTCGCCGGCGGCCTGGCCCTGGAGGTGGCGGGCCGCACCGGCGAAGAAGGCGGTGTTGTCGATCGTGCCCGGCACGTCGAACTCGGTGCTCAGCTTGAGCGGCTTGCCGCACTGCAGGGACTCGGCGTACGCGAAGTCGTCGGCCTGCTCGGCGAGGACCGCGGCGAGGCGGTGCAGGGCGTCGGAGCGCTCGCCGGGAGTGGCGGCGGCCCAGCCCGGGAAGGCCGCCTTGGCGGCGGCCACGGCCTCGTCCACGTCGGCGGTCGAGGCGAGGGCGTAGGTGAGGACCTCCTCGCCGGTGGCGGGGTTCACCACGGTGTGTGATTGTCCGGAGGTTCCGGTCCTCAGCTTTCCGTCGATGAATTGTGCGCCGTCCGCGAAGCGGTCCTTAACCTGGAAGCGGTTGCCCATCACGCTCTCCGTAGCTCCAGCTCGAATTGAGTGCCGATCCTGACAGAGGCCTTCTCCTCCAACAAGTGATTCCGTTGTTGCCTTTTGGTTACGCGACGGAATCGGTCGACCATGTGTCGCGTGGGAGGAGAAATCCCGTACGAAGTGTCAGTGGCGACTGCCAGACTCGCGTGCATGGCGAAGATCGACAAGTTGATCGAGCAGGTCAACCGGGGTGAGCGAGTCAAGTACCTGCCCTTCTGGGGGCACCGGCCGCGGGCCGACGGGACGCTCGGACCGAGCTGTCTCTCACAGTGGTGGCCCTCTCCGTTCACTGTGGGTGACGTGGAGTACGCGACGGCCGAGCACTGGATGATGGCCGGCAAGGCGCGGCTCTTCGGGGACGAGGAGGCGCTGGCCACCGCCCTGGCCGCGGCGACACCGGCCGAGGCCAAGAAGGCCGGGCGGCTGGTGCGCGGGTTCGACGACGCGGTGTGGGAGCGCGAGCGGTACGCCATCGTGGTCGAGGGCAGCGTGCACAAGTTCGGCTCCGACCCGGCCCTGCGCTCCTTCCTGCTGGGGACGGGCGAGCGGGTCCTGGTGGAGGCGAGCCCGCTGGACCGGATCTGGGGCATCGGGCTGGCCGCCGACTCGCCGGACGCGCTGGTGCCGCAGCGGTGGCGCGGGCTGAACCTGCTGGGCTTCGCGCTGATGGACGCCCGGGAGCGGCTGCGGGCGGGCGAGTAGGAGCGCCGACCGACGATCCGGGGGCGGAGCCGGAGCCCGGCGGAGCCGGAGCCGGGGCCGGCGGCGGGCCGGGCGTTAATCCGGTGGCGGCGGCGCGGGGCCCGGCCTAGGCTCCACGTCGTTGCCACGCGCCTCCCGGTGCGCGGGCTGCGGCTACTTCCTTTTCTGACACAAGTGACGCCGCCGCCCCTTTCCGATCTCGGGAGGCCGCCGTGCGCGGCCCGCGGCCCGGCGGCCGGTCAGACCGCCCGCCGGGCCCGGCTCCGCCTTCGCCGACACTGAATCCGGGGGGATTCGCCTGCCTCGCTTCCACCGCCGCGAGTCCAAGACGTGGTCCACCATGCTCGTGTCGCCGTCCGTGGCGGCGGCCGCCCGGATGCCCGCCCTGCTGAGGGAGGGCGGCGGCATGTGGCGGGGGGCCTACACCGACCAGGGCGGCAAGGGGTACGTCCGTGACCCGCGGTCCGAGCTGTTCGTCCTCGCCGTCGCCCTCTTCGCGGGTGAGGAGACCTCCGCCGAGACCGCTGCCGCCCGCGAGCACCGCTACACCCTCCTCGTCCGGCGGCTCGCGGTCGAGGACCCGGAGTGGACGGCCGGGCTCCTGTCCTGGCTGCGCGGCAGCGCCCACGTGCGCCGGGCGTCCCTCGTCGGCGCGGCCGCCTACGTCAAGGCCCGCCTGGACGCCGGAGCCACCGGGGGCCCCGCCAACCGCGGCGTCGTCGACTCCGTACTCCAGCGGGCCGACGAGCCCGGGGCGCTGCTGGCCCACTGGACGGCAACGTACGGGCGGGCCCTGCCCAAGCCCGTCAAACGCGGCGTCGCCGACGCCGTGCGGCGGCTCTACCACGGGCGGTCCCTGCTCAAGTACGACACCGCCGCGCAGGAGTTCCGCTTCGGCGACGTCCTCAACCTCACGCACGCCACGCCCGACCCGGCCAAGCCCTGGCAGGGCGACCTGTTCCGGCACGCCCTGGACCGCCGGCACCGTCCCGCCCGGGCCGTCCCGCCCGCCTCGGTGCCGGTGCTCGGCGCGCACCGGGAGCTGATGGAGCTCCCGGTTGCGGCTCGACGGCCGGCCGTGACGGCTGCCGGCGGCGCGGAGCGGCTGGCACGGGCCGGGCTGACCTGGGAGGCGCTGGCCGGCTGGCTCCAGGGGCCGCTGGACGCCGCCGCCTGGGAGGCGATCATCCCGTCCATGGGCCCGATGGCGCTCGTGCGAAACCTGCGCAACTTCGACGGGGCGGGCGTCTCCGACGAGGTGGCCGCCCGGGTGGCCGAGAGGATCTCGGACCCGGAGGCGGTGGCCGCCTCGCGGCAGTTCCCCTTCCGCTACCTGGCCGCGTACCGCCACGCTCCCTCGGCTCGCTGGGCGGAGCCGCTGGAACGGGCGCTGGGCCACTCATTGGCGAACGTACCCGCCCTGCCGGGACGGACCCTGGTGCTGGTGGACCGCTCCGGGTCGATGTGGGAACCGCTGTCGGAGCGCTCGCAGCTGAACCGGGCCGACGCGGCCGCCGTGTTCGGCACGGCACTGGCGCTGCGGGCCGAGGCGGCGGACCTGGTGCAGTTCGGCTCGTACAGCCACCGCGTGCGGTACGAGCGGGGTGAGGGCGTGCTCCGGGTCCTGGAGCGCTTCCGGGAACTCGGCGGCACCGAGACGACCGCCGCCGTGGTCAGGCACTACGACCGGCACGACCGGGTCCTGATCATCACGGACGAGCAGGCCGCCCCGCACGGCCGCCTGGGCCACCCGGCCTCCCGGATCCCCTCCCGCGTCCCCGTCTACACGTGGAACCTGGGGGGCCACCGGGTCGGCCACCTGCCCACGGACCTGCCGACCCGTCACACCTTCGGCGGACTCGGCGACGCGGCCTTCCGCATGGTGCCGCTGCTGGAGGCCGGACTCCGGGGTGCCTGGCCCTGGCTCGCCGACGACTACCGCTCGACGACCAGGCTGGTCGAGAACGCCGGCGGGTCCTCGTCGTAGTCGTACTCGCCGCTGCCGCCCCCGCTCTCGAATATCGCGCCCGCGACGATCAGCCCGAACATCACCGCGCCCAGCACGATGCCCACGGCCCCGAGAATGATGCCGGCCAGTGCCTGGCCTGCGTTGTCCGCCTCGCCCCGCTTGGCGCGGGACCGGCCGAGCACTCCGAAGACCACGGCCGTGACGCCGATGAGCACCGCGAAGATGCTGGCGCAGAAGAGCACGACCGCGAGGATGCCCAGCACCAGCGCCGTCACGCCGAAGCCGTTCCTCGGCTGGGGGCCGCCCCAGCCCTGGTTGTAGCCCGGGTATCCGGGGTATCCGGGGTAACCGGGGTAGCCCGGATACCCGGGGTACTGCTGCGCCGGGCCGCCCGGATAGCCGTAGCCCTGCTCCGGACCCGGCGCGCCGTACGCCGGTACGGCCGGCTGGGCGTAGGCGGGCGTGCCGGGACCCGGCACCGGTGGCCCGCCGTAGGCCGGGGTCTGCCCGGCACCCGGCAGGCCCCCGGCCACGGTCGGCTGGTCGTGGACCCCCTGCCGCGGCGGCTCCGCCGCCGGCTTCTTCTCCAGCGGCACGCTCGGGCTCTCCGGCGGCGCCCACGGATCCCGCGCCCCCGCCCCCGGGTTCTCTTCGGACATTCCGGCGCCCCCCTCTCTCGTACGGCCATGCTAAGCGCTGCCCCTGACACCCCGGTGGCCTGCCTACGATGAGGCGACCTGCCCGCACCGCCGTCATCCCGGAGGACCCCGTGCCCGATCTCCATTCCTTCATCGCTGGGCTGCCCAAGGCGGAACTCCACGTGCACCACGTCGGCTCCGCCTCTCCGCGCATCGTGGCCGAACTGGCCGCGCGGCACCCCGACTCGAAGGTGCCGACGGACCCCGAGGCGCTGGCGGACTACTTCACCTTCACCGACTTCGCGCACTTCATCGAGGTCTACCTCTCCGTCGTCGACCTCATCCGCACCCCTGAGGACGTCCGGCTGCTGACCTACGAGGTCGCCCGCGACATGGCCCGCCAGAACATCCGGTACGCCGAGCTGACCATCACCCCGTACAGCTCCACCCGCCGCGGCATCGACGAGCGCGCCTTCATGGATGCGATCGAGGACGCGCGGAAGGCGGCCGAGGCAGAGCTCGGCGTCATCCTGCGCTGGTGCTTCGACATCCCTGGCGAGGCCGGGCTGGCGGCGGCCGAGGAGACCGCGCGGCTCGCCGTCGACCTGCGCCCGGAGGGCCTGGTCTCGTTCGGCCTCGGCGGCCCCGAGATCGGCGTCCCGCGCCCGCAGTTCAAGCCGTACTTCGACCGCGCCATCGCCGCCGGCCTGCACAGCGTGCCGCACGCGGGCGAGACCACCGGCCCGGAGACCATCTGGGACGCCCTGCGCGTCCTGGGTGCCGAGCGGATCGGCCACGGCACGAGCGCCCCGATGGACGCGGAGCTGCTCGCGTACCTGGCCGAGCACCGGATCGCGCTGGAGGTCTGCCCGACCTCGAACATCGCCACCCGCGCGGTCACCGATCTGGACCGGCACCCGGTGAAGGAGATGGTCAAGGCCGGCGTACTGGTCACCATCAACAGCGACGACCCGCCGATGTTCGGCACCGACCTCAACAACGAGTACGCGGTGGCCGCGCGCCTGCTGGAGCTGGACGAGAAGGGTCTCGCCGCCCTCGCGAAGAACGCCGTCGAGGCCTCCTTCCTGGACCCGGCGGGCAAGGCGCGGCTGGCCGAGGAGATCGACACGTACACGAACGCCTGGCTGGCCCCCTGACCTGGGCCGAGAATGGGGCGCATGCGCACCGACCACGCCCCCGTCGCGTACCCCGCCGCCCGCACCGTCCACGCCGTCGGCCACCGCGGTGACCCGTACCTCGTCCGCGAGAACACGCTGGCCTCGCTGCGCTCCGCCGTGGCGCGGGGCGCGGACGCGGTGGAGATCGACGTCCGGCTGACCAGCGACGGGGTGCCGGTGCTGCTGCACGACGAGTCGTTCCGGCGGCTGTGGAGCGACGCCCGTCCGGTGGTGTCGCTGACCGCGGCCGAGGTGCACGAACTGTCGGACGGCGGGGTGCCGACGCTGCGGGAGGCACTGGAGGCGACCGGGCCGGCGCGGGTGATGATCGACCTGCCGGGAGCGATGGCCGGGACGGTGCGCGAGGTGGTGGGCGTGGTGCGGGAGTGCGGGGCGCGCGAGCGCGCGTACTACTGCGCCGGGGCCACCACGATGCTGGCCGTGCGGGCCGCCGATCCGGGCGCGGAGATCGCGATGACCTGGACCTCGGTGTGCCCGCCGAGCCGGTCGCTGGTGGAGGCGGTGGCGCCGCGCTGGCTGAACTACCGCTTCGGGGTGCTCAGCCGGGAGCTGGTGGAGGCGCTGCACGCGGACGGGTTCCTGGTCTCGGCCTGGACGGCCGACACGAAGCGGACGATGCGGAAGCTGATCGCCATGGGGGTGGACTCGGTAACCACGAACCGGGTGGCCGCGCTGGTCGAGGTGCGGGCCGCGGCCGGCGCCGTGGGGCTGCCGCGGTGATAGCCGGCGGTACGCGCTTCCGGGAGGGGTTCCGACTGGTCGGGTTCCGGCGGGTGGGGTTCCGGCAGCTGGGGTTCCGGCGGGTCGGGCGGGAGCGGCCCTGGGTGCTGGACCTGGGGCTGACGGTGCTGGTGCAGCTGGCGGTGACGATGCCGTTCGTGCTGCCGCGGGAGGCCGGGCTGCCGCCGGTGACCTGGGGCGCGTACGCCCTGACCTCGCTCGGCGTGGCGCCGCTGGTGTGGCGGCGGCGGTGGCCGGTGGCGGTGCTGG
This sequence comes from Streptomyces sp. NPDC086023, assembly GCF_044540325.1. Lineage (NCBI taxonomy): Bacteria > Bacillati > Actinomycetota > Actinomycetes > Kitasatosporales > Streptomycetaceae > Streptomyces > Streptomyces sp. NPDC086023. The sequence continues at coordinate 76,438 of NZ_JBITRX010000017.1, forward strand.
TCGCGGTGCTCGCGGCGGGCGGGGTCTACCGGCTGGCGCTCGACGGTCCCGGCCAGCCGCTGCCGTACGCGGGCCTGATCGCCTTCTACACGGTGGCGCTGCAGTGCGCGGCGCGGGTGCGGGCGGCGGTGGGCGGCCTCACCGTGGTGGTGCTGGCGCTGTCGGTGTACTGGAACACCGGGACGGCGCGCGAGCTGTTCTTCACCGGGTTCTGCGCGGCGGCCGCGTACGTCCTGGGTCGCCTGCAGTTCACGCGGCACGCCTACACGGCGGCGGTCGAGGAGCGGGCCGCGCAGTTGGAGCGGGCGAACAGGATCGAGGCGGAGCAGGCCGCCGCCCGGGAACGCGCCCGCATCGCGCGGGAGATGCACGACATCCTGTCGCACGCCGTGAGCATCATGATCGTGCAGGCGGAGGCCGGCCCGGTGGCGGTGCGGCGGGCCCCGGAGCGAGCGGAGGCGGCGTTCGACGCGATCGCCGAGACCGGCCGGGACGCGATGGCGCAGCTGCGGCGGATGCTGGGCGTCCTGCGCGAGGAGGGGGCCGGGGGTGCGGTGCCCGCGCCGCGGGAGCCGCAGCCGGGGGTGGCGGTGCTGCCCGGGCTGCTGGAGCGGGTGCGGCTCGGGGGCCTGGACGTGGTGTACGAGGAGCGCGGCGCGGCACGGCCGCTGCCGGCGGCGGTGGACACCACGGTGTACCGGATCGTGCAGGAGGCGCTGACGAACGTGGTGAAGCACGCGAGTGCCAGGCGCGTGGTGGTGGCTCTGGGGTTTGAGGCGGACGGCGTGTCCCTCACCGTCACGGATGACGGGCGGGGTCCCGCTGGGGAGGGACCGGGGGGAGGCCGCCACGGTCTGATCGGAATCCGGGAGCGGGCGGCGGCGCACGGGGGTACCGCTGTGGCGGGACGGGGTCCCTCCGGAGGGTTCAGGGTGGCGGTGCGGCTTGTAACCTCGCCGCTGGAGGTGGGGAGTTGACGATCCGTGTGGTGGTGGCGGACGACCAGGAGCTGGTGCGCAGCGGGTTCGCGATGATCCTCGACGTCCAGGAGGACATCGAGGTGGTGGCCGAGGCGGGCGACGGCGCGGCGGCCGTGGCGGCGGTCCGCCGGCACTCCCCCGACGTGGCGCTGCTGGACGTGCGGATGCCGGGGACGGACGGGATCGAGGCCTGCCGGGTGATCTCGGCGGAGTCGGCGTGCCGGACGGTGATGCTGACGACCTTCGATTCGGACGAGTACGTCTACGAGGCGCTGCACGCGGGGGCCAGCGGGTTCCTGCTCAAGGACGTGCGGCGGGACGACCTGGTGCACGCCGTGCGGGTGGTGGCTGCCGGGGAGTCGCTGCTGGCGCCGTCGGTGGCGCGCCGGCTGATCGAGGAGTACACGGCGGCGACGGCCCGCCCGGCGGCGTCGGTGCCGGCGGGTGCGGCGGCGCGGCTGGACGTGCTGACGGCGCGGGAGCGGGAGACGCTGCTGCACCTGGGGCGGGGGCTGTCGAACGCCGAGATCGCCGGCGCCCTGGTGGTGAGCGAGCACACCGTGAAGACCCACGTGGGCAACGTGCTGTCCAAGCTGGGCCTGCGGGACCGGATCCAGGCGGTCATCTGCGCGTACGAGACGGGGCTGATCGCCGCAGGTACTCCCTCCGGGGAGTGAGGCGGGGGTGGGCGGCCTCGCTCGCGCGGGGGATTTGTCGTACCGCTGAAGACCACTCTGCACGGTGATTCGCCGGAAGGCCCAGGTCAGCAGGATGGTCCGTGTCGCCGAGAACGGCTGACGGTCACGCGGTCCGGCTGGTCCGGGCCCGGTCACACGGGGAGTCCACCATGAAGGCACGTACGCGCACCCTGCTCGCCGCCGCCCTGGTCCTGGGGGTCGCGGCGGGGCCGGTCGCACCGGCCGCGGTCGCCGCGGTGCCCGCCCGGACGGCGGTGCGGGAGGCTCCGGTCTTCCCGGCCCCGCCGGACGCGGCGGCGCTGCGGGAGGCGCTGGCCGGGCTGCCGAGCGGTTCGGCGACGGCCGCGCTGGTCCGGGTCGGGGGCAGCAGCGGGAGCTGGGCCGGTGCGGCCGGGGTGGCGGACCTCCGTACGGGCCGCGGGGCCATGGCGCACGCCCGGTTCCGGGCGGGCTCGGTGACCAAGGTGTTCACCGCGGCGGTGGTGCTCCGGCTCGCGGCCGAGGGAAAGCTGGAGCTGGACCGTCCGGTGCAGGAGTACCTGCCGGGGCTGCTGCCCGGCACCTTCGAGCCGGTGACGGTCCGGCAGCTGCTGAACCACACGAGCGGCATCGGGGCGGCGGACGGTCCCGGCGACGCGTTCGAGGCCCAGTGGGCGGCCCGGTTCGACCGCACGGACCCGCGGGAGCAGATCGCGAACGCCGTCGCGAAGGGGCCGGAGTTCCGGCCGGGCACGGCTCAGCACTACCTCAACATCAACTACACCGTGCTGGGCGTGCTCACAGAGGCGGTGACGGGACGTCCGTACGAGGAGGTCGTGGCGGCCCGGATCCTGAGGCCGCTGGGCCTGCGCCAGACCTCGTACCCCGGCTCCGATCCGCGCATACACGGGCCGCACCACCACGGCTACCAGGCGGTGGAGCGGGCCGACGGCTCCACGGAGCTGCGGGACGTGACGGTCTGGGAGTCCACCAGCCGCTGGGCGGCGGGGGACATCATCTCCACCACGGCGGACCTGGAGCGCTTCACGGTGGCGCTGTTCCGCGGTCAGGTGGTGCCGGAGCCGCAGCTGGCGGAGATGTTCACGGTGCCGCAGGTGAGGGACTTCGTGTCGGGCAAGCCCGCCCAGCTGACGGCGGGGATGTCGCGGCTGGTCCTGCCGGACGGCACGGTGGCGTGGGGCAAGACGGGCGGGCGCTTCGGCTACAGCACGGCGATGGGCGCCACCCGCGACCTCTCCCGGACGCTGGTCTACTCGGTCAACTCCACGGACGCCAAGGGCCAGGACATGAACCCGGTGGCCCTGTCGGTCACGCTTGCGGCGTTCAGGAGGTGATCCCGTCGGTCAGAGGCCCACGAGGGAGTTCCAGCGGCGGGCCAGTTCGGGACGCTCGTCCGGGGCGATGTCGCGGGCGACGGTGAGGCGCTTGCGCATCTCGCGGTCGGGGAAGATCAGCGGGTCCTCGGCGAGGGCCGCCGTCTCCGCGTCGTCGGAGTCCGCCAGGACGGCCTGTGCGGCCGGGACCGGGCAGACGTAGTTGACGTACGCGGCCAGCTCGGCGGCGACCTCCGGCCGGTAGTAGTGGTCGACGAGGGACTCGGCGTTGGCCTTGTGGGGCGCGAGGTTGGGCACGATCAGGCTCTCCGACCAGAGCTCGCCGCCCTCCTCGGGGACCACGAACTCGATGTCCGGGTTGTCGGCCTGCAGCTGGATGGCGTCGCCGGAGTAGGCCTGGCAGGCCAGCACGTCGCCCTTGCTCAGGTCGGAGGTGTAGTCGTTGCCGGTGAAGCGGCGGATGTGGCCCTTGCGGACCATGCGTTCGACCCGGTCACAGGCGCGGTGGAAGTCGCCCGTGGTCCAGCGGGCGGTGTCGACGCCTTCGCCCTGCATCAGCAGCGCGATCGACTCGTCGAGGCCGGAGAAGAGCGTCACCTTGCCGGCGAGGTCGGGGTGCCAGAGGTCCGACACGGACTTCAGCTCCCGGCCCAGGGCGCGCCGGTTGTAGGCGATGCCGGTGATGCCGCTCTGCCAGGGCACGGTGTGGGCGCGGCCCTCGTCGAAGGCGGGCGAGCGCAGCTGGGGGTCGAGGTGGCGGGCCACGTGCGGCTGGGCGGTGCGGTCCATCTTCTGGGCCCAGCCCAGGCGGACGAACCGGGCGGCCATCCAGTCGCTGACGACGACCAGGTCGTGGCCGGTCTCCTGGCGGTTCGTCAGGGCAGGGCTGACCTTGCCGAAGAACTCGTCGTTGTCGTTGATCTCCTCGGTGTACCGCACGGAGATCCCGGTGCTCCGGGAGAAGGACTCCAGCGTGGGCCGGCGGGTCTCGTCCTCCTCGTCGACGTCGATGTAGAGCGGCCAGTTGGAGAAGCTGACGCTCTTGTCGCGGGCGGAGCGGTCGGCGGCGGAGCGCTGGTCCTCCGCGACGTAGGCGGCGGGCACGCCGCAGCCGGTGAGGGCGGCCAGCAGGCCCGTCGCGCCGAGCCCGCGCAGTGCGGTGCGCCGGGAGAAACCGAGTTCAGGCATGGGCCAAGACTCGCCGCACGCGGAAGGGGCGGGCAATAGACAAGGTGTCTACCGCCCGCCCCTTCAGGGCTCAGAGATGATCAGTACGACGCGGGGCCGTACGGATCAGCCGTCGAGCGAAGTCATCACGTGCTTGATACGCGTGTAGTCCTCGAAGCCGTACGCGGAGAGGTCCTTGCCGTAGCCGGACTTCTTGTAGCCGCCGTGGGGCATCTCGGCGACGAGCGGGATGTGGGTGTTGATCCACACGCAGCCGAAGTCGAGGTTCTTGGACATGCGCATGGCGCGGGCGTGGTCCTTGGTCCACACGGAGGACGCGAGGGCGTACTCGACGTCGTTCGCGTACTCCAGGGCCTGGGCCTCGTCCGAGAAGGACTGGACGGTGATGACCGGGCCGAAGACCTCGTTCTGGATGATCTCGTCGTCCTGCTTGAGGCCCGAGACGACGGTCGGGGCGTAGAAGTAGCCCTTGTCGCCGACCTGGTGGCCGCCCGCCTCGACCTTGGCGTGGGCGGGGAGGCGCTCGATGAAGCCCGCGACCTGCTTGAGCTGGTTCGGGTTGTTCAGCGGGCCGTACAGCACGTCCTCGTCGTCCGGCTGGCCGGTCTTGGTGTCGGCGGCCTGCTTGGCGAGCGCGGTCACGAACTCGTCGTGGATCGACTGGTGGACGAGCACGCGGGTCGCGGCCGTGCAGTCCTGGCCGGCGTTGAAGTAGCCCGCCACCGCGATGTCCTCGACGGCCTTGGCGATGTCGGCGTCCTCGAAGACGACGACCGGGGCCTTGCCGCCGAGCTCCAGGTGGACGCGCTTGACGTCCTTGGAGGCGCTCTCGGCGACCTGCATGCCGGCGCGCACCGAGCCGGTGATGGAGGCCATCGCCGGTACGGAGTGCTCGACCATGGCCTTGCCGGTCTCGCGGTCACCGCAGATGACGTTGAAGACGCCCTTGGGCAGCAGGTCGCCGAAGATCTCCGCCATCAGGATGGTGGAGGCCGGGGTGGTGTCCGAGGGCTTGAGGACCACGGTGTTGCCGGCGGCGATGGCCGGAGCGAACTTCCACACGGCCATCATCATCGGGTAGTTCCAGGGCGCGACCTGGGCGCAGACGCCGACCGGCTCGCGGCGGATGATGGAGGTCATGCCGTCCATGTACTCGCCGGCCGAGCGGCCCTCCAGCATGCGCGCGGCACCCGCGAAGAACCGGATCTGGTCGACCATCGGCGGCAGCTCCTCGCTGGCCGTCAGGCCCAGCGGCTTGCCGGTGTTCTCGGACTCGGCGGCGACGAGCTCGTCGGCGCGGGCCTCGATCGCGTCCGCGATCTTCAGCAGGGCCTTCTGGCGCTCGGCCGGAGTGGTGTCGCGCCAGCCCGGGAAGGCGGCAGCGGCAGCGGCCATGGCGGCGTCGACGTCGGCCTGGCCCGAGAGCGGCGCCGTCGCGAAGACCTCGCCGGTGGCGGGGTTGACCACCTCGGTGGTCCGCCCGTCGGCGGCGTCCTTGAACTCCCCGCCGATGTAGTTGCGCAGACGACGCAGTTCGGTGGTCACTACAGCCACACTCCTGATCACATGTCCAATGGTTGAGACGGTTCCCTAGCCTAGCTCCTGTGGTGACGCTTTCGACAGAGCCGAAGGCCACCAACTACGAAATCAGTGAGATCTCGTCGCCCGAACAACGAATTTCATCGATTCCGGGTTGCGGAACTGTCGACTCCTCGTGCACAGTGAGGTCGTGGTCAGTCGAAGCACAGATTCCAGGAACCGGCACCCGTCCCCGTCGGTCGATGCTGTATCCCTGGCGATCATCGAGCAACTGCAGGAGGACGGACGCCGTCCCTACGCAGCCATCGGCAAGGCCGTCGGCCTGTCCGAGGCCGCCGTGCGCCAGCGAGTGCAGAAACTCCTGGACCAGGGCGTCATGCAGATCGTCGCCGTCACGGACCCGCTCACCGTGGGGCTGCGGCGCCAGGCGATGGTCGGCATCAACGTCGAGGGCGACCTCGACCCCGTGGCCGACGCGCTGACCGCGATGGCCGAGTGCGAGTACGTCGTGATGACCGCCGGCTCGTTCGACCTGATGGTGGAAATCGTCTGCGAGGACGACGACCACCTGCTGGAAACCATCAACAAGCGGATCCGCACGCTCCCCGGCGTGCGGTCCACCGAAAGCTTCGTCTACCTGAAGCTGAAGAAGCAGACCTACATGTGGGGAACTCGATAACCGTGACCCAGGACCTGTCCAAGACCGCGTACGACCACCTGTGGATGCACTTCACCCGCATGTCCTCGTACGAGAAGAACCCCGTCCCCACCATCGTGCGTGGTGAGGGCGCCTACATCTACGACGACAAGGGCAAGCGCTACCTGGACGGTCTCGCCGGACTGTTCGTGGTCAACGCCGGACACGGCCGCAAGGAGCTGGCCGAGGTCGCCTACAAGCAGGCCCAGGAGCTCGCGTTCTTCCCCGTGTGGTCGTACGCGCACCCCAAGGCCGTCGAGCTGGCCGAGCGCCTGGCGAACTACGCCCCGGGCGACCTGAACAAGGTCTTCTTCACCACCGGCGGCGGCGAGGCGGTCGAGACCGCCTGGAAGCTCGCCAAGCAGTACTTCAAGCTCAAGGGCAAGCCGACCAAGTACAAGGTCATCTCCCGCGCGGTCGCCTACCACGGCACCCCGCAGGGCGCCCTGTCCATCACCGGCCTGCCGGCCCTGAAGGCCCCCTTCGAGCCGCTGGTCCCGGGCGCCCACAAGGTCCCGAACACCAACATCTACCGCGCCCCGATCCACGGTGACGACCCGGAGGCCTTCGGCCGCTGGGCCGCCGACCAGATCGAGCAGCAGATCCTCTTCGAGGGCCCCGACACCGTCGCCGCGGTCTTCCTGGAGCCGGTGCAGAACGCCGGTGGCTGCTTCCCGCCGCCGCCCAGCTACTTCCAGCGCGTGCGCGAGATCTGCGACACGTACGACGTGCTGCTCGTCTCCGACGAGGTCATCTGCGCCTTCGGCCGCCTCGGCACGATGTTCGGCTGCGAGAAGTTCGGCTACGTGCCGGACATGATCACCTGCGCCAAGGGCATGACCTCGGGCTACTCCCCGATCGGTGCCTGCATCGTCTCGGACCGCGTCGCGGAGCCGTTCTACAAGGGTGACAACACCTTCCTGCACGGCTACACCTTCGGCGGCCACCCGGTGTCGTCGGCGGTGGCCCTGGCCAACCTCGACATCTTCGACAAGGAAGGCCTCAACCAGCACGTGCTGGACAACGAGTCCGCCTTCCTGAAGACGCTGCAGAAGCTGCACGACCTGCCGATCGTCGGCGACGTCCGCGGCAACGGCTACTTCTACGGCATCGAGCTCGTGAAGGACAAGCACACCAAGGAGTCCTTCAACGACGACGAGATCGAGCGCGTGCTCTACGGCTTCCTCTCGAAGGCGCTGTACGACGCCGGCCTCTACTGCCGCGCCGACGACCGCGGTGACCCGGTCGTCCAGCTGGCCCCGCCGCTGATCGCCACGCAGCAGCAGTTCGACGAGATCGAGCAGATCCTGCGTTCGGTGTTCACCGAGGCCTGGACCAAGCTGTAAGGAAGCCTGCCGAGGTTCGTCCAGGCACCCGTCCCGCCTGACGAACCCATGCGGACACACGGCCCGGCTCCTCCGTTCGAGTGAGAACGCGAGGGTCCGGGCCGTGTGCTGTCCGGACTCGGCCGTCCCCCCTGCCTACGGTCGTCACGGTGCCCAGTGACCGATCGGCCCGCTGCTTCGTTCCCCCGGACGGGGGAAACGCACAAGAGCGGCCGTCCGATCCGCAGTCGAAGTGAACCGAGGTGTACGTGATGGTGGCCCCGCCGGACAACGACGTGCTCTGGGCACGGTCCCTGCACCACACCCACCGGGGGTCCTCCCGGACGGAGCCCGCAGGAGCGGGCGCCCCCGCCCTCGCCGGGGTCTCGGTCGGCGTGCGCGAGGGCGAGATCCTCGCCGTGACCGGCCCCCGTGGCAGCGGCAAGACCACCCTGCTGCGCTGCCTCTCCGGACAGCTCAGGCCCGACGAGGGCGAGGTCTGGTTCAACAGCGTCCCGGTGCACACGATGACCCCCCTCGTCCGCGAGCGCCTGCGCCGCGACCGCTTCGGCTGGATCGGCCCCGAACCCCGGCTCGTCCCCGAACTCAACGTCTGGGAGAACGCCGCCCTCCCCCTCCTGATCGCCGGCACCCCCCACCGCGCCGCCAAGCGCGCCGCCTCCGAATGGCTCGACCGGCTGGACCTGGACGGCTGCGCAAGGCGCCGGCCGGCCGCGCTCAGCCATGCCGAGGCCCAGCGCGTCGCCCTCGCCCGCGCCCTGGTCAACCAGCCCGCCGTGGTCTTCGCCGACGAGCCCACCGCCCCGCTGCACCTCGCCGACCGCGCCCTGCTCCTGCGCACGCTGACCACGGCCGCCCGCTCGCACGACATCACCGTCGTCCTGGCCACCCACGACACCGAGACCGCCACCCAGGCCGACCGCACGGTCGTCCTCTGCGACGGCCGCCTCGCCGGAGCCGTCCCGCACACCACGGCCGGCTCCTCCGCCGGCCCCGGCGATGCGGAGGGCCGCGCCGCATGCTCACTCTCCGCCTAGCCCGGGGCTCCCGCCCCCTCGTCCAGGTGCGCCGGCTGCTGGTGGCCGCCGCCTCCGCCGGCACCGGCTTCCTGCTGCTCTTCATCCTGGCCTGCGCCGTCGCCCGCCCCGAGGGACAGCTGCCGCGGCTGTTGTGGTGCCTGGTCCCGCTGGCGCTCACCGTGCAGTTCGCCGTGGCCGTGGCCCGTACCGACCCGGCGACCCGGCCGCGCGAGGGGCTGTCCGCCGTCGGTCTCGGCCCCGTGCGGCTGACCGTCGTCGCCGCCGTCTCGACCGCCATCGCCTGCACCCTCGGCAGCGCCCTGGCACTGCTCCTCTTCCTCCACCTGCGGGGCGACCTGTCGGGCCTGCCGTTCGACGGAGCCGCTGCGGCGGCACTCCGGGCCGACCAGCCGTTCCCCGTCGCCGCCGGGCTGACGCTCCTCGCCGTGGTGCCGCTCGCCGCGGCCGGCGGGGCCGCGCTCGTCCCGCACACCCGGACCACGCGCCCCCCGCAGGAAAGCCTGCCCTGGGGGGTGGCCGCCTTCGCCGGCGGCCTCGCCGTCCTCGCTTCCGCCGGCGGCGGGACCGCCGGCGGACTGCCCGGCTGGGTCCTGGTCGCGGCCGGCCTGGCCCTGGCCGGTCCCGCGCTGACCCACGGTTGCGGGGCGCTGGTGCAACTGGTGCGGCCCGGCGCCGTACGGTTGCTCGCCGGGCGGGCGCTCCAGGAGGAGGCCGGCCGGATCGGGCGCCCGCTCGGGGTGCTGTGCGCCGTCGCCTCCGGCGCCCTGGTCTCCCTGACCGGCGGCCCCCTGACCCTGCTGCCGCTGGGTCCGCTCACGCCGGTCGCCGCGGCCCTGGTCGGAGCGTGCGCCGCCGCGACCCTGCTGACCGCGGCCGTCGAGTCGTACCAGGAGCGGGAGGCCACCCGGGCCGCGCTGCTGGAGCTCGGCACCCCGGCCCGGGTGCTGCGGTCCGCGGCGCTGCTGCGGTCCGGCGCCCTCGCCGCGCTGTGCGTGCCGGTGGTCTGGGGTGTGGCGGAGCTGACGCGGCTGGCGCTCACCCGTTAGGGGAACCGCCCGTAGGGTTGCCGGATGGCCGGTGCAGACATCGAGATCGAGACCCTCGCCGAATTCGACCGGGTCGTCGCCCGGGGCTCGCTGAGCGGCTACCGCGTCCAGTCGGTCAACCTGCTGGAGCGCACCTTCGCGCTGCTGTCGGCGGACACCTCCTCGGCGGTGTTCCTCGGGTGCCCGATGGAGCCGGACGCCGCGGCCAAGGTGCGGGCCGACGGTGCGCTGGTCTTCCCGCCCGTCCCCGACCTGCCCTTCAACCCGTACCGCGGGCTGCTCTACACGCCCGGCGAACTGTACGAGGGCCTGCCCGAGGGGTACGAGGCGACGTCCGACGCCCTCTCGTACGCCTGGTTCCGGCAGACCGAGGCCGACGGCGACGTCCTCTCCTCCCTGCTCCGGTCCCTCCACGACGACGCCGTCTCCGACGCCCTGGACGAGCACCTGGCCGGCGCCCGCGTGGCCGGGGTGATGGGCGGGCACGCGATGGCCCGCGGCGGGTCGGCGTACGCGGGTGCCGCCCGGCTCGGCCGCACGCTCGCCCGCACCGGACTGACCGTGGCCACCGGCGGCGGTCCCGGCGCGATGGAGGCGGCCAACCTCGGCGCGTACCTCGCCCCCTTCGAGGACGGCGTCCTCGACCTCGCGCTCGACCTGCTGGCCAGGGCCCCCTCCTTCGAACCGTCGGTCACCGACTGGGCACGGGCCGCCTTCGCCGTGCGGGAGCGGTGGCCCGCGGGCGGCGACTCGATCGGCATCCCGACCTGGTTCTACGGCCACGAGCCGCCGAACGCCTTCGCCGGGCACATCGCGAAGTACTTCGCCAACGCCACCCGCGAGGACGGGCTGCTGGCCCGGTGCACCGCCGGCGTGGTGTTCCTCCCGGGCGCCGCGGGCACGCTCCAGGAGATCTTCGACAACGCGACCCCGAACTACTACGCGTCGCGCGGCGAGCCCACCCCGATGGTGCTGGTCGACCGCCGCCACTGGACCGAGCACCTGCCCGCCTGGCCGCTGCTGCAGTCGCTGGCCCGCGGCCGCGCGATGGAGTCGCGGATCGCGCTGGTGGAGTCGGTCGACGAGGTCCCGGAGGCCCTGGCCCGCCTGTCCTGACCTGCGCTCCGGCCGGCGGAGGCAACCCCGAGGCCGAATGACACGTCTGGCAGTCGTACCGCAAAACCTGCCAGACGCGAACGGAGCCTCCCGTGCTCATAGGCCTGCTGACCGCTGTGGCGGCGTCGATCTGCTACGGCACGGGATCCGTGCTGCAAGCCGTGGGCTCCCGGCGGGCCGCCCGGGCCGAGCCGGGCGCCGGCCTGACCCAGCACGGCGGCCCCAACCTGTCCTCCACCGCGAAGGCCGCCCTGACCTGGGAGTTCATCGTCGGCACGATCCTGGACTTCGTGGGCTTCGGGCTGGGCGCGCTGGCCGCGAGGCTCCTCCCGCTCTTCCTCTCCCAGACGGTGATCAGCGCGAACCTGGTGATCACCGCGGTGCTGAGCGTCAAGCTGCTGGGCATCCGGCTGAGCCGCAAGGAGTGGGCGTCCATCGGCGTCGTGTGCGGGGCGCTGGTGCTGCTGGCGACCGCCGCGGGCCACGAGGGCGGACACCACGCGGAGCGGTCGACGCACTGGTGGCTGCTGGCCGTCACCGTCCTGCTGATGCTGGGCGGCACCGTCGCCGTACGCCTCCTCGGCGGCCGGGCCGCGATCCTGGCCGGCCTGCTGTCGGGCCTGGGCTTCGGCGCGCTGGGCGTCGGCGTGCGGATCCTGGACGGCATCGACCCGTTCGACCCCCTGGCCCTGCTGGCCGACCCGGCCCTGTACGCCATCGTGATCGCCGGCGTCGGCGGCATGTACCTGCACACGGTGGCCCTGCAGATCGGCTCGGTGAACGGCGCCACCGCGGCGCTGGTCGTCGGCGAGACCGTGCTCCCGGGCGCGATCGGCGTCCTCTGGCTCGGTGACGCCTCCCGCCCCGGCTTCGCCTGGCTCGCGGCCGTGGGCTTCGCCCTGGCCGTGGCGGGCGCGGTGGCCGTCGCCTGGTACGGCGACCACGACACCCCGGCACCCGCACAGGCCCCGGCCGACCTCAGGGTCCCGGTACCGGCGCCGTAGGACGCGGCCCGGGATCCGCAGGGCCCGGCCTGGTCCGAAAGCCACGGCCTAAGCGTCCGGGAGGACGACCACCTCGGACGGGGCGAAGGCGACGCCCACCCGGGCGCCGGGGTCCGCCGCGGACGCCAGGTCGCACTCGGCCTCCAGCTCCGGTCCCCCGCACTCGGGCCGCAGGGTCAGCGCGACGTGCGTGCCGCGGAACGTACGGGAGACCACGGAGCAGGGCAGGCCCTCGTCAGGGCGTACCAGCCGCACTCCCGCGGGCCGCACCAGCAGCCGGCCGGCCCCTTCGGGGGAGCCCTCCGGCACCGGGACCTTGCCCCAGGGGGTGTCGGCGGCAGGGCCGGTCACGGTGGCCGGCACCACGTTGTCGAAGCCGAGGAAGCGGGCCACGAACTCCGAGGCGGGCCGCTGCCAGACCTCCAGCGGCGTCCCCGCCTGGGCGATCCGCCCGTCCCGCATCACGACCACCCGGTCGGCGAGCGCGAAGGCCTCGCCCTGGTCGTGCGTCACGGCCAGTACGGTCGTGCCGAGCCGGGAGAACAACCCCCGCAGCTCGACCACCAGCCGCTCGCGCAGCCCGCGGTCCAGCTGGCCCAGCGGCTCGTCCAGCATCAGCAGCCGCGGCCGCGGTGCCAGCGCCCGGGCCAGGGCCACCCGCTGCTGCTCGCCCCCGGACAGCGAGGCGACGGCCCGGCGCCCCGCACCCGGCAGCCCCACCAGCTCCAGCAGCTCGGCCACCCGCGCCTCCCGCTCGGCCCGCCCGACCCCGCGCATCCGCAGCCCGAAGGCGACGTTGCCGCCCACGTCGCGCTGCGGGAACAACTGGTGGTCCTGGAACATCAGGCCGACCCCGCGCCGGTGCACGGGCACCCCGCTCTGGTCGGCCCCGCCCAGCAGCACGCGCCCGGCGGCGGGCTGGAGCCCCGCGACCACCCGCAGCAGCGTGGACTTGCCGCTCCCGCTCGGACCCAGCACACAGACGGTCTCGTGCTCGGCCACCGCCAGGTCCACGGCGTCCAGCACCGTCCGCGTCCCGAAGCGGACCGACACCGCGTCCAGTTCCAGCAACGTCATCAGAACTCCCCGGACCGCTCGGGCCGCAGCCGCTCCAGCACCAGCAGGGACACCGCGCACACCCCCATCAGAATCGTGCTCAGCGCCATCGCCTGCCCGTAGTTCAGCTCACCCGCGCGCCCCAGCAGCCGCGCCACGGCCACCGGCAGCGTCGGACGGTCGGGCCGCGCGATGAACACGGTGGCCCCGAACTCGCCGAGGGACACCGCGAAGGCGAACCCGGCGGCGATCAGCAGCGCCCGCCGCACCATCGGCAGGTCCACCTCCCGCCAGGCCCGCAGCGGCGAGGCGCCGAGCATCGCCGCCGCCTCCCGCAGCCGCCCGTCCACGGCACGCAGCACGGGCAGCATCGTCCGCACCACGAAGGGCACCCCGACCAGTGCCTGCGCCAGCGGCACCAGGATCCAGGACGTGCGCAGGTCGAGCGGCGGCTCGTCCAGCGTGATCAGGAACCCGAAGCCCACCGTCACCGCGGACACGCCCAGCGGCAGCATCAGCAGGGCGTCGAAGCCCCGCACCAGGCGGCCGGCGCGCCGCGTGAGCGCCGCCGCGGCCAGGCCGCCGATCAGCAGCGCGATGCCGGTGGCGGCCAGCGCGTACTGGAGGGAGTTCCAGACCGCCTCCAGCGGCGGGACCAGGAAGGTGCCGCCGTCGGAGGACTGGAGTGCCCGGTAGAAGCCGGTGCCGTAGCCGCCGGGCGCGTCGAAGGAGCGTTCCACCAGGACGCCCAGGGGCAGCACGATCAGCAGCAGGACCGTCAGGAGCACCCCGCCGAGCAGCGCCCACTGCCCGAAGCCGGCCGGCCGGTGGGCGGTGCGGGCGGGATCGACCAGCCGGAGTGCGGTCTCGCGCCGGCGCACCGTCACGGCGTGCACGGCCAGGATCGCACCCACGGCGGCGAACTGCACCAGCGTGAGCACGGCGGCGGTCGGCAGGTCCAGCAGCTGGGCGGTCTGCCGGTAGACCTCCACCTCCAGCGTGGCGTAAGCCGGTCCGCCGAGGATCTGCACGACGCCGAAGGAGGTGAAGGTGAAGAGGAAGACCATCAGGGCGGCGGCGGCCACGGCAGGCGCGAGGGCGGGCAGCGTCACGCGCCGCCAGGCGCCGAACCGGCCGGCGCCCAGCACCCGGGCGGCCTCCTCCTGGCGCGGGTCCAGCTGGGACCACAGGCCGCCGACGGTGCGTACGACCACGGCGTAGTTGAAGAAGACGTGCGCGAGGAGGATCGCCCACGCGGTGGTGTCGAGCCGTACGCCCCACAGCTCGTCCAGCATCCCGCCCCGGCCGAGCAGGGCCAGGAAGGCGGTGCCCACCACGACGGTGGGCAGCACGAAGGGGACGGTGACCACGGCCCGCAGCAGCTGCTTGCCCGGGAACTCGAAGCGCGCGAAGACGTATGCGCCGGGGAGCGCGATCAGCAGCGTGAGCGCCGTGGAGGCGAGCGCCTGCCAGGTGGTGAACCACAGCACCCCGGCGATGTCGGGCCGGCCGAGCACCTCGCCGATCCGGCCGAACTGCCAGCCGGTGTCGGTCCTGATCCCGCGGCCCACGATCGCGGCCACGGGCCAGGCGAAGAAGATCGCGAAGAAGGCGAGCGGCAGGGCCATCAGGCCCAGCCGCACCGCCGTGCCGCGCCGGGAGGAGCCCGCGGGCACCTCCCGGACCGCGTCCTGCGCTACTTCAGCACGAGCGAGGTCCATGCCCCGACCCACTGCTCACGGTTCTTGGCGATCGCGTCCGGAGTCACGGTCTCCGGCTTCTCGATCACCACGCCGTGCCTGGTGAAGATCTCCGGCAGCTTCGCGTCCTTGACCACCGGGTTCACGAACATCTGGAGCGGCATGTCCTCCTGGAACTTCGTGCTGATCAGGAAGTCCAGCAGGGCCTTGCCGCCCGCCTCGTTCTTCGCGCCCTGGAGCAGGCCCGCGAACTCGGTCTGGCGGAAGCAGGTGCCGGTGGAGACGCCGGTCGGCGCCACGGCCGGCTGCGGCTCGCCGTACAGCACCTCGACCGGCGGGCTGGAGGCGTAGGAGACGACCAGCGGACGGTCGCCCTTGGCCTTCTTGCCGCCCGCGGAGCCGGAGAAGCGCTCGTTGTAGGCCTGCTCCCAGCCGTCGACGACCTCGACGCCGTTGGCCTTGAGCTTGGTCCAGTAGTCCTTCCAGCCGTCCTCGCCGTACTTGCCCACGGTCGCGAGGAGGAAGCCGAGGCCGGGCGACGAGGTCGAGGCGTTCTCGGTGACCAGGAGGTTCTTGTACTCGGGCTTGACCAGGTCGTCGAGGGTGACCGGCGGGGCCAGCTTCCTGTCGGCGAAGTACTTCTTGTCGTAGTTGACGCAGATGTCGCCGGAGTCGATCGGGGTGACGCGGTGCTCGGCCTTGTCGAGCTGGTACTGCTCGGGGACCTCCGCCAGGCCCTTGGCCTCGTACGGGATGAAGATGCCGTTGTCGAGGGCGCGGGAGAGCAGGGTGTTGTCGACGCCGAAGAAGACGTCGCCGCGCGGGGAGCCCTTGGTGAGGATCTCCTGGTTGAGGGCCGCGCCCGCGTCACCGCTCTTGAGGACCTTGACCGTGTAGCCGGTCTGCTTCTCGAACTCCTTCAGCACGGCCGGGGTGGCGTTGAAGGAGTCGTGGCTGACGAGCGTGACCGTCTTCGACTCGGGCTTGCCGCTCGGCGCCGCCCCGTCCTTCTCGTCGCCGTTGCCGCAGCCTGCGAGCGCGGCCGCGCCCAGGGCGGTGGCCAGCACGGCGCCCGCCATCTTCTTGGTGGTGCTCACGGAACATTCCTCCTGGAGTGACCAGGAGAAGACGCGGCCCCGCCCCGGCGCTCTGGGAGCGGACGCCGGGGCAGGGCGCAACAGCTTGAGTGATGACCGAACTTCCTACCCGGAATGACCCGGGCGAGGTTCAGAGGGTCTGCGGCGTGACGGTGCCCGCACTCTCAGCGCTGTGGCGCTCCCCTGTCGGAATATGCAGATGTACGGGGCCAGGTTACCGCTCGCTGGCGGCGAGCTGTCCGCACGCTCCGTCGATCTCCTGGCCACGGGTGTCGCGGACGGTGACCGGCACGCCGTGGCCGGCGATGGCCTGGACGAAGGCCCGCTCGTCCTCGGGGCGGGAGGCCGTCCACTTGGACCCCGGGGTCGGGTTGAGCGGGATCAGGTTGACGTGCACCCGCTTGCCCTTGAGCAGGCGTCCCAGCAGGTCACCGCGCCAGGCCTGGTCGTTGATGTCGCGGATCAGCGCGTACTCGATGGAGATGCGGCGGCCGGACTTCTCGGCGTACTCCCAGGCCGCGTCGAGGACCTCGCGGACCTTCCAGCGGGTGTTCACGGGGACGAGGGTGTCGCGCAGCTCGTCGTCGGGGGCGTGCAGGGAGACGGCGAGACGGCACTTGAAGCCCTCGTCGGCGAACCGCAGCATGGCCGGGACCAGGCCGACGGTGGAGACGGTGATACCGCGCTGCGACAGGCCGAGGCCGTCGGGCTCGGGGTCGGTCAGGCGGCGGATGGCGCCGACGACCCGCTTGTAGTTGGCCAGCGGTTCGCCCATGCCCATGAAGACGATGTTCGACAGGCGGGCCGGGCCGCCCGGGACCTCGCCGTCGCGCAGGGCCCGCATGCCGTCGACGATCTGGTGGACGATCTCGGCGGTGGACAGGTTGCGGTCGAGGCCCGCCTGGCCGGTGGCGCAGAACGGGCAGTTCATGCCGCAGCCGGCCTGCGAGGAGATGCACATGGTGACCCGGTCCGGGTACCGCATCAGGACGGACTCGACCAGCGTGCCGTCGTGCAGCCGCCAGAGGGTCTTGCGGGTGGTGTCGTCGTCACAGCTGATGTGCCGGACCACGCTCATCAGGTCCGGGAGCAGTTCCTGCCGGAGCTTCTCGCGCGCGCCGGCCGGGATGTCGGTCCACTCGGCCGGGTCGTGCGCGTAGCGGGCGAAGTAGTGCTGCGAGAGCTGCTTCGCGCGGAACGGCTTCTCACCGATCGCGGCCACGGCCTCGCGCCGCTCGGCGGGCGAGAGGTCGGCGAGGTGCCGGGGCGGCTTCTTGGCCCCCTTGGGCGCGACGAAGGTCAGTTCTCCCGGAAGGGGGCGGGCCATGATCGGTTTCTCCTCAGTACGACGAGGCCTGGCCGGCCTCCGTGGTAAACGGAGCCGATGGCATTGGCGCGACCGGCGCCAGGAGACCTCACAGGGCGTCCCCCCGCGGCTCGCGGGGGACGAGAAAGGCGCGCCACTCGGGAGTGGCGCGCCTTCCAGGATACCCGGGACGGCTCAGCCGGTGCCCACGAAGAGCGCCAGCAGCAGCCACACCACCGGCGCGGTGGGCAGCAGAGAGTCCAGCCGGTCCATGATCCCGCCGTGACCGGGCAGCAGGGTGCCCATGTCCTTGATGCCGAGGTCCCTCTTGATCATCGACTCACCGAGGTCGCCCAGGGTGGCGCTGACCGCGACCGCGAGACCCAGCAGCAGGCCCTGCCACCAGCTGCCCCCGTCGATCAGGAACTCCATGCACAGCGCACCGGCCGCCATCGCGAAGGCCACGGCACCGAAGAGTCCCTCGCGGGTCTTCCCGGGGCTGATCCGCGGGGCGAGCTTGTGCTTGCCGAAGCGCCAGCCCACCGCGTACGCCCCGGTGTCGCTGACCACCGTGAGGACCAGGAAGGTGAGCACCCGCTGCGGACCGTCGTCGGCGGTCAGCAGCATCGCCACGAAGGTCGCGAGGAACGGCACGTAGAACGCGGCGAAGACGCCGGCCGTGACGTCCTTCAGGTAACCCTCGGGAGGCTCCGTCATCCGCCACACGAGCACGGCGAGCGCGGTCAGGGCCATCGCGACCCAGGCGCCCTCGGCCCCGCGCACGTACCCGGCGACGACCATCGCGGCGCCGCCGACGGCGAGCGGGACCAGGGGCGCGTTGATGCCCTTGCGCTCCTGGAGGCGGGAGGTCAGCTCCCACAGCCCGACGACCACCGCGACCGCGATGACGCCGACGAAGACCGCCTTCACGATGAACAGCGAGGCGAAGATCACGGCGCCGAGGCCGACGCCGACCCCTATGGCGGCGCGCAGGTCCCGCCCCGCACGCTTCTTCGGCGGCGGGGAGGAGGCCTCCTGCGGGGCCTGGGGCGGGGGCGTGGGCATGGGCTCCTGCGGCGGCGTCTCGTCGCGGAACAGGGGGCCGCTCGGCTGAGCCGCCCCCCGGTCGCGTGGTTCCCGGTCTTCGAAGTCTCGACCGGCGGCGTCGGGCACGATGGGCATGGGCCGAGTCTGCGGCCCTCCGAGCACATCGTATGCGGGACCCGCCGGTACCGGCTCCGCCGCCCAGGAAGAGTCGTTCATCAGACCTCGAGGAGCTCGGCTTCCTTGTGCTTGAGCAGCTCGTCCACCTGCGCGACGTACTTCGCGGTGGTGTCGTCGAGCTCCTTCTCGGCGCGGCGCACCTCGTCCTCGCCGGACTCCTTGTCCTTCACGAGCTTGTCGAGGGCGTCCTTGGCCTTGCGGCGCACGGAGCGGATGGAGACCTTCGAGTCCTCGGCCTTGCCGCGGGCGACCTTGATGTAGTCGCGGCGGCGCTCCTCGGTGAGCTCCGGGAAGTTGACCCGGATGATGCGGCCGTCGTTGCTCGGGTTGACACCGAGGTCCGAGTCGCGGATGGCCTGCTCGATGTTGCGCAGCGCGCTCGCGTCGAACGGGGTCACCACGGCCATGCGCGGCTCGGGCACCGAGAAGGACGCGAGCTGGTTGATGGGGGTCAGCGCGCCGTAGTAGTCGGCCACGATCTTGTTGAACATCGCCGGGTGCGCACGGCCGGTGCGGATCGCGGCGAAGTCCTCCTTGGCGACCACGACGGCCTTCTCCATCTTCTCCTCGGCCTCGAGGAGGATTTCTTCGATCACCACGTGCTCCTGCATGTCTTGAGTGGATGGTTCGGGCGGGGTGGGTCGCTCAGGCCCGGGTGCCCTGGTCGCTCACGAGCGTGCCGATCTTCTCACCCTTGACGGCGCGCGCGATATTCCCCTCCGCGAGCAGCTCGAAGACGAGGATCGGCAGCTTGTTGTCGCGGCACAGCGTGATGGCGGTGGCGTCGGCGACCTTGAGGTCGCGGGCCAGCACCTCGCCGTACTCGAGGGCGTCGAACTTGACCGCGTCGGGGTTTGCCTTGGGGTCGGAGTCGTAGACGCCGTCGACACCGTTCTTGCCCATGAGCAGGGCCTCGGCGTCGATCTCCAGGGCTCGCTGGGCGGCCGTGGTGTCGGTGGAGAAGTACGGCATGCCCATGCCGGCGCCGAAGATGACGACGCGGCCCTTCTCCAGGTGGCGCACGGCGCGCAGCGGGATGTACGGCTCCGCGACCTGGCCCATGGTGATGGCGGTCTGCACGCGGGAGTCGATGCCCTCCTTCTCCAGGAAGTCCTGGAGGGCGAGGCAGTTCATCACGGTGCCGAGCATGCCCATGTAGTCGGAGCGGGCCCGGTCCATGCCGCGCTGCTGGAGCTCGGCGCCGCGGAAGAAGTTGCCGCCGCCGATGACGACGGCGATCTCGGCGCCGTCGCGGACGACAGCCGCGATCTCACGCGCGATCGCGTGCACGACGTCGGGGTCGACGCCCAGTCCCCCGCCGCCTGAGAAGGCCTCGCCGGACAGCTTCAGCATGAAGCGGCGGCCCTTCTTGTCGTGGTCGCTCTTGTCGTCGGAAGCGGTGTGGGGGTCCACGCCCTGATTCATGGAGATCTCCTCGTGCACATACGAAGAAGGCCATTGCCGGGGTCCTTGCGGTTCCCTGTACGGCAATGGCCTCCTCGTCAGATCTGCGGTCGTCCGGCGCGAACGCGGACGACTGCCTCAGACCCTACCGGGGTCCGCTGTCCGTCGCGTACGGACTCAGATGCCGACCTTGATGCGGGTGAAGCGCTTCAGGGTGACACCGGCCTCGTCCAGGATCTGCTGGACGGACTTCTTGTTGTCCAGCGCGTAGGGCTGGCCCAGGAGCGTGGCGTCCTTGAAGAAGCCGTTGAGGCGACCCTCGACGATCTTCGGCAGGGCGGCCTCGGGCTTGCCCTCGGCGCGGGTGGTCTCCTCGGCGACGCGGCGCTCGGACTCGACGACCTCGGCCGGGACGTCTTCCTTGGCCAGGTACTTCGGGGCGAACGCGGCGATGTGCTGCGCGACGCCCTTGGCGAGGTTGGCGTCGGCCTTGTCCAGCTCGACCAGGACACCGATCTGCGGGGGCAGGTCGGGCATGGTGCGGTGCATGTAGGAGTAGACGAAACCGTCGCCGTACTGCGCGAAGCGGTCCAGGACGATCTTCTCGCCGAGGTTGGCGTTGGCCTCGTCCACGAACGCCTGGACGGTCTTGCCGGGCTCGATCTCGGAGGCGAGCAGCGCCGCGATGTCCGCCGGGGAGGTGGCGGCCACGTGCTTGGCGATGTCGGCGGCGACGGCCTGGAACTTGTCACCCTTGGCGACGAAGTCGGTCTCGCACTTCAGCTCGACGAGCACACCGGAGGTGTTGTCGTCGGCGAGCAGGGAGACGACGGCGCCGTTCTCGGCGGAGCGGCCCTCGCGCTTGGCGACGCCCTTCTGGCCCTTGATGCGCAGGGCCTCGACGGCCTTGTCGACGTTGCCGTCGGACTCGTCCAGGGCCTTCTTGCAGTCCATCATGCCGGCGCCGGTGAGCTCGCGGAGCTTCTTGACGTCAGCGGCGGTGTAGTTCGCCATGAGTCTGTGATTCTCTCTCGAAGTCGTAGATCTACGGGTGAACGGCGGGGGCCGGTGCCTTGTGAGCACCGTCCCCCGTCGTCATCGTCCGTGCTGGGAGTGCCCGGCAGGTGAACGCCGGGCTCTCTCAGTGGGTCAGGCCTGCTCGGCGTCCGCGGCCGGAGCCTCGGCGGCGGGGGCCTCGGCAGCGGGGGCCTCGGCGGCGGCCGGGGCCTCGTCGGCCTTCTTCTCGCCCTCGAGCAGGTCGCGCTCCCACTCGGCCAGCGGCTCGCCGACGGTCTTGTCGCCCGGCTTCGAGTCACCGGCGGCAACGCCGGAGCGGGCGATGAGGCCCTCGGCGACGGCGTCGGCGATCACGCGGGTGAGCAGGGTGACGGAGCGGATCGCGTCGTCGTTGCCCGGGATCTTGTAGTCGACCTCGTCGGGGTCGCAGTTGGTGTCGAGGATCGCGACGACCGGGATGTGGAGCTTGCGCGCCTCACCGACGGCGATGTGCTCCTTCTTGGTGTCGACGATCCAGACGGCGCTCGGCACCTTCTGCATCTCGCGGATACCACCGAGGGTCTTCTCCAGCTTGGCCTTCTCGCGGGAGAGGACCAGGAGCTCCTTCTTGGTGAGGCCGGAGGCGGCCACGTCCTCGAAGTCGATCTGCTCAAGCTCCTTGAGGCGCTGCAGACGCTTGTAGACGGTGGAGAAGTTGGTGAGCATGCCACCCAGCCAGCGCTGGTTGACGTACGGCATGCCGACGCGGGTCGCCTGCTCGGCGATGGCCTCCTGGGCCTGCTTCTTCGTGCCGACGAACATGATGGAGCCGCCGTGCGCGACGGTCTCCTTGACGAACTCGTAGGCGCGGTCGATGTACGACAGCGACTGGAGCAGGTCGATGATGTAGATGCCGTTGCGCTCGGTGAAGATGAAGCGCTTCATCTTCGGGTTCCAGCGACGGGTCTGGTGACCGAAGTGGACGCCGCTCTCCAGCAGCTCCCGCATCGTGACGACGGCCATGGCCGTACTCCTTGATTGCTCGGTTACCGCGACCACCGGACGGCGGTCGCGCCTGACGCCCCGACGCGCCGTGCCACGAGGGACCGAGGAGCGCGGCCACCGGTCGTGATCGACCAGGTGGCGGGGCGTGCGAAGTCGACCCGGTGACCCGGATCGCCACAAGAAGTGTACGGGACCCGGGGCCGTGCCGGGTGACGCGCCTGTCCACAGGAGGCCGCCCGTCCACAGGCCCGCCCGCGCCGCCGGTCCCCGGCGGGATGCTGCGGGACATGACTCCCCTGCTGCTCGGCCTGGTCCTGACCCTGCTCGCGCCGTTCTCCGCGTACGGCGCACCCGCCGCCGCGTCCGCCGGGTACGGGCTCCCGCGCGCCGCCCCGGCGACGCCGACCGCCGTCCTCCCGGGAGCCCCGGCGGTGCGGCCGCTGCCGGCGCCGCTGCGGCTGCTGCGCGGCTGGCTGCCGCCGCCGACCCCGTACGCGGCGGGGCACCGCGGGGTGGACCTGGCCGCGGCGCCGGGCACGGAGGTGCGCGCGGTGGCCGCCGGGCGGGTGCACCACGCCGGGCCGGTGGCGGGGCGCGGGGTGCTCTCGCTGACGGTCGCGGGCACGCCGCTGCGCACCACGTACGAGCCCGTGCGCCCGCTGGTCGCCGAGGGCGAGGCGGTGGCCCGGGGGCAGGTGGTGGCGGTCACGACCGCCGGCGGGCACTGCGGCGAGCCCTGCCTGCACTGGGGGCTGCTCTCGGGCGAGGCCTATCTGGACCCGCTGTCCCTGCTGCCGCGTGCGGCGCCGCGGCTGCTGCCCCTGTCCGGCAGCCCGGTCCCCGGAACCGGGCGGGTCAGCCCCGCACGCCCCGCATGGCCATCGCCACCGCCACGTCCGTGATCGCGGAGGGGTCCTCGGCGGCCCCGAGTTCGATGCGGCGGACGGCGGCGTCGACGATGCCCTGGAGCAGGGTCGCGGCCAGCCTGGGCTGCTCGTGGCCCAGCGCCGCGAGCGCCTCGACGATCATCGCGACCAGTCCGCCGTGCGCGGCGCGGATCTTCTCGCGGGCCCCGGCGTCCAGTTCGCTGGCGGAGATCGCCACGACCGCGCGGTGCCGCCGGTCGCCGACGAGGGCCAGCTGGCTCCGCACGTAGGCCTCGATCTTGGCCTCGGGGGTCTGGGCCGCCTGCATGGCGTCCTCGATCTCCGCGGCCCAGACCGGGAAGTCGACGGCGCAGAGCTCTTCGACGACCGCGGCGCGGGAGCGGAAGTACTCGTACACGGAGGAGCGGGCCAGGCCCGTCCGCTCGGCGAGGGCGGGGAAGGTCAGCGCTTCCGTACCGCCTTCGGACAACAGGGAACGCGCGGCATCCAGCAGGGCGGCGCGCTGCATCGTCCGGTGCTCGGCCACGGAGGCCGCTCGAATCCTTGGCACGCTTCCACTCTACGGAGGGGCGCAAGGTCAGCGGCCGACGTCCGCCAGTTTGGCGCGCAGCTGGAGCACGGACTTGGTGTGGATCTGGCTCACCCGGCTCTCGGTCACCCCGAGGACGTTGCCGATCTCGGCCAGCGTGAGGCCCTCGTAGTAGTACAGGGTGACCACGGTCTTCTCGCGCTCCGGCAGGGTGTTGATGGCCCGTGCCAGCAGCCTGCGCAGCTCGCGGTCCTCGGCCACCTCGACCGGGTTGTCCGCGGCGGTGTCCTCCAGGGTGTCCATGAGCGACAGGCGGTCGCCGCCCTCGCCGCCCACGTGCAGCAGCTCTTCCAGGGCCACCACGTTCGCGAGGGACAACTGGCTGAATACCGCGTGGAGTTCCTCCACGCCGATGCCCATTTCCGAGGCGACCTCGGTCTCGGTGGGGGTGCGCCGCAGCTGGGCCTCCAGCGTGGCGTAGGCCCGTTCGACGGCCCGGGCCTTCTGCCGCACCGAGCGCGGGATCCAGTCCAGGGCCCGCAGTTCGTCGATCATCGCGCCGCGGATCCGGGTGATCGCGTACGTCTCGAACTTGATCGAGCGGTCGATGTCGAACTTCTCGATGGCGTCGATCAGCCCGAAGACGCCGGAGGAGACGAAGTCGGCCTGCTCGACGTTGGGCGGGAGGCCGACGCTCACCCGGCCGGCCACGTACTTCACCAGGGGCGAGTAGTGCAGGATCAGCTGCTCGCGCAGGCGCTCGTCGGCGGTCTCCTTGTACGACCGCCACAGCTCGTCCAGGGAGGAGGGTGCGGGGGCCCGGACGCCCTCTCGGGCGGCGGGGGGTGCCGCGGCGCGGTCAGACCCGGAGGTGTGCTGGGGCATGCGTCGCCTTGAGCCGTTCTGCAGTCGGGATCCTTGGGAGCGTAGCGTGACTGGAGTGTCGCGGTGCGCGAAGAGTACGGGATCGCGCGCGGGTACAGGGGCGTCCGCGGTGACGCCGACGGCCCCGGGCCCGCGCCTCGCGCACGGGCCCCGAGGATGCCACCGGGAAGACGGCGTATCTCATCGCCTTCACCCTTTCACCGGATCGCCCCAGGTCAAGGACCGCCTCGCCGGGGGCCGGCGGATTGCCCGGCGGCGTCATCCGCCGGAGTGGTCAACCGCCAGTCATCGCCCTGCCGTTCGACGAACCCCAGAGAGTGAAGTTCGTACAGTCTGCCGATGACTTCATCGGTGCTGGTGCCCGCTCCGAGAGCGAGTTCCCGCACCCCCGCCGGCCGCCCGGCGGGCAGGGCTTCGAGGACCCGCGCCGCGGCGGGGTGCAGCAGGTCCCGGGCGACGACGGGGCCGCGGCGGCCGGGGGCCAGCTCGCCCATGGCCCCGACCTGTTCGACCACTTCCGCCGCGTCCGTGACCAGCACCGCGCCGCCCCTGACCAGCTCGTGCACCCCGGCCGACAGTGCGCTCGTGGCAGGCCCCGGCACGCCCATGGTGTGCCGCCCCAGCCGTTGCGCGGCGCGGGCGGTGACCAGCGAACCGCTGCGGTAGGCGGCCTCGACCACCACCGTGCCGCGGGTCAGGGCCGCGATGACGCGGTTGCGCAGGACGAACCTGCTGGGCGTGGGATGGCTGCCGGGCGGCAGCTCCCCGAGGACCAGCCCCTGCGCCGCGATCCGCCGCAGGAGCCCGTCGTGGCCGCGGGGATAGCTGGTGTCGACCCCGCAGGCCAGCACCGCCGCCGTGGCCCCCTCGGCCGCGAGCACGCCCCGGTGCACGGCGGCGTCGATCCCGTACGCCGCACCCGAGACGACGACCCAGCCGCGCTCGGCCAGGCCGGCGGCGAGAGCGGTCGCCATGTGTGCCCCGTACGGAGTACACGCCCGTGCGCCGACGAGTGCCACCGACCGCAGTGCCCAGGTGCGGAGGTCGTGCGGGCCGCGCAGCCAGAGCCCCACCGGCCGGGCGTCGCCGAGGTCGTCCAGCTGGCTGGGCCACTCCTGACCGCCGGGGGTGACGAACCGTCCGCCGACCGCCGCGACCGCTTCCAGGTCCCGCCCGGGCTCGGCCGCCGCGGCCCTTCTGCGGTACCCGGCGAGCCGGTCGGGCCCCACGCCCGTCAGGGCTCCGTCGGCCGCGCCCGGGTCCCGCAGGAGGCGCACCAGCTCCACCGCGCCGAACCGCCGCAGCCAGCGCCCCCCGTGCTCCTCTCCGGGCTCCAGTACGCGGGTCAGCGCGGCCCGCGCCGTCAGCTCGTCCACCGCGCCACCCCTCTCCACCCCCGCCGTCGGCGCACGCGGCACGCCTTCCGCGCGCTCACACCGGCTCCCCCACGGCCCGGGGCGTCCCGCGGGCCACGCCGGTGCGCAGCTCCAGGGCGACGGCCACGTCCAGCGCCTCCGGGCGGTCCCGCCCGCGCAGGTCGGCCACGGTCCAGGCGACCCGCAGCACCCGGTCCAGTCCGCGGGCCGTCAGGAGCCCCCGGTCGAGGTCACGTTCGGCCGGACCGAGAGCGCCAGGCGCCACCTGCCAGCGCGTGCGCAGCTCGTGCCCCGGCACCTCGGCGTTGACCGCCCAGGGGGTGCCGGCCAGCCGGGTGGCGGCTCGTGCCCTGGCCTCGCGCACCCGGGCGGCGACGGCCTCGGTGGGCTCGCCGCCGCCCCGGCCCAGGAGGTCGGCGCGGCTGACGGGCTCGGCCTCGACGCGGAGGTCGACGCGGTCCAGCAGCGGCCCCGAGAGCCGTGCCTGATAGCGGCGGATCGCGGACGGGGGGCACTCGCATCCGATGCCGTGCCGCGAGAACCGCCCGCACGGGCAGGGGTTGGCGGCCAGCACCATCAGGAACCGGGCGGGCAGCCGGACCACCCCCGCGGCCCGCGCGATGACCACCTGGCCGGACTCCAGGGGCTGGCGCAGCGCGTCCAGCACCTTGGGGCTGAACTCGGGAGCCTCGTCCAGGAAGAGCACCCCGCAGTGGGCCAGGGAGACGGCGCCCGGCCTCGGCATGCCGTTCCCCCCGCCGACCAGGGACTGCATGGTGGCCGAGTGGTGGGGCGCGCAGTAGGGCGCGCGGGCCACCATGGGCTCCCCCGGCGGCAGGATCCCGGCGACGGAGTGGACGGCGGTCACCTCCAGGGACTGCCTGCGGGTGAGCGCCGGCAGGATCGCGGGGATCCGCTCCGCGAGCATCGTCTTCCCCGCACCGGGCGGTCCGCTCAGGAAGAGGTGGTGGCCCCCGGCCGCGGCCACCTCCAGGGCTCTCCGGGCCACCGGCTGGCCCGCGACGTCCGCGAGGTCGGGCTGCACCCCGTCCGCTCCCGCCGCCCCGGTGCCCGCTCCAGCGCCGGGCACGAGCAGTCCCGCCAGCATCGGGTCGGGCCGCCCGGGCTCCTCCGGCGCCTCCTCGGGCACCTCACCGTCGGTCAGCACGGCGATCAGCTGCCGCAGGCTGCGCACCCCGAGCACCGACACCTCGGGCACCAGGGAGGCCTCGGCGGCGGACTGCTCGGCGACCACCACCTGGCGGTATCCGGCCTCGGCCGCGGCGAGCACCGCCGGCAGCACCCCGCGCACCGGCCGCACGCGGCCGTCCAGTCCCAGTTCGCCGATCAGCACCAGGTCCTCGATCGCCCGCGGGTCCACCCGCTCCGCCGCCGCGAGCACCGCGGCGGCCACGGCCAGGTCGAAACCGGAGCCCGACTTGGGCACGGCGGCCGGGCTGAGCCCCACGGTGAGCTTCTTCTGCGGCCAGTCGGCACCGGAGTTCACCACGGCGGCCCTGACCCGGTCCCGGCTCTCGACCAGCGTCTTGTCGGGCAGCCCCACCAGCGTGAACGCGGCCACTCCGGGCTCCAGGTCGGCCTGGACCTCCACCACCACACCGTCGACCCCGACGAGCGCCACCGAACAGGTCCGTGCGAACCCCATCAGGCCACGCCCCTGACGTGCTCCACGACGGGAGCCCCGCGGCGCGGCAGCACCACCCCGACCAGGTCGATCCGCACCCCGCCGCCCGGTGGCCCCCCGTGGTCGGCCAGCCAGCGGCCGGCGAGCCTGCGCAGCCGGGCGGCCTTGGCGGGGCGGACCGCCGCCATGGGGTGCTCGAAGGCGCCCTCCCGGCGGGTCTTCACCTCGCAGACCACCAGGGCGTCGCCCTCCCGGGCCACGATGTCGATCTCCCCGCCCCGGCACCGCCAGTTCCGCGCGATCACCGTCATCCCGGCCTCGGCCAGCCGCCGCGCGGCCAGCTCCTCGCCGTACCGTCCCAGCGCCCGCCGTGCCCGGTCCCCCTGCGGGTCGGGCCCCCCGGCCTCGTGTGCGTACATCCGGCACCACCTCCGGCACCGAATCTCCCGCACCCGCCCCCACAAAGTGGATCTTGGTGGACAGTCCGCCCGATGTGGACAACCCCGTCACCCACACGGGTGAAAGACCCCGCAGTCGGGACCCGGACGCGAGCGGCCGCCGGCCCCCCGACCCCACGGCTTGAGCCGCCGCCGGACCCCCGGCCCGGCGGCCCCGCGATCAGCTCCCCGGAAGTTCGAGGTCGCTCTTGTTGAGCTCCTCGATGTTCACGTCCTTGAAGGTCAGCACCCGCACCTGCTTCACGAACCGCGCCGGCCGGTACATGTCCCACACCCAGGCGTCGGCCATCGTGACCTCGAAGAACACCTCGCCCTGGACCGAGTGCACCTGCATCTCGTAGTCGTTCGTCAGGTAGAAGCGCCGCTCGGTCTCGATGACGTATTTGAACAGCCCGACGACGTCGCGGTACTCCCGGTAGAGCTTCAGCTCCATCTCGGTCTCGTACTTCTCGAGGTCCTCGGCGCTCATGGCATGTTCCCCTTCAGCCGTGCGTCCCCCTATTGTGCGCCAGCAGAGTGGGCCCCTAAACGATTTCCGGGGCCAGCACCACCGGCACATCCGGAGGACCCTCGACGAGCAGCGTGCGCAGCAGCTCGGCGAGCCTGGTCGGGTACACCGTCTCACGGGCCGCCGACAGTTCCTCGGAGGTCCACCACCTCGCCCCGGCCACGCTGC
This sequence comes from Streptomyces sp. NPDC086023, assembly GCF_044540325.1. Classification (NCBI taxonomy): domain Bacteria; kingdom Bacillati; phylum Actinomycetota; class Actinomycetes; order Kitasatosporales; family Streptomycetaceae; genus Streptomyces; species Streptomyces sp. NPDC086023. The sequence continues at coordinate 104,670 of NZ_JBITRX010000017.1, forward strand.
GCCGCTCCAGCTCCGTCAGCCCGCCCATCACGGTCGCGGTCTGGTCGGTACGTGCCAGGAAGTACCACTCGTCCTGCTCCCAGCGGCGCCCGTCGAAGGGGAACTCGCAGTAGCGCCGCCACAGCACGGGCCCCAGTTCGACCCGGGTGATCCCGGTCTCCTCGGCCAGCTCCCGCAGGGCGGCCTCCTCGCGGGACTCACCCTCCTCCAGCCCGCCGCCGGGGGTGAACCACCAGTCGTCCGACGGATCCGCCGGCTCGAAGCCGTGCAGCAGCAGGATCCGGTCCTCGGGATCCAGCAGGATCACCCGCGACACCAGACGCGGCGCCGGAGCGCCCGGCCCGGCCGACACCGGCCCGCCCCCGCCGCCCTCAGCGGACACCGGCCCGCCCCCGCCGCCCTCAGCGGACACCGGCCCGCTCCCGCCGCCCGGCACCCTGTCCCGCACGCGACCCCGCGCGCCCGGCGGACCGCTTCGCCAGCGGCCCGTACGCCGCCCCGCCGAGCACCAGCAGCGCACCCCCCGCGATCGCGCCCAGCACCGGCTTCACCGGCCCGGCGGCCGAGATTCCGCCCGGCAGCGCCCGGAAGGCCCCCGGCCGCTCCAGCATCTGCGGCGACGGCCACGCCACCGCGTCCACCCGGGCCGTCACGGCGGACCGGGACACGGTCCCCTGCCCGGCCTCCTGGAGGTGCGCCCGGGAGTCCACCGAGGCCCCGCGCCGGTCGCCCAGCAGGAAGAGCTTGCCGTCGGGCACCTTCACCTCGAAGGGGATCTCGGAGGCCATGCCCCGCGCGGTGTCCAGGTACGGCTCGTCGACCTGTACGCCGTTCACCGTGAGCCGTCCGCCCTGACCGCAGCACTTCACGGTGTCCCCGCCGACCCCGACGACCCGCTTGACCATCGGCGCGTTGCTCCACATGGCGTCGGTGAAGATCACGACGTCCCCGCGCCGCACCTCGTCACCGTCGATCCGCTCGGCCAGCACCCGGTCGCCCGGCTTGACCGTGGGCATCATCGAGTCCGTGGGCACCGTGTAGGGCTGGTAGAGCATCGCCCCCCACACGAAACCGCCGAGGAAGAGCACAAAGCCGACGGCCACGGCCAGCCCGGACAACGTGTTGCCCAGGCGGCCGCGGCCGTCCTTGCGTGCTGTTCCGCCCATCCCAGCGCCCCCCACCTTCGGAGTCCGTCGATCTGGGACGGCAATCTACCCGCCGGTACCCACCCGCGTAAGCCGCCTCCGGCGCCACAGCACCAGCGGCACCGCGCCCGCGACGCCCAGACCCACCGGAGCGGCGCCCAGGGCGGCCGCCAGACCCGGCTGGTCGAAGGTGTCCGGGATCGGCAGGGTCGACCAGCGGGTGACCGGCCAGGCGATGACCACGGCCCGGCCGACGACCTTGCTGTTCGGCACGAAGCCCTTGGTCTCGTCGTCCATGTGGTAGCGCGAGTCGTACGAGTTCTGGCGGTGGTCGCCCATCACCCAGATCTTGCCCTCGGGCACCTTCACGTTGAACGGCATGTCGTCGCACGGGGTGTTGCCGGGGTAGATGTACGGCTCGTCCAGCGCCTTGCCGTTGACCTTGACCGGTCCGCCCTTCTCGCAGGACACCGTGTCGCCGCCGACCCCGATCACGCGCTTGATCAGGTCCTTGTCCTCCGCGGAGGGCATGAGGCCGATGAAGCTCAGGAAGTTCTGGATCGCGTTGGGCTTGGCCACCGGCTCGCCCGCGAGCCACTTGTTCGGGTCGTGGAAGACCACGACCTCGCCCCGCTCGGGCTCCGAGCCGAACCACGGCGTCAGCTTGTCCACGAGCACCCGGTCGCCGCGCTGCAGGGTGTTCTGCATCGAGTCCGAGGGGATCGAGAAGGCCTGTACCAGGAAGGTCTTGATCAGCAGCGCGAGCAGCAGGGCGATGCCGATGAGGAGGGGCAGCTCCTTCCAGAAGGAGCGCTGCCTGCGTACGGCGCCTTCGCTCTCGTCACCCTCGTCCGCCCGGTCGGTCCCGCCGTCCACGTCCACGGCACCCTCCCGCCGCTCGTCGGGTTCTTCGCGTCCGGTCTGTGCGCCGACCGCCACATCCCCCACGTCCACTCCTCACTCAGTGCTGCCGCTCCGGGCCGGGAAGCCGGGAGCCTCCACTCCCCTAACGAGCGGGAGTTCCGCAGGGGTCGGGAGGTGAAGTGTTTCCTCAGGGATCATGCCGTACGGGCACGTAAGGATCCCGTGCGGATCATGCCGTACGGATCCCGGGGAGCAACACTATGCGACGGGCCGGGTACGGCGGCGCCCGCGCCGCGCGGGTTCCGGCACGGATCGGAAAGTCGCCGGGACCTCCAGCTTGCGCCAGTGGCCGAAGGGCCAGGCGATCACGACGGCCCGCCCCACCACGCCCTCCTCGGAGATCGTGCCGTCGAAGGGCTCGTCCAGGTGGAACCGCGAGTCCGCGGAGTTCGAGCGGTGGTCGCCCATCACGAACAGCCGCCCCTCGGGCACCTTCACCTCGAAGGTCACCTCGGAGGGCGCGTTGCCCGGGTTCACGTAGGGCTCGTCGAGCCCCTCGCCGTTGACGCTGACCCGGCCCCGCGCGTCGCAGCACTTCACCGTGTCGCCGCCGACCGCGACGACCCGCTTGATCAGGTCCTGCTCGTCCGCCGAGGGGAGCAGGCCGATGAAGGTCAGCACCTGCTTGACCTGTTTGACGCCCACCGGGTCGGGTTCCACCCGGCGGGTCTCCCCCTGGAGCCAGCCGCCCGGGTCCTTGAACACCACGACCTCGCCCCTCTCCGGCTTCGCGCCGAACCACGGGGACAGCTTGTCGACCAGCACCCGGTCGCCGATCCGGATCGTCTGCTCCATCGAGCCCGACGGGATCACGAAGGCCTGCACCAGGAACGTCTTGAGCACCAGGGCTATCAGCAGCGCCACCACGATCAGCAGCGGCACCTCGCCGGCCGTGCGGGTACGGCGGCGCCGTCTGACCCGCCGGGCCAGCCGCCGCCGCTCCGCCCGTCCGGGCGCGGCCGGTGCCGCCGGCCTCCCGGCCCGCGGGGAGTCGTCCGTACGCACGTCGGCGTCGGTACGGGCCCGTGCGGCCGTACGCGCCCCCGTGCCCGGTCCCGGCTCGCGCGCCGCGCCCCGCGGGCGCCCGCGGCTACCCATGCCCCGCCCCGGTTCCCGGCGCGCCCCAGCGGGTCGCCGGCCAGCCGATCCAGTCGGCCCGCCCGATCACCTTCTCCACCGGCACCATCCCCCCGCCCGGCTCTCCCAGGTGGTCCCGGGAATCTCGCGACTGCGACCGGTGGTCGCCCATGACGAACAGGGTCCCCAGGGGGACGACGACCCGGAAGGGCACCCGGGACGCGGTGTCACCGGGGAAGAGGTAGTCCTCCTCGACGGGCACACCGTTCACCTTGATCCGGCCGCCGGCGTCGCAGCAGACGACGTCGTCGCCGCCCACGCCCACGACCCGCTTCACGAAGTCCGTCTCGGCCGGCTCCGCCAGCCCGAGCGCGGCACCCGCGCCCCGCAGCGCCTCACCCAGGGCGTCGCCGTCGGGACGCTCCCGGACGAAGGACCCGGTGCCGTCGAAGACCACCACGTCACCCCGCTCCGGCCGGTCGCCGAAACGGTACGCCAGCTTGTTCACGAGCACTCGGTCGCCGACCTTCAGCGTCGGCTCCATCGAGTGGCTCGGGATCAGGAAGGGCTGGACGACGTACTGGGAGAACAGCAGCAGGAAGGCCGTGCAGGCCACCCCGATCAGCGCGGCACGGCGTACGGTCAGCCCCCGCAAGGCGCTCCGGGAAAACGCAGAGCGCGGCCGCTCCCCCTCCGGCCCGTCGCCGGGTTCGGAGGAGGAGCTGCCGCGCTGCGTGATTCGTGCTTCGGTGTCCATCGGGGGCGAGCCTATCCGGCCACCCCCGGACGCCGGAGCCGAGATCAGTTGTCGCGCTTCTCCTTGATCTTCGCGGCCTTGCCGCGGAGCTCACGGAGGTAGTACAGCTTCGCGCGGCGCACGTCACCGCGGGTGACGAGCTCGATCTTCTCGAAGATCGGGGAGTGCACCGGGAAGGTACGCTCCACGCCGACGCTGAAGGAGACCTTGCGAACGGTGAAGGTCTCGGAGACGCCAGAGCCCTGGCGACGGATGACAACGCCCTTGAACTGCTGGATACGGGAGCGGTTGCCCTCGATCACGCGGACGTGCACGTTGACGGTGTCACCCGGGCGGAAGGCCGGGACGTCCGAGCGCAGGGAGGCGGCGTTGACGCCATCGAGCAGGTGAGACATGTTCTTCGTCTGCTTTCTTCGCACGACGCCACAGGTCGCCGGGCGGGAGTTCGTAGAGAGTTCGAAGCCGTTCCGCCCGGTCCGCGACGGTCCCCCTGTGGCAGGGGCGCGAAGCCGGGCGTACAGCAGCCGCCTATTCTTCCACGGCGGCGGGCCTGCGCCAAAATCGGCCGTCGGGCGTCGGTGCCCAGCCCAGGATGCTGAGCGTCTCGCGGTCCTTCTTGTCGAAGGCCGACGCGGGGGTGCGCTCGATCAGGTCCGGACGGTTCTGCGCGGTACGGGCGAAGGCCTCGTCGCGGCGCCACCGGGCGATCCTGCCGTGGTGGCCGCTGAGCAGCACGTCGGGGATGCCGCGGCCGCGCCACTCCGGGGGCTTGGTGTAGACGGGACCCTCCAGCAGGTTCGCCATCTCGCCGGGCGCGAACGAGTCGTCCCGGTGCGACTCGGCGTTGCCGAGTACGCCGGGCAGCAGGCGGGCCACCGCCTCCGTGACGACCAGGACCGCGGCCTCGCCGCCGGCCAGCACGTAATCGCCGATGGAGACCTCGTAGACCGGCATCCGGGTGGCGTACTCGTCCGTCACCCGGCGGTCGATGCCCTCGTACCGGGCCGGGGTGAAGATCAGCCAGGGGCGCCGGGAGAGCTCGACGGCGAGCTCCTGGGTGAACGGGCGCCCGCTGGGGGTGGGGACGACGATGGCCGGGCCGTGGGCGCCGGACTCGTAGCCGTCGGCCAGCACCTGGTCCAGGCAGTCACCCCAGGGCTCGGTCTTCATGACCATGCCGGGGCCGCCGCCGTACGGGGTGTCGTCGACCGTGTTGTGCCGGTCGTACGTCCAGTCCCGCAGGTCGTGGACGTGGACGCCGAGCTGCCCGCGGGCGCGGGCCTTCCCGACCAGCGAGACGTTCAGCGGCTCCAGGTACTCCGGGAAGATCGTGACGACGTCGAGCCGCATCAGGACTCCCCGTCCCGGGCGGAGGCGATCTCCGCGCGGTCGTCGATCAGCCCCGGCGGCGGGGTGATCACGGCGCGCTGGTTCTCCAGGTCGATCTCGGTGACGATCTCCTCGACGAAGGGGATCATCACCTCGGTGCCGTCCGGCCGCTCGACGATGAAGAGGTCCTGCGAGGGCAGGTGGGAGATCTCCGTGATCCGGCCGACCTCGGTGCCGTCGGCGAGGACCACGTCGAGGTCCATGAGCTGGTGGTCGTAGAACTCGTCCTCCTCCTCCGGGAGCTCGGACGGGTCGACCTCGGCGATCAGCAGGATGTTGCGCAGGGCCTCCGCGGCGGTGCGGTCCCTGACGCCCTCGAAGCGCAGCAGCAGGCGGCCGCTGTGCACGCGGCCGGTCTCGATGGTGAGCGGTCCGGCCGAGGCGGGCTCGGTGTGGAGCACGGCACCGGGGCTGAGCCGGAGTTCGGGCTCGTCGGTGCGTACCTCGACGGTGACCTCACCCTTGATGCCGTGGGCGCGGCCGATCCGCGCGACTACGAGCTGCACGCTGTTTCTCTCCTGTCGGGACGACGACGGGCCGGGGCGGGCACGTGTGCCCTCCCCGGCCCGTGCCGGTGATTCAACTTCTCAGCGGACCTGGTCCACGTCGACGAGGTCGACGCGGATGCCCCGGCCGCCGATGGCGCCCACGACGGTGCGCAGGGCGCGCGCGGTGCGGCCGTTACGGCCGATCACCTTGCCGAGGTCGTCCGGGTGGACCCGGACCTCGAGGACCTGCCCGCGGCGCAGGTTGCGCGAGGCGACCTGCACGTCGTCGGGGTTGTCGACGATGCCCTTCACGAGGTGCTCGAGAGCCTCCTCGAGCATGATCAGGCCTCGGTCGACTCGGTGGACGCGGCCTCGGCCTCGTCCGCCTTCTTCTCGGTCTTCTTGGCCTTCTGGGTGATGGCCTCGCCCTTGGCGTCGCCACCCTCCAGGGTCTTGGCGAACTCCTCGAAGGAACGACGCTTGTCTTCCTTCGTCGCCGGCTGCAGCAGCGGCGCCGGGGCCGGCAGGCCCTTGTGCTTCTGCCAGTCGCCGGTGAGCTTCAGGATGGCGAGGACCGGCTCGGTCGGCTGGGCGCCGACGGACAGCCAGTACTGCGCACGCTCGGAGTTGACCTCGATCTTCGAGGGGTTGTACGTCGGCTGGTAGATGCCCAGCTCCTCGATGGCCCGGCCGTCACGGCGGGTACGGGAGTCGGCGACGACGATGCGGTAGTGAGGCGAACGGATCTTGCCCAGACGCTTCAGCTTGATCTTGACTGCCACTGGAGTGGTGTCTCCTGGTCTTGACGTGGTTGGGCACAACGGGATGCCACGTGGGGTTGCGGTACTCGGGTGCCCGATGGACGCGTCAGCCGGAGGAGAGAGGGGTCCTGTGCGACTGTCGAGTACAGCTAGCCATTGTGCCATACGTCCAGGACACGGCCACGCGCGCGTGGGCGGCCAGGGCCGACGGCGTGGCCGTGCCCGCCCGGTGCGCCCGCGGGAGGCGTCAGGACGCCGCGGCGACCGCGGCCTCGGGGATGCGGAAGGGCTTCATGCACCCGCCGCACACGATCGGCGCCTGGGCCAGCACGGAGGGGACCACCCGGACGTTCCGCCCGCACTCGCAGACCGCCTTGACACGTACGCCGCCACCGGAGGAGCCGTGCCGGGCGGCCGGCCCGCGGAAGGAGCGCTTGGTGTCGGCCGCGGTGGCCGCGGTGTGCGCCTTGAGGGCGCGCTGGAGCCGCTCGATGGTCGGGCGGTAGCGCTTCTTGGCCTCGGGATTGAGCGTGACCAGGGAGAAGCCGCTGCTCGCGTGCGGCTCGTCGGAGTGGTCGAGGCCCATCTCCTCGGCGATCGCGAGGAATCTGCGGTTGTGGTAGCGCCCCGCTCGCGAGGTGTCGCGCACGCCTCGGGCGGCGGCGATGCCGTGGACTGCCTCGTGCAGCAGTCGCTCGAAGGAGAGCTCGGCGCCGCAGGCGGACGAGGACTCTCCGATCAGGGACTCGGGCGCGGCAAGGTCAGGCAGCTCGGGGTGGTACCGCTGAATGTCGGCCCACGCCTGCGCCAGCTCTGCGGCGAGAACAGGTGGTGTCGTGCTCACGTCGTGACAACGAGCCTGGGGGCCCAGGTGTTCCGATTCCGGGCCATTCCAAATTTTTTGCACGTACCAGTCAGTTCACTCTGATGCGTCCCGACGAGGACGGGTACGCAGAACTCCGGAGGAGTCGGTACGTAAGGGGGTCCCCCCGGCCGGAAAAGCTGCCGGGGGGACCCTCCTGACGATCAGTAGGAGCGCGCCACGATCGCGAGCGTACCGGGGGCGTCGTCGGCCTGCGGGACCGAGCCGTCCTCGGCGACGAGGCACCGCACGGACACGGCCTGCTCGCCGAGCTTGGCCTCGCCCTCCGGGCCGAGCACGTCCCACGGGATGCGCGCCCAGCCGCCGGCGACGGCGGCCTCGGCGGCCTCCTCGATGGTGGCCACGTCGGTGGTACGGGACTCACGGCGCTCGCGGGACTCGCGCAGCAGCTGCGCCTGGTCCTCGTCCAGCACCTTGGGCAGCAGGTCGACCAGCGAGTCGATGGAGACCGACTCCTTGCCGCCCGGGATGCGGCGGGCCAGCATCGCGGTGCCGTTCTCCAGGTCGCGCGGGCCGACCTCGATGCGCACCGGCACGCCCTTGAGCTCCCAGTCCACGGCGCGGCGGCCGAAGGGGGTGTCGACGCGGTCATCGACGAAGACGCGGATGCCGGCGGCCTTGAGGCGGTCGCCCAGCTCGCGGACCTTGGCCACGGCCTCGTCGCCCTTGATCGCCATGACGACGACCTGGACGTGCGCCAGCCGCGGCGGCACGCGCAGGCCGTTGTCGTCGCCGTGGGACATGATCAGGCCGCCGACCATGCGGGTCGAGACGCCCCACGAGGTCTGCCAGACCAGCTCCTGCTTGCTGTCCTTGGACAGGTAGGAGGTGTTGAAGGCCTTGGCGAAGTTCTGGCCCAGCTCGTGGCTGGTGCCCATCTGGAGGGCCTTGCCGTCGCCCATCATGCCCTCGAGGGTGAGGGTGTTGATGGCGCCCGCGAAGCGCTCCTTCGGGGTCTTGCGGCCGAGCACCACGTCGATGCCCAGCACGTTGGTCATGAAGTCGCCGTACACCTCGCGGTGGATGTGCGCGGCGTACTCGCGGGCGTCCTCGTAGGTGGCGTGGGCGGTGTGGCCCTCCTGCCAGAGGAACTCGCTCGTACGGAGGAACACGCGGGGGCGCATCTCCCAGCGGACCACGTTGGCCCACTGGTTGATCAGCAGGGGCAGGTCGCGGTAGCTCTGCACCCACTTGGAGAAGTAGTCGTTGATGATCGTCTCGGAGGTGGGCCGGACGACGACCGGCTCCTCCAGCTCCTTGCCGCCGCCGTGCGTGACGACCGCGAGCTCGGGGGCGAAGCCCTCGACGTGCTCGGCTTCCCTCGTCAGGTACGACTGGGGGATGAACAGCGGGAAGTAGGCGTTCTGCGCGCCCGCCTCCTTGATGCGCGCGTCCATCTCCTGCTGCATCCGCTCCCACAGGCCGTAGCCGTACGGCCGGATGACCATGGTGCCGCGCACCGGGCCGTTGTCGGCCAGCTCGGCCTTGTTGATCAGGTCCTGGTACCAGCGGGGGAAGTCCTCCGCCTGCGGGGTGAGAACGGGTGCCTTTGCCATGGCGCGAATGGTACGGCGCCGGGGAGGCTGAGCGTGAATCGGGTCCATCCGTCCTATGGACGGGATGGCCGAGGAGCAGTTCCCTTGTCAACGGGGGCAGAGCGGGGGCACGGGAGGACGGGAGCGCTTTCCTATGACACCGACGCTGGTCGCCCGTGACTGGGCGGAGATCCAGGAACGGATGCTGGTGCCGCTGTACGAGGCGGTGTACGACCGGCTCGAAGTGGGCCCGGGCACACGGCTGCTCGGCCTCGACTGCGGCGCCGGACTCGCCCTGCTGCTGGCCGCGGGCCGGGGCGCACGGGTCCGCGGCGCCGAGCCGGATCCGGGGCGGCGCGCGCTGGCCCGGGAGCGGGCGCTGGCCGCCGACGCTTCGCCGCGGGCCGCGGACCGCCCGTACGACGTGGTGACGGCCTTCGCGCCGGACGGCAGCCCGGACCTGGCGGGCGCGCTGCCGCTGCTCCGCCGGGGCGGCGCGGTGGTGCTGGCCGGGTGGGGCCCGCCGGAGCGGTGCGCCACGGCGGCCGTGCTGGGCGAGGCCTGGCGGCCCGTACCGCGGGACGCGCTGGAGAACACCGCGCACCGGTTCGGGCTGGTGCCGGACGGGTCGGGGCGGGTGTTCTGCCCGTTCGGGTACGCCGACACCGAGAGCGCCGTACGGGGGCTGCTGTCGGCGGGGCTGTACGGGCCCGCCGACCCCGCGGACGCGGACCAGGCGGAGAAGGAGCTGACCGAGGCACTGCACCCGTACGTGCACGCGGACGGCACGGTCTGGCTGCCGAACCTGTTCCGCTACCTGATCGCCCGGGTGCCGTAGGCCGGGTTCAGTCGGAGGGCTTGGCCAGGCGCGGGATGCCGGCGGCCGCGTAGGCGGCCTCCTCGTCCAGGCTCTCCTTCTCCATCAGGGCGTCGGCCAGGGCGTCGAGCTTGTCCCGGTGCTCGCGCAGCAGCCGGCAGGCGCTCTCGTAGCACTCGTCGACGATCCGCCGCATCTCGCTGTCGACCACGTCGAGCGTGGCGGGCGCGGCGGAGAGACCGTACGCCCCCTGGGCGTCGGACGGGATGGCGGTCAGGCGGCCGACCCGCTCGCTCATGCCCCAGCGGCCGACCATTCCGCGGGCGATGTTGGTGACCTGTTCGAGGTCGTTCTCGGCTCCGGTGGTGACGACGCCGTAGACGACGTGCTCGGCCGCCATGCCGCCGAGCGCCCCGATGATCCTGCCGCGCAGGTACTCCTCGGTGTACGCATAACGGTCCGCCTCGGGCGTCGAGAGGGTGACGCCGAGTGCGCGGCCGCGCGGCACGATGGTGATCTTGCGTACGGGATCCGCACCGGGCTGGAGCATGCCCAGCAGCGCGTGCCCGCTCTCGTGGTAGGCCGTGCGGCGGCGCTCCTCGGCGGGCATCACCAGCGGCCGGACGGCGCCGAGCTGCACCTTCTCCAGTGCCTCCGAGAGGTCCGCCTGGGTGACGGCGGGCTGCTTGCGCTTGACGGCCAGCAGAGCGGCCTCGTTGGCGAGGTTGGCCAGTTCCGCACCCGTCATCCCGGGCGTCGTGCGCGCCACCTGGGCGAGGTCGACCCCGGAGTCGAGGGGGATCTCGCGGGTGTGGATCTTCAGGATGGACTCGCGGCCACCGCGGTCGGGCGGGGAGACCATGACCGTGCGGTCGAAGCGGCCCGGTCGGGTGAGGGCGGGGTCGAGCACGTCGGCGCGGTTGGTCGCGGCGATCACGACCACGCCCTCGGAGCCGCTGAACCCGTCCATTTCGGTCAGGATCTGGTTGAGGGTCTGCTCGCGCTCGTCGTGGCCGCCCACGCCCGCGCCGCCGCCGCGGGCCCGGCCGATGGTGTCGATCTCGTCGATGAAGATGATCGCGGGGGCCGCCTTGCGGGCCTCGGTGAAGAGCTCGCGGACCCTCCTGGCGCCGACGCCGACGATCATCTCGATGAACTCGGAGGCGGAGGCGGAGAAGAAGGGCACCCCCGCCTCGCCCGCCACCGCCCGGGCCAGCAGGGTCTTGCCGGTGCCGGGTGCGCCGGCGAGCAGCACGCCGCCGGGCATCCGGGCGCCCATCCGCCGGTAGGCGTCGGGGGTCTTGAGGAAGTCCACGACCTCGCTGAGCTCGCCCTCGACCTCGTCGATGCCGGCCACGTCGTCGAAGGTGGTGCGCTTGCCCTCCTCGACCTCGACCGGCTTGGGCGGCGCCTTCCCGCCGAGACCGCCCAGGCCGCCTCCCATGGCGGCGCCCATCCGGCGGGCGACCAGCACCCACAGGCCGATCAGCAGGAGCATCGGGGCGAGTGAGATGAGCAGGTTGGCGAGGAAGCTGCGGTGCTCGACGACGGGCGAGGCGGTGACGGTGACGCCCTTGGAGGTCAGGGCGGACCAGAGGTTGTCGTCGGCGAAGGCGGGGCGCTGGGTGACGAACTTGGTGTAGTCGCCGTCGCCGCCCGGGATGGGCTGCTTGTTCTTCAGCTGGCCCTCGATGGCGTCGCCCTTGGAGTAGATCTTCGAGACGTTGCCGTCGTTCACCTGCTTGCTGAACTCGGTGTACGAGACGGTCGGCTCGTCACCCCCGTCGAAGAACGACAGGACCAGGTTGGTGAGCAGGTAGACCACCAGGGCGGTGAGGATCAGCCCGCGCCAGCCGCCGGGCATCCGCCGCTTCGGCGGCGGGGTCGGCGGCGCGCCCTCGGAGCGCCAGGGGGTGTCGGCCCGGTCACGCGGCGGCACGGGGGTCGGGCTGGGCAATCGGGCCTCCTCCTGTGGCGTGAAGTCCGACATTACGGGAGGTATCAGGACCCCGCCGGGGGCCATTGGCCCGTACGGGGGTACGGGAAAGGCCCCCGCGCGGGGCGCGGGGGCCTTCTCGTACGGCGGGACGTCAGCCCATGAACTTCTTGAACTCGTCGGGGAGTTCGAAGTCCTGGCCGGGCTGGCCGGCGGGCAGCCCGAAGGCGCCGCCGGGCGCGCCCTGGGCGCCCTGCTCGCGGCGGGCCTGGGCCGCGGCCTCGTCCGCCTTGCGCTTCATCGGGTTGCCGCTCTTGCGCTTGCCCTTGGCCTGCTTGACCTGCTTCTTCTGACGGCCGGGGCCGCCGCCCATGCCCGGGATGCCGGGCATGCCGGGCATCCCGCCGCCCTGGGCCATGCGGGACATCATCTTGCGGGCCTCGAAGAACCGCTCGACGAGGTTCTTGACGGCGCTGACCTCGACGCCGGAGCCCTTGGCGATACGGGCGCGGCGGGAGCCGTTGATGATCGTCGGGTCCTGGCGCTCGGCCGGGGTCATCGACTTGATGATCGCGGCGGTGCGGTCCACGTCGCGCTCGTCGATGTTGTTGATCTGGTCCTTGATCTGCCCCATGCCCGGGAGCATGCCGAGCAGCTTCGAGATGGAGCCCATCTTGCGGACCTGCTCCATCTGGGCCAGGAAGTCGTCGAGCGTGAACTCCTTGGGGCCCTTGGCGAGCTTGGCCGCCATCTTCTCGGCCTCGGCCTGCGAGAAGGTCTGCTCGGCCTTCTCGATGAGGCTGAGCACGTCGCCCATGCCGAGGATGCGGGAGGCCATGCGGTCCGGGTGGAACGCGTCGAAGTCGTCCAGCTTCTCGCCGTTGGAGGCGAACATGATCTGGCGGCCGGTGACGTGCGCGATGGAGAGGGCCGCACCGCCGCGGGCGTCGCCGTCGAGCTTGGAGAGGACCACGCCGTCGAAGCCGACGCCGTCGCGGAAGGCCTCGGCGGTGTTGACCGCGTCCTGACCGATCATGGCGTCGACGACGAAGAGGACCTCGTCGGGGCTGACGGCGTCGCGGATGTCCGCGGCCTGCTGCATCAGCTCCTGGTCGATGCCGAGGCGGCCGGCGGTGTCGACGATGACGATGTCGTACTGCTTGGTGCGGGCGTACTCGATCGAGTCCTTGGCGACCTGGACCGGGTCGCCGACGCCGTTGCCGGGCTGGGGGGCGTACACCGCGACGCCGGCGCGCTCGGCGACGACCGAGAGCTGGTTGACGGCGTTGGGGCGCTGGAGGTCACAGGCGACGAGCAGCGGCGCGTGGCCCTGCCCCTTGAGCCAGAGGCCGAGCTTTCCGGCGAGGGTGGTCTTGCCGGCACCCTGGAGACCGGCCAGCATGATGACGGTCGGAGCGGTCTTGGCGAACCGCAGGCGGCGGGTCTCGCCGCCGAGGATGCCGATGAGCTCCTCGTTGACGATCTTGATGACCTGCTGGCTGGGGTTCAGCGCCTTGGAGACCTCGGCCCCGCGGGCCCGCTCCTTGACGTTCGAGATGAACGCCCGGACGACGGGCAGCGCCACATCGGCCTCGAGGAGGGCGATACGGATTTCCCGGGCCGCGCTGTCGATGTCCTGCTCGGAGAGGCGGCCCTTGCCCCGGAGGGACTTGAAGGTCGCGGAGAGGCGGTCGGAAAGCGTATCGAACACGGTGGTCGCGATTCCTCGGGTCGGCGGATGGGTGGTCGCCCCCCAGGGTATCTGCCGCCGCCGCTTCCCCGAGCCCTGCGGTGCCGGTTCCCCACCCCGCCCTTCCGCCGTTCCCTGGGGCTCCGCCCCAGTCCCCGCGCCTCAAACGCCGGCGAGGCTGGATCTTTCAGCCCGTCCGGCGTTTGAGGACCGGGTCCGGGGCGGAGCCCCGGTGAGCGGGAGTGGGGGTCCCCCGGACGAAGTCTGGGGGAGGGCGGGTAGGGGACTCGCCCCGCAGGGTCAGGACAGGGCGGCCTGCACGCGGGCGGCGAGGGCGGTGGCTTCGGGGGGCGGGAGCGGGAGGCCTTCCGCACCCGTGAGGTACAGGGTGTCCACGGCGTTCGCACCCAGCGTCGACACGTGCGCGCTCCGCACCCGCACCCCGGCGGACTCCAGCGCCCGCCCGATCCGGTGCAGCAGCCCCACCGCGTCCGGGGCCCGCACCTCCAGCACGGTGGCCGCGGCCGAGACGCCCGGCACCGCCACCACCCGGGGCGGCGGCGGGGTCACCCCGCGGCGCCGCGGATAGGCGGCCTCCCGCTCGGCCAGCTTCCCGGGCACGTCCAGCGTCCCGTCGAGCGCCCGCACCAGATCGGCCCTGAGCCGGGCGGCCTGCGGCAGCGAGCCGTACTCCGCGGCCACCCGCCACCGCAGGGCGAGCACCTCCCCGCCCAGCTCTCCCGGCAGTTCCACCGAGCGCAGGTCCGCCGCCCGCACCGTCAGCCGGTGCAGGGCCAGCACCCCCGCGACCGCGGGCAGCACTCCCGGCTGGTCCGGCACGGCGATGAGCAGCTCGACGCCCACCTCGTCCGGTGCCTCGGTGCGCGCCCGCAGGGCGAGCACCGGCTCCCCCGTGCGGACGGCCTCGACCGCCAGCCGCTCCTGCTCGGCGCTCGGCGCCCCGGTGTCCGGCACCGCCACGGGCTCGCCCGAGAGCACCGCGCCGACCCGTTTCACCAGGTCGGCAACGAGGGCTCCGCGCCAGGCGCTCCAGGCGGCCGGGCCGGTGGCGAGCGCGTCGGCCTCGGTGAGGGCGTGCAGCAGCTCCAGGGTGCCGGTGGCGCCCACGGCCTCGGCGACGGTCCGCACGGTGACGGGGTCGTCGAGGTCGCGCCGGGTGGCGGTGTCGATGAGGAGCAGGTGGTGCCGGACGAGGGTGGCCAGGACCTGCGCGTCCTCCTTGTCGAAGCCGATGCGTGCGGCGACGTCGCGGGCGATGGTCTCGCCGGCGACGGAGTGGTCGCCGGGCCAGCCCTTGCCGATGTCGTGCAGCAGCGCGGCGACCAGCAGCAGGTCGGGGCGGCCGACGCGGCGGGTGAGGGCGGCGGCGCGCACGGCGGTCTCGACGAGGTGGCGGTCGACGGTCCAGGTGTGGACGGGGTTGCGCTGCGGGCGGCAGCGGACGCGTTCCCAGTCGGGCAGCAGCCGGGTGATCAGGCCCTCGGCCTCCAGGGCCTCCCAGACGGCCACGGTGGGTTCGCCGGCGCCGAGCAGGGTGACCAGCTGTTCGCGCGCCTCGGCGGGCCAGGGCACGGGGAGCGGCTTGGTCTGGGCGGCGAGGCGGCGTACGGCGTGCGGGGAGACGGGCAGCCCGGCCTGGGCGGCGGCGGCCGCGAACCTCAGGGGGAGTCCGGGGTCGCGTTCGGGGCGGGCGGCCAGGGCCAGCACGACCTCGCCGTCCTGTTCGACGACGCCCTCGGCGAGCGGGGCACGCTCGGCGGCGTTCCCCCGGCCGCCGAGCAGTCCGCGCAGCCGGGGCCGGGCCGAGCGGGCCCGCAGGACGCGGCCGACCTCGCGCCAGGTGACGTCGCCGGCGTACGACACGACGCGGGCGGCCTCGTAGACCTGCCGCAGGAGCGCGTCGGCGTCCAGCAGGCCGAGGGAGGCGGCCACCTGGTCCTGTTCCTGGAGGGCGAGCCGGTCGGTGGCGCGTCCGGTGGCCAGGTGCAGGGCGTCCCGGGCGTCGAGGAGGGCGCGCCGGGCGTCGGCGAGGCCCTCGCGGGGGGCGTCGGCGAGCCAGGAGGCGGCGACGGCCCGCAGGGCGGTGAGGTCGCGGAGGCCGCCGCGGGCCTCCTTGAGGTCGGGTTCCAGCAGGAAGCGGAGCTCTCCGGCGCGTTCGGCGCGCTCGCGGCCCAGCTCGGCGAGTTCGGGGAGCCGCCGGGGGGCCTGGTTGCGCCAGTCGGCGAGGACGGCGGTGCGCAGGCCGGCGACCAGGCCGAGGTCGCCGGCGACGGGCCGGGCGTCGAGGAGGCCGAGGTGGACCTTGAGGTCCTCGGCGGCGGTCTTGCGGGCCTGTGCGGGGGTGCGGACGGAGTGGTCGAGGGCCAGTCCGAGGTCCCAGACGGGGTACCAGACGCGGTCGGCCAGGGCGGCGATGGCGCCCGGGTCGGCCTTGCCGTCGTGGAGGAGCAGCAGGTCGAGGTCGCTGCGGGGGGAGAGTTCGGCGCGGCCGTAGCCGCCGACGGCGACCAGGGCGGCGGACCGTACGCCGGTTTCGCGTGCGGCCGCCGTGAAGAGGGCGGCCAGCCAGTCGTCGGTGAGGGACGCCAGGGCGGAACGGCGCGGCGGCCCGGACCGCGACTCCTCCTGGAGGAGTCGCAGCCGGGCCGCCGCGTAACCGCTGGGTCCCGAGTCGGCCTGTTCGGTTTTCTCTTCGACGCTCGTCACCCAAGGGCTCCGTTTCCTAGAGCGCGTCTGCGCCGCGCTCGCCGGTGCGTACGCGGACGACGGAGTCGACCGGGACGCTCCAGACCTTGCCGTCACCGATCTTGCCGGTCCGGGCGGCCTTGACGACGATCTCCATGACGTCGGCCGCGTCGTCGTCGGAGACGACGACCTCGATGCGGATCTTGGGTACGAGGTCGACGGTGTACTCGGCACCGCGGTAGACCTCGGTGTGGCCGCGCTGGCGGCCGTACCCGCTGGCCTCGGTGACCGTGAGTCCCTGGACCCCGAAGGTCTGGAGGGCCTCCTTGATCTCGTCCAGCTTGTGGGGCTTCACGATCGCGGTGATGAGCTTCATGCGTCCACCTTCTTGGCGTCCTGGGCGGGGGCGGCGACGGCGGTGGCGGTGCGGCCGGCCGCACCCCCGCCGGCTCCGCTGAAGTCGTACGCGGTCTCGGCGTGCTCGACCTGGTCGATGCCGGAGACCTCGTCGTCCTCGGAGACGCGCATCCCGATCGTCTTGTCGAGCAGGAAGGCGAGCAGCGCGGACGCGACCAGAGAGTAGGCGAGGACCGCGAAGACGCCGATGGCCTGCTTGCCGAGCTGCTCGAAGCCGCCGCCGTAGAAGAGGCCCTTGGCCTTGGACTGGACGCCGCCGGTGGCGAAGAGGCCGACGAGGAGGGAGCCGACGACGCCGCCGACGAGGTGGACGCCGATGACGTCGAGGGAGTCGTCGTAGCCGAGCTTGTACTTCAGGCCCACGGCCATGGCGCAGAGGAGGCCGGCGATCGCGCCGATGGCGATGGCGCCGAGCGGGGAGCAGGAGCCGCCGGAGGGGGTGATGGCGACGAGGCCGGCGACGGCGCCGGAGGCGGCGCCGAGGGTGGTGAAGGAGCCGTGGCGCAGCTTCTCGTAGCCGAGCCAGGCGAGCATGGCGGCGGCGGTGGCGACCTGCGTGTTGACGAACATCACGGCGCCGACGCCGTCGTCGTTGCCGAGCCAGGAGCCGGCGTTGAAGCCGAACCAGCCGAACCACAGCAGGCCGGCGCCGAGCATGACCAGCGGGAGGCTGTGGGGGCGCATCGGGTCCTTCTTGAAGCCGACGCGCTTGCCGATGACGAGGATCACGCCGAGCGCCGCGGCGCCGGCGTTGATGTGGACCGCGGTGCCGCCGGCGAAGTCGATGACGCCCATTTCGAAGAGCCAGCCGCCGGTGCCCCAGACCCAGTGGGCGACGGGGAAGTAGACGACGGTGACCCAGAGGGCGGTGAAGAGCACCCAGGCGGAGAACTTGACGCGGTCCGCGAGGGCGCCGCTGATCAGTGCGGGGGTGATGATCGCGAACATCAGCTGGAAGACGGCGAAGACGTAGACGGGGACGGTGTAGCCGTCCCACAGCTCCGTCAGGCCGATGTTGCCGAGGCCGACGTAGTCGGAGTTCCAGCCGATGAGCGAGCCGGAGTCGGTCCCGAAGGCGAGGCTGAAGCCGTAGAGCACCCAGAGGATCGTGACGATCCCGAGGCTGATGAAGCTCATCATCAGCATGTTGAGGCTGCTCTTCACGCGGACCATGCCGCCGTAGAAGAAGGCGAGCCCGGGGGTCATGAGCATGACCAGGGCGGAGCAGATGAGCATGAACCCGGTGTTGGCTGCAGACAGCTCGGGGGCGTCTGCGGCAAGGGTCGTGATGGCTGGGGCCATCGGCGTCTCCTCGTCGTCGGTACGTCGCGTGCGGGCGATCGTGGGAACCTGACGGCGCAAGGGGGCTGGCCGTCCCGGCTGGCTGGCCGGTTATGGCCCAGAGATTCGCGCAGGCCGGTTTCCGGCGTTGCCGCTCGATGTTTCGCGGCGGTGACGAAGGAGTCGGACGTGTTACGCCCCCATGAACGGGCTCGGGCCCGGCGGGGCCGGGTCCGGACACGGGCCGGCCGCGGCAGCACCCGGTGACCTGGCAATGGGGGAGCCGAGTCGGGCTAACGGGGTGACTGCCGCGGCCGGGGCTTTGCGGGCCCGGGGCGGGCCGCTAGACGGCCTCCGCCGTCTCGGGCAGCTGGGCGGCCAGGTGCTCGGTGAGGGAGACGATCTCGGCGACGTCCCCGTATGCGCGGACGGCCGTGTCCACGGTCTTCCGGAGCCGGGTGTTCACCCGCTCGGACCGTATCTTTCTGGCCACCACCAGGCCGCGCTCGGCCATGGCGGCGGCCTGCTCGGGCTGCCGCTGGAGGAGGTGGACGGTGGCCATGCCGATGAGGTTGAGGGCGTACGAGCGCTGGTGCTCGTCGTCCTTCTGGAAGAGCTCGACGGCCCGCTCCATCACCGGCTCGGCCATGGACGCGTACATGGGGCTGCGCCCGGCGACGTAGGCGAGGTCGCGGTAGGAGTGGGAGTTCTCGCCGTTGAGCTCGGCCTCGGAGAAGAAGCGGATCCAGTCCGGCTCGGGCTCGCCGCCCATGCCCACGTCGGCGAAGGTGTCCTCGGCCATCCGGACGGCGCGCTTGCAGCGGCTGGGCTGGCCCATGTTCGCGTACGCGCGGGCCTCCATCGCATACAGCATGGCCTGGGTGCGGGGCGTGGCGCAGTCGCGGCTGCCGTACTGGGCGAGGTGGATGAGCTCCAGGGCGTCCTCGGGGCGGCCGAGGTGGATCATCTGCCGGCTCATGTTGGAGAGGATGTACGAGCCCAGGGGCTTGTCACCGGCCTCCTTGGCGGCGTGCAGGCCCAGCACGAAGTACTTCTGGGCGGTCGGCTGGAGGCCGATGTCGTAGCTCATCCACCCGGCGAGTTCGGCCAGTTCCGCGGCGACCTTGAAGAGCCGCTTCATCGTGGCGGCGGGGTGGGGTTCCTGGAGGAGGTCGGTGACCTCGTGGAGCTGCCCGACCACGGCCTTGCGGCGCAGGCCGCCGCCGCACTGGGCGTCCCACTGGCGGAACATCACGGTGGTGGCTTCGAGGAGGTCCAGCTCGGGCTCGGAGAGGCGGGGCGGGCGACGGCCCGCCGGCCCGCTCTCGCGCGGTCCCGGGTCGGCGGCCGGGACGGGCACGAGCCAGCGCTGCATCGGCTCGATGAGGGCGGGGCCGGCGGAGAGTGCGAGCGAGGTGCCGAGGAAGCCCCGGCGGGCGAGCATGAGGTCGCTGCGCGAGAACTCGCTGAGGAGGGCGACGGTCTGGGGGCCCGCCCAGGGGAGGTCGACCCCGGAGACGGACGGCGACTGGTGGGCGGTGCGCAGGCCGAGGTCCTCGATGGCGACCACGGCGCCGAAGCGCTCGGAGAACAGCTCGGAGAGGATCCGCGGGATGGGCTCGCGGGGCTGCTCACCGTCGAGCCAGCGACGCACGCGGGAGGTGTCCGTGCTGATGTGGTGGGCACCCAACTGGCGTGCCCGGCGGTTGACCTGACGGGCCAGCTCGCCCTTGGACCAGCCACTGCGCACGAACCACGAGCTCAGCTGTTCGTTCGGGCGCTTCTCGGCTTGAGTTCCGCTTGCGCCGTTGCCGCTCACTGGAACGCCCCCATCCGCTCAGCCTCTTCGCATCCACCCCGGCCGCGGCCGGCCGGCGGCCGCCTTGCCTCCGGCATACCCATGGATGTGTGCGCCGTCGGGGTGTGTGCACCGAAAGTAATCCTACGATCACCCCTACGGCGAGGTCGATTCCAGAAACGCCACCATTCGCCACCCCTTCGAATGAACTCGCCACCCACGAAGCGCGATTCACTGGACACGGCACGCGTTAAGTGGCAGCGGCCGGGCGGAGGGATGTGCGGCGGGGCGCGCACTGCGAGGAGTGCGCCGGGCAGCGCCGCGGCGTCCCGTCCGCACGGCCTCGTAACCACCGGCGAGTTGGACCCGTTGGAGGGGGCATGGGCTTCACGATCGGCAGCAGCCGGGGCACCAAGGAGTTCCGGTCCGGGTCCCGGCGCCGGGGCCGGATGTCGGAGTGCACAGCGGTGGCGGAGTACACCGGACTGTGGGGCTGGGACGTGGTCCCCGGGACGCGCGCCTCGGCCGCCGGGGAGTGCTCCTGCGGGGACGCGCAGTGCGCCGCGCCCGGGGCGCATCCGCTGACCTTCGGGGCCGAGGTGCCCGCCGGGGCGACCCTGGACGAGGTGACCGAGGCGTGGGGCGCGTTCCCGGGCGCCGCGGTGCTGCTCCCGGTGGGCCGCTCCTTCGACGTCATCGAGGTCGCCGAGGAGGCCGGGCGGCGGGCGCTGGTCCGGCTGGAGCGGATGGGGCTGCCGCTGGGCCCGGTGGCGGTGACCCCGGCCGGCCGGGCGCAGTTCTTCGTGGCGCCGGGCGCGGCGGCGGAGCTGCCGGGGCTGCTGTACCGGATGGGCTGGGACGACGCGGACCTGGACCTGCGCGCGCTGGGCCCGGGTACGTTCGTCACCGCGCCTCCCTCGGACCGCTCCGGGCTCGGCGCGGTGGGCTGGCTGCGGCCGCCGACCCTGGACACGGCGGGCCGGCCGCCGCAGGCGCGGCTGCTGCTGGGCACCCTGGCGTACATCTGCCACCGCCTGCACCGCTTCTGACCGGCCCCCTCCGCGGACGAGGACGCCCCCCCGCACCGGGCGGTGCGGGGGGGCGTCCTCGCGTACGGGGTCGTGCCGGCCGGCACGGAGCGGCGTGCGGGCGGTCAGTCGCCGATCAGGGCGTCGACGAACGCGCCGGGCTCGAAGGGGGCCAGGTCGTCCGCGCCCTCGCCGAGGCCGACGAGCTTGACGGGGACGCCCAGCTCGCGCTGGACGGCGATGACGATGCCGCCCTTGGCGGTGCCGTCGAGCTTGGTGAGCACGATGCCGGTGATGTCCACGACCTCCGCGAACACGCGGGCCTGGACCAGGCCGTTCTGGCCGGTGGTGGCGTCGAGGACGAGCAGGATCTCGTCCAGCGGGCCGTGCTTCTCGACGACGCGCTTGACCTTGCCGAGCTCGTCCATCAGGCCGGTCTTGGTGTGCAGCCGGCCCGCGGTGTCGATGAGCACCACGTCGGCGCCCTCGGCGATGCCCTCCTTGACCGCGTCGAACGCGATGGAGGCCGGGTCGCCGCCCTCGGGGCCGCGGACGGTACGGGCGCCCACGCGCTCGCCCCAGGTCTGGAGCTGGTCCGCCGCGGCGGCACGGAAGGTGTCGGCCGCGCCCAGCACCACGCTGCGGCCGTCGGCGACGAGGACGCGGGCGAGCTTGCCGGTGGTGGTGGTCTTGCCGGTGCCGTTGACGCCGACGACCATCACGACGCCGGGGGTGTCGAGGCCGCTCTCGGTCTTGACCCGGCGGTCCATGTCGGGGCCGATGATGGCCACGAGCTCCTCGCGCAGCAGCGCGCGCAGGTCCTCGGGGGTGCGGGTGCCGAGCACCTTGACCCGCTCGCGGAGCCGGTCGACCAGCTCCTGGGTGGGGGCGACACCGACGTCCGCGACGAGCAGGGTCTCCTCGATCTCCTCCCAGGTGTCCTCGTCGAGGTGCTCGCGGGAGAGCAGCGTGAGCAGGCCCTTCCCGAGCGAGTTCTGCGAGCGCGAGAGGCGGGCGCGCAGCCGGACCAGGCGGCCGGCGGTGGGCTCGGGCACCTCGATCTCGGGGGCGGCCGGAGCCTCCGGCTCCGCGGCCGGCTCCTCGACGGCGACCGGGTTGCGCGCCTCCGCCTCGGGGAGCACGACCTCCTCGATCGTGCGGCGCGGCTCCTCCGCCGTCTGCGCGGCGTCCTCCCCCACCTGCGGTTCCGCGGGCGGGGCAGTGATGGTCGGCGTGCTCGTCGGCGCCGTGGGCGGCAGCTGCTTCTTCTTGCGGCCGCTGACCACGAGCCCGGTGATCGCGCCGACCGCGACCAGGGCGATGACTACAGCGAGAATCAGGATTTCCATAACCCGACCAGTATCGGCCACGGCCGCCGCGGGGCGGGGACCTCGTCGCCTGGCACAAGGGCTTAAGCCTCTGTTTGGGCTTTTCGGTGTGAATCTACGATGATGGACGACTTCCCCCGTCTGTACGGATTCCCCCGTTTCCCTGCCCCACGGAGCGTCGATGCCTGCCGAGTCCGCCGAGCCCGACGGCGCGATAGAGACCCGCGGCCTGGAGCCGGTCCCGGACCACGAGCGCGGCGGCCGCGTCCGTGAACTGGTGCCGACCTGGGTCGCGGCCAACATCAGCGTGCTGCTGCTGACCATGGGCGCCGGCCTGGTGATCTTCAACGGGCTGAACCTGTGGCAGGTGCTGGTCGTCGCCGTCGTCGCGCCGGTCGTCTCGTACGGGTTGGTCGGCCTGATCTCCATCGCGGGCAAGCGGGGCGGCGCGCCGGGCATGGCACTCTCCCGCGCGGTCTTCGGGCAGCGCGGCAACCTCTTCCCCGGCGCGCTGATCTGGATCGCCCGGTGGGGCTGGGAGACCATCAACGCGGTCAGCGGCGCGTACGCCGTCCTGACCGTGCTGGACCTGCTGTTCGGGGTGCAGAGCAACACCGTCCTGATCGTGGTCACGCTGCTGCTGTTCGTCGGCTGCACCTTCCTGGTCTCGGGTCTGGGCATCAACGCCCTGCGGGTGTGCAGCAAGTGGTCGACGTACCTCTTCGGCGGCTTCAGCGTGGCCGTCCTCGGCTACCTGGTCGCCGACACCGACTGGTCCGCGGTCTTCGCCAAGCCGGCCGGGTCGACGGCCATGATGGTCGCGGGCATCGGCACGATCGCCGCGGGCGGCCTCAGCTGGGTGCCGTCCGGCCCGGACTTCACGCGCTACCTGCCGCGCACCGCGTCCTCCCGCGGCATGGTCGGCGCGACGATCGGCGGCGCCGCGCTCGTCGTGGTCCCGATGGTGCTCATGGGTGCGGTGATGGCGGTGGGCACGCCCGACCTGGCCACCGCGCAGGACCCGGTCTCCTTCATCGGCGAGCTGCTGCCCACCTGGATCGCCGTCCCGTACCTGCTGGTCGCCCTGGTCGGGATGCTGCTGATCAACTCGATGTCCATGTACTCGGCCGGCTTCACCGCGCAGACCCTGGGCATCAGGGTGCCGCGCGCCTGGGCGGTGAGCGTGAACGCCGCGATCAGCCTGCTCTTCGGCTTCCTGCTGATGGTCGTCGCCACGAGCTTCTTCGGCTCCTTCATCTCCTTCCTGACCCTGCTCGCCGTCGCCTTCTCCGCCTGGATCGGCGTGTTCGGCGTGGACCTGTGGCGCGGCCGTACGTACGACGCGCACGCCCTGCTCGACACCGGCCGCTCCAGCGCGTACTGGTACCGGGGCGGCTTCGCCTGGCAGGCGATGACGGCCTGGGGCGCGGCCCTGCTGGTGGGGCTGCTGTTCACGAAGGTCGACTGGTTCGCCGGGCCGCTCGCCGGCACCTGGATCGGCGAGAACGGCCTGGGCTGGGTGGCGGGCATCGTCACCTCCGGCCTGCTGTACGCCGTACTGCCGCGCACCGCCGGGCCGGCCCGCACGGAGCGGCCCGCGGGGGCGCGGCCGGAAGCGGAGCGCGAGCCCGCCGGATCCCTGTCCAACTGACGCGACGTCAGCTAACGTCCCCCTTCGCCCGGCCCCTCCCGGCCGGTCCAGCATCCGGCGAAGGGGGACTCTCCATGCCCATCACCGTGGCCCGGTTCAATCTCGTCGAACCGGAGGGGACCCCGGAGTCCCTCTCGGCCCGCTACAAGGCCGCGCTGGAGATGGCGGCGTACGCGGACGACCGCGGCATCGACACCGTCCAGACCGAGGAGCACCACGGCACGGACAACAACTGGCTGCCCTCCCCCTTCGCCTTCGCCGGGGCCGTGTTCGGCGCCACCCGCCGGATCGCGGTCACCGTCTCGGCGATCATCGGTCCGCTGTACGACCCGCTGCGCGTCGCCGAGGACGTGGCGGTGCTCGACCTGCTGAGCGGGGGACGCCTGGTGACCGTGGCCGGCATCGGGTACCGCCCGGAGGAGTACGAGCAGCACGGGGTGGAGTGGGGCAGGCGCGGCAGGCTCCAGGACGACCTGCTGGAGACCCTGCTGAAGGCGTGGACCGGCGAGCCCTTCGAGTACCGCGGCCGGACGGTGCGGGTCACCCCCGTTCCCTTCACGCAGCCGCACCCGCTGCTGCTGGTCGGCGGCAGCTCCCGCGCGGCGGCCCGGCGGGCGGCGCGGCTCGGGCTGCCGTTCTTCCCGAGCGCGCACCTGCCGGAGCTGGAGGCGTACTACCAGGCCCAGCTGGCGGAGCACGGCACCGAGGGCTTCTGCATGATGCCGGCCGCGGAGACCCCGCTGCTGCACGTGGCGGAGGACCCGGACCGGACGTGGGCCGAGTACGGCCGGCACTTCCTGCACGAGGCCGGCATGTACGCGTCCTGGCAGTCCAAGGACATCCGCTCGGCGGTACGGTCCACCGCCAGGACGGTCGAGGAGCTGCGCGCGGAGGGCGTGTACCGGATCCTCACGCCGGACGAGGCGGTCGCGTACGCCCGCGGCGCGGGCGAGGCGGGGAACCTGGTGCTGCACCCGCTGTGCGGGGGAATGCCGGTGGACGAGGGCTGGCGGAGCCTGCAGCTGCTCTGCGAGCAGGTGCTGCCCCGCCTCAAGGGCTGACCCCCGGGGCCCGGCGGAGCGCCGGCGGACGGACACCGCCCCGCCCCGAGGAGGGGCCGGGGCGGTGCCGCCGTTCGAGGAGCGGGCAGGGCGGGGTTGATCAGCCCATCTCCTCCAGCGCCTTGCCCTTGGTCTCCGGCACGAACTTGATGACGAAGGGGATCGAGAGCACGGCGAAGCAGGTGTAGATCACGTACGCGCCCGACAGGTTCCAGTCGGACAGGGTCGGGAAAGTGACCGTGATGGCCCAGTTGGCGACCCACTGGGCGGCGGCGGCCACGCCCAGCGCGGCGGCCCGGATGCGGTTGGGGAACATCTCGCCGAGCAGGACCCACACCACCACGCCCCAGGAGAGGGCGAAGAAGAGGACGAAGAAGTGCGCGGCGACGAGGGCGACGATGCCCTGGTCGTGCGGCATGGAGATCTCCCCGTTGATCTCCTCCTTGTACGAGAAGGCCCATGCGCACGCCGCGAGGGAGAGGGCCATGCCCACCGAGCCGATCAGGGCCAGCGGCTTGCGGCCGATCCGGTCCACGAAGATCATCGCGATCACGGTGCCGATGATGTTGATGATCGACGTGGTGAAGGAGTAGAGGAACGAGCTGGTCGGGTCGATGCCGACGGACTGCCACAGCGAGGAGCTGTAGTAGAAGATCACGTTGATGCCGACGAGCTGCTGGAAGACGGACAGGCCGATGCCGATCCAGACGATCGGCAGCAGGCCGAAGCGGCCTCCGCGCAGGTCCTTGAAGGTGGACTTGACCTCGGAGCTCATCGCCTGGTGGATCTCCCGGACGCGGGCGTCCAGGTCCACGTGGGAGCCCTCCACCTCGGCGAGCACCTTCTTGGCGGCGTCTTCGCGGCCGACGGAGATCAGGAAGCGCGGGGACTCGGGGATCACGAAGGAGAGCAGGCCGTAGATCACGGCCGGGACGACCATCACGCCCAGCATCCACTGCCAGGCCTCCAGGCCGCCGATCTCGCCGCGCTGGTCGCCGTCGGCGAGGTTGAGGATGCCCCAGTTGACCAGCTGGGAGATGGCGATGCCGGTGACGATGGCGGCCTGCTGGAACGAGGCGAGCCGGCCGCGGTAGGCGGGGGGCGAGACCTCGGCGATGTACGCGGGGCCGATCACCGAGGCCATGCCGATGCCGAAGCCGCCGATGACGCGCCACATCGCCAGGTCCCACAGGGCGAAGGGCAGGGCCGAGCCGATGGCGCTGGCGGTGAAGAGCACGGCGGCGATCTGCATGACCCGGATGCGGCCGATCCGGTCGGCGATCCGGCCGGCGGTGGCGGCACCGAAGGCGCAGCCGATCAGCGCCGCGGCGATGACCTGGGCCAGGGCCTCCGAGCCGATGTCGAAGCGCTCCCGGATGGCCTCGACGGCACCGTTGATCACGGAGCTGTCGTAGCCGAAGAGGAAACCGCCCATCGCCGCGGCCGCGGTGATGAAGATGACGTGGCCGAGGTGATCGGGCTGGGAGGCGTTGCCGCCGCCCGGCGAGGGCGCCTTCGCTGTGCTGGTCAAGGTGTGCTCCGTGGGGTTTCGTCCGTCCTCCTAGTTGCGCACAGGTCAAGATCGCGCGCACCTGAAGACGAGAGGCAGCGCACCAGAGCTTATGTGTTCACTTTTTGAAGTCAATAGCGGGTAAGAGGTTCACTTCAACGGGAGACATCCGTTGATGACTTCAAGATGTGAAGCAAGTCGCCCTATCGGAGGCGCTGGCTGATCACCTTGGACACACCGTCGCCCTGCATCGAGACGCCGTAGAGGGCGTCCGCGACCTCCATCGTGCGCTTCTGGTGCGTGATCACGATCAGCTGGGAGCTCTCCTGGAGCTCCTGCATGATCCGGATCAGCCGCTGGAGGTTGGTGTCGTCCAGGGCGGCCTCGACCTCGTCCATCACGTAGAAGGGACTGGGCCGGGCCTTGAAGATCGACACCAGCATGGCCACGGCCGTCAGCGACCGCTCGCCGCCCGAGAGCAGCGACAGCCGCTTCACCTTCTTGCCCGGCGGACGCGCCTCGACGTCGACACCCGTGGTGAGCATGTTGTCCGGGTCGGTCAGCACGAGCCGCCCCTCGCCGCCCGGGAAGAGCCGGGAGAACACCCCTTCGAACTCGCGGGCGGTGTCCCGGTAGGCCTCGGTGAAGACCTGCTCGACGCGCTCGTCGACCTCCTTCACCACCTGGAGCAGGTCGGCACGGGTCTTCCGCAGGTCGTCCAGCTGCTCGCTCAGGAACTTGTGCCGGTCCTCCAGGGCGGCGAACTCCTCCAGGGCCAGCGGGTTGACCTTGCCCAGCTGCTGGTACGCGCGCTCGGCGGCCTTCAGCCGCTTCTCCTGCTGCGCACGGACGAAGGGGCCCGGCCGGTTGCGCGGGTGGTCGGGGTCCTCGGGCAGCTCCTCGCCCTCGGCGGGCAGCGAGGGCGGCACGGGCTGGTCGGGCCCGTACTCGGCGACCAGGCCGGCCGGCTCGACGCCCAGCTCCTCCAGGGCCCTGGCCTCCAGGGCCTCGATGCGCAGCCGCTTCTCGGCGCCCAGCACCTCCCCTCGGTGGACGGAGTCGGTGAGCTTGTCCAGCTCGCCCTTGAGGTCCCGGCCGTGGTTGCGCTCGTGCGCCAGCTGCTGCTCGCGGACGCCCTTGGCCTGCTCGGCGGCCTCGCGCTCGGACCGGGCCCGGCCGAGCGACACCTCGATGTGAGCCAGCAGCTGCCGCGCACCGTCGCCGACCGCGGAGGCCACCGCCGCCTCGTGGCGCAGCCTGGCCCGCCTCCGCTCGGCCCTGGCGCGGGCCTCGCGCTCGGCCCTGGCCCCGCGGTCGAGGGCATCGGCCCGGCCGGCCAGCCCCTTGACGCGCTCCTCGTGGGTGCGCAGCTGGAGGCGGGCCTCCATCTCGGTCTGCCGGGCGTTGGCGCCGTCGGCCGCGAGGCGGTCGCGCACCGCGTTGTCCGGCTCCTCCTCCGCGGGCATCTCCTCGGCCGTCACCAGCCGGGCGGCCAGCTCCTCGGCCTCTTCGAGGGCCCGCTCCAGGGCGTCCTGGGCCTTGGCCGCCGCGGTGGCGGCGCGCTCGGCCTCGCCGGCGGCGCCCCGGGCCTGGCCGGCCAGCCGGCCCAGCTGCTGCGCGACGCCGGACTTCTCCTTCTCCGCGGCGCGCCGGCGCTCGCCCAGCTCCTCCACCCGGGCCGCGCACCCGGCCCGCCGCGCGCCGGCCGCCTTCTGGCCCTCCGTCAGCTCTCCGCAACGGCCGTCGAGCTCGACGAGCCGGGCCGCCGCCTCGTCGACGGAGGCCTGCACCTCCAGCAGGCTGGGCGCGCCGGCGGCGCCGCCGTACGCGAGGTGCGTGCCGAGCACGTCGCCGTCGGCCGTGACGGCGACCAGGTCGCCGCGCCCGCGCACCAGTTCGGCGGCCGCGTCGAGCGTGTCCACCACCACGAAGTCGCGCACCACCCGGCGCACGGCCGCCATCACCCCGGCGGGCCCGCTCACCAGGTCGGCCACGAGTACGGTGCGCACGCCGGCGACCACCTGAGCGGCCCGGCCCGGCGCCTCGGCGGGGACCGCGGGACGGTCCGGCTCCGGGTCCCCGGCCCGCTCCCCGCCGTCCCGCCCCTCGGCGGCACCCGCCGGCGGGGCCGTCGCGTCGGCTCCCGCGGCTCCTGGGCCGCCGTGCCACTCCCCCGCCGGCGCCGGGACGCGGCCCGCGGCGGAACCGGGTGCGGCGGCCGGGTCAGGGCACCCGGCCCCGGTTGCCGCCACGTCACCGGGCGCGGCCGCGGGGTGCGGGATGCCCGCGCCGGTTCCGGCCGTACCGCCCGGGACCCCTGTCACCAGCAGCGTCGCCCGGCCCGCGTCCGCGGTGCGCAGGTGCCGCAGGGCGGCCACGGCGGCCTCGGTGTCGGCCACGGCCAGCGCGTCGGCCGCCGCCCCGAGCGCCGCCGCGACCGGGACCTCGTACCCCGGGGTGACCGACAGCAGCTCCGCCGCCGGGCCCAGCAGTCCGGCGAGCCGGTCCCGCGCCGCCAGCAGGGCGCCCGTACCGTCCTTGCGGCGCAGGCCCAGGGCGAGGGCGTCGTGCCGGGCGCGCACCGCCGCCCGCTCCCGCTCCGCCGCGGTCAGGGCGTCCCGGGTGGCCGCGAGGGCGGCCTCGGCCCCGGCCAGCTCGGCCCGCGCGGCCTCGTGCTCCGCGGCCAGCGCCTCGTCGCCGGTGTCCAGCGCCTCGACCTCGGCCCGCAGTTCCTCGTACTCCTCCTGGGCCCGCACGGCCCGTTCGGCCGCCGCGTCCCGGGCCTCGGCCAGCCGGTCGATCTCGGCCTGCGCGGCGGCGGCCCGCGAACGCGCCGCACCCACCTGGCCGCTCAGCCGGGCGAGCCCCTCGCGGCGGTCCGCGATGGCCCGTGCCACGTCCTTCAGGCGCCGTTCCTCCAGCGCCAGCGAACGCTCCAGCTCGGCCCGGTGCGCGACCGTGTCCTCCAGGGCCCGCTCGGCCGCCTCCAGGGCGGCCGACAGCTCCGCCTCCTGCTCGCGGATCCGGGCCGCCTCGCGCTCCATGTCCTCGGGGTCGCGGCCGCGGCGCTCCTCCTCGGCCGGCGCCGTGGCGCTCTTGACCCGTGCGTCGGCCAGGGAGACGGTGCCTCGCACGCGTTCGGCGAGCTGGGACAGCTCGTACCAGGTCTGCTGGGCGCGCTGGAGACGCGGCGTCAGTTCGCGCACCGCCTCCTCCAGCTCGGACTCACGGCGCAGGGCGGCGGCGAGTTCGGCCTCGGCGGCCTCCTTGCGCTCCTTGAGGGCAGCCTCGTCGGCGAGTTCGGCGGCCAGGGCGGCCCGCAGGGTGACCAGGTCGTCGGCCAGCAGGCGCAGCCGGGCGTCGCGCAGGTCGGCCTGGATCACGGCGGCGCGGCGCGCCACGGCGGCCTGCCGGCCCAGGGGCTTGAGCTGGCGGCGGAGTTCCTCGGTCAGGTCCTGGACGCGGGCGAGGTTGGCCTGCATCGCGTCGAGCTTCCGCAGCGCCTTCTCCTTGCGCTTGCGGTGCTTGAGGACGCCGGCCGCCTCCTCGATGAAGGCGCGGCGGCCCATGGGGTCGGCGTGGAGCACGGAGTCCAGCTGGCCCTGGCCGACGATGACGTGCATCTCCCGGCCGATGCCGGAGTCGGAGAGGAGTTCCTGGATGTCGAGCAGCCGGCAGGTGTCGCCGTTGATCTGGTACTCGCTGCTGCCCCCGCGGAACATGATCCGCGTGATGGTGACTTCGGCGTATTCGATGGGCAGCGCGCCGTCGGAGTTGTCGATGGTGAGGGAGACCTCGGCGCGGCCGAGCGGCGGGCGGCCCGTGGTGCCGGCGAAGATGACGTCCTCCATCTTCCCGCCGCGCAGGGACTTGGCTCCCTGTTCACCCATGACCCAGGAAAGCGCGTCCACCACATTCGACTTGCCGGAGCCGTTGGGTCCCACGACACAGGTGATGCCGGGCTCGAAGCGGAGCGTGGTCGCGGAGGCGAAGGATTTGAATCCGCGGAGAGTCAGGGCCTTGAGGTGCACGCCGCCGGACTCTACCTTTCACTTCCGGTTTCACATATGAAGGTGCAGGGCACATCAGACGTTAAAGAATCTCCCCGTCCTCCTCCGGGCGGTGCGCCGTCCCCGTCCGGGCAAAAGAAAGAAGGGACGCCGAAGCGTCCCTTGCAGATCACGCGGGAGTAGTGACAGCGAACGAGCGGGTCGAAGCGATCAGGTGAGCGCAGGCTCCGCCTTGGGTACGTCGATGTCAATGCTGTCCAGCAGCGAGTCTCCGTGCTGAGCGGCGGCCGTCAGCGCGTCGTTCTCGGACTGGATCCGTACGAGCTCGGACTCCAGGTCCTGGACGCGCTGCTGAAGCCGTCGCATCTCGGCGAGGAGTCGCGGGTCGGAACCGCCGACGTAACCGAGAAGCGCCTTTGCCATGATGGATGGTCCTCCACACTGAGTGACCGACCGAAGCGGTGTGGGTCGTGAGGGAATCGCACCCGCGGAGTCCGGCGGTGCCTGTCCGTCACTGCGGTTCTCGTGACGAACACCGTCAAACAGCTAGGTGCGCGGGGACTTCCAGCGTCTCACCAAAAAGTTTGACGGTCAACACGATCACGCCCCGTATCGGCGGGCAACCCGGCCCGCGTCAGGGCCCGGAGATCGTCTGTGCAGGTCCGCGGGGCGCAGCAGGCCCGAATGGCGGACGGCCGAGATCATCCTCTTCCCGAGCCTTCCATGTCGCGGCGTGATCGGCAAGAGGTCCGCGAACCTCGCCACCCCCCGCGTGACCGGCACGTCACCCCCGGTCAGCGCATCCCGAAGCCGTCATAACCGCCGCGCGGGATGCCCCAGATCTCCGTGACGCCGTCCACCCGCCCCGGCGTGTCGGAAGACCGCAGCCATTCCAGGAGCCGGTGGCAATTCTCACGTTGACCTTCGGCCACCACCTGCACCCGTCCGTCGTCGAGATTGAGGGCGAATCCGGTGAGTCCCCCGATCGTCATCGCGTTCTCCCTGGTGAACCACCGGAAGCCCACTCCCTGCACACGGCCGCGTACCCACGCGGTCATACGGACGTCTTCATTCATGCGTGAACGCTAACCGCCCGATTGGCAGACGAGCACTTCACGGCCTTGCCGCATGGCGTACAGTCGCGCAGCAATACCCTCACCCTTTTGGGTGAGTAAAGGTTGATCTTGCACCCAAGAAAGGCACTGCCGATGGGACGCCACCGGAGCCCCGCGCCCCGCCGGGGAAAGCGGAACGCGCCCGTACGCACCGGCCTGCTGGGGGTGACCGCGGCCGTCGCGCTCGGCGCCGCCGCCGTGACCTCGGGTCTGGTGCCGGTCGGCGAGGACTTCGTCCTGGGCGGCCACGGGGAGTCGGGGGCGAAGACGACGGCCCAGTCGTCGCCGAGCCGGTCCCCGGAGCCCCGGACGCAGACCGCGGCACAGCGGCCGAGCGGGCTGAAGAGCCTCAAGGACAGCGGTACGCAGGCCGGCGGCTCGGGCAAGGCCCCGGCCGCCTCGTCGAAGCCGTCCGCGAAGCCCGCTCCGGCCACGAAGCCCACCCCTGCGGCCAAGCCGGCCCCCAAGGCGAAGCCGGCCCCGCAGGCGAGCACCAAGGCGCCGGTGCGGCCGGAGCCGTCGGCCACCCCGGCGAAGGTCCCGGCCTCCGCCCCGGTCGTGCCGCGGAACGAGGCCACCGCCGCCGAGGCCGCCGTCCTCGCGCTGGTGAACCAGGAGCGTGCCCAGGCCGGCTGCCGCCCGGTCCGCCAGAGCCCGCCCCTGGCGGCGCTGGCCGGCGCCTTCAGCAAGGACATGGCCGTTCGGGGCTTCTTCGACCACACCGACCCCGACGGCGCGAACCCCTGGGACCGCGCCTCCAACGCCGGCATAGGCGGCCTGGGCGGCGAGAACATCGCCCGCGGCCAGGGCGACGCGGACGCCGTGATGGCGGCCTGGATGAACAGTCCCGGCCACCGCGCGAACATCCTCAACTGCGAGTTCCGCACCATGGGCGTCGGCGCGCACTTCGCCTCCGGCGGCCCCTGGTGGACCCAGGACTTCGGCTTCTGACCCGGACGCCGCGCCGGGATCCCGGCGGGAGCGTACGGACGGGAGGGCCCCGGCACCATCGTGATGGTGCCGGGGCCCTCCCGTCTGCGCTCGCCCGCGCGTCGCGGCTCAGGCGGCCACGGCCGCCCGGCCCGCCAGCAGGACGCGGGCCGTCTCGGCGACCCGGCGGCCCAGGTGCTCGGCGGTCGCGACGTCGGCCTTGTGCACGGCGTCGGGACCCTCGTCCGAGTTGGTCTGGGCGCCGGCGCCGGAGAAGAAGCCGAGGCGGTTGAGGTCGTGCTCGGAACCGGTGCTGGAGTTCCAGCCCGGCTTCAGGCCCAGGTTGACCCAGTGCATGCCGTGCTGCGCGGCCAGGGTCTGGAAGTACTGGAGGGTGTGCGACTTGTCGCCGCTCTTCGAGCCGGAGTTGGAGAAGCCGGC
Organism: Streptomyces sp. NPDC086023; assembly: GCF_044540325.1. Lineage (NCBI taxonomy): Bacteria > Bacillati > Actinomycetota > Actinomycetes > Kitasatosporales > Streptomycetaceae > Streptomyces > Streptomyces sp. NPDC086023. Next base: position 137,348 of record NZ_JBITRX010000017.1, read on the forward strand.
CGCGAGCTTGTCCTGCCAGGCGTCGCCGAACCAGCGCTTGGAGGTGGCCTCGGCGAAGACGTGGAAGGCGCCGGACGCGGTGCCCATGTAGGTCGGCGAGCCGAAGACGATCGCGTCCGAGCCGTCGAGCAGCGCCCACTGGGCGTCGTCGATCTCGTCGACCTTGATCAGGTGCACGGTGGCGCCGGTCTCGGCGGCCCCGGCGCGGACGGCCTCCGCGATCACGGCGGTGTGGCCGTAGCCGGAGTGGTAGGCGATCGAGACGACGGGGGTGTGCGTGGTGGTCACGGCGGTTCTCTCCTCAGGGGGTCCGGCACCGGTCCGTCCGGTCGCGGCGCCGAAAGAAAGGTAAGCACTAACTTTTGGAAAGCGCAAGCGATTGGTTAGCGCTTACCTGTGGGCGGCGCCCGGAGTACCCTGTTCCTCATGGAGAGCGTGGAGACCACCACCGCCGCCGCCGGCGAAGACCTGGCGTTCGACGTCTTCGCCCGCGCCTGTCCGTCCCGGGAGACCCTCGGGCACGTCACCGGCCGCTGGGGAAGCCTGACCGTCACGGCGCTGTACGACGGGACGTGCCGGTTCAACGAGCTGCGCCGCCGCGTGGACGGCGTGAGCGAGAAGATGCTGTCGCAGACCCTGCACGCACTGGAGCGGGACGGGATCGTGCACCGCGAGGCGCAGCCGACCAACCCGCCTCGGGTGGACTACGAGCTGACCCCGCTGGGGCGCGGGGTGGCGGAGCGCCTGATGGCGCTGATCGACCTCGTCGAGGCCGACATGCCGCAGGTGATCGCGGCACGCGAGCGCTACGACGCGGAGCGCGGCGCCCTCTGACAGCGCGGGCAGAAGTAGCTCGACCGGTTCATCCACGGCCGGCGCCGCACCGGCGTGCCGCAGCGACGGCAGGGCAGGTCCTCGCGCCCGTACGCGTCCAGGGACCGGTCGAAGTAGCCCGACTCGCCGTTGACGTTCACGTACAGGCTGTCGAAGCTCGTGCCGCCCACCGCGAGGGCCGCGTTCATCACGTCCCGCACGTGCCCCAGCAGCTCGGTGCTGCGCGGGCGGGTGAGGGTGGCGGTGGGGCGCTCGTAGTGGAGCCGGGCGCGCCAGAGCGCCTCGTCGGCGTAGATGTTGCCGACGCCGCTGATCAGGGACTGGTCCAGCAGGGCCCGCTTGACCGTGGTGCGGCGGGCGCGCAGGGCCAGGTGGTAGGCCGTCTCGTCGAACAGCGGGTCGAGGGGGTCGCGGGCGATGTGCGCGATGACGTCCGGGAGGCCGTCCGGGGTGTTCTCGTGCAGCGAGAGGCCGCCGAAGGTGCGCTGGTCGACGAAGCGCAGCTCCGTGCCGAGGGCGTCGTCGAAGCGGAGCCTGATGCGCAGGTGCTTCTCGTCCGGCGCGTCCTCGGGCTGGACGAGCAGCTGGCCGCTCATGCCGAGGTGGCCCAGGACCGACGTCTCCCGGCCCTCCAGCGGCAGCCAGAGGTACTTGCCGCGGCGCCGCGCCTCGCCGATGGTCTCGCCCTTGAGCCGGGCCGCGAAGTCCTCGCCGCCGGCCGGGTGGCGGCGTACCGCGCGGGGGTGCAGCACCTCCGCCTCGGCCACGGTCCGTCCGGCGACCCAGCGTGCGAGGCCCCGGCGTACGACCTCGACCTCGGGCAGCTCGGGCACGGTGTTCCTCCGGAAGGACGCGGGTCCGCGGCCGGGACCCCTGGGATGCCCCGAGCCTACCCGCGGGCGGCGGGGCCGCGGAGCGGACCCCGGAACATCGCCCCCACGCCCCCGCCCGGCACGGGGCCCCGGCACGGACCGGCGGCCGGAAACACCGCCGCCCGCCCCCGGCGGACCGGGAGCGGGCGGTGCGTGAAACGGGAAGGAAGCCTCAGCCGGCCACCGGGCCTGCGGCGGGCGTCGGCGCCCCGCCATCGGCCTGCGGCTCTGCGGACGCGGCGGCCTCGGCCGCCTTCTTGCGCTCGTCCGCGGCGGCGCGGATCTCGCGCCACGCGGACTCCGCCGCCTGCTGTTCCGCTTCCTTCTTGCTGCGGCCGGTGCCGGTGCCGTACGAGACACCACCGACGCGGGCGGCAGCAGTGAAGGTCTTCTCGTGGTCGGGACCCGTCTCGGTGACGAGGTACTCCGGCACGCCCAGACCCTCGGCCGCGGTGAGTTCCTGGAGACTGGTCTTCCAGTCGAGCCCGGCACCGAGGTTCGAGGACTTCTCGATCAGCGGGTCGAAGAGCCGGTGCACCAGCTCCGAGGCCGCGTCGAGACCCTGGTCGAGATAGACCGCGCCGATCACCGCTTCGAGGGTGTCGGCGAGGATGGACGCCTTGTCCCGGCCCCCGGTGCCTTCCTCGCCCCGGCCGAGCCGGATGAAGGAACCGAGTTCGAGGCCGCGACCGACCTCCGCCAGCGCACGCGAGTTGACCACCGCGGCCCGCAGCTTGGCCAGCTGGCCTTCGGGCAGGTCGGGGTGGGTGCGGTACAGCGTGTCGGTGACCACCAGGCCGAGCACGGAGTCCCCGAGGAACTCCAGCCGCTCGTTGGTGGGCAGACCGCCGTTCTCGTACGCGAACGAACGGTGGGTCAGCGCACGCACCAGAAGGGCGGACTCGACGTGGTAGCCGAGCCGCCCTTCCAGAAGCGTGTGGGACGAGGCCGCGTTGTTACTGTCTGCCTGCTTTTTGGCGCTGGACAGTTCAGACATTGCGCCTCTCACCAGCCGCTCAGACCTCGAGGACCTGGCGCTTGTTGTAGGTGCCGCAGCTCGGGCACGCGATGTGCTGCTGCTTCGGCTCCTGGCAACGCTCGCACGAAACCAGGGTGGGGACCGCAGCCTTCCACTGCGACCGGCGGTGGCGCGTGTTGCTGCGCGACATCTTCCGCTTCGGAACAGCCACGGCTACTTCTCCTGCTTCTCGTCGACGCCGGATGCGGCGCCGCTCATGTTGTCCTTCTCGTCGTCCTGATCGGTCACGACGAGTCCCTGCAGTGCCGCCCAACGGATGTCGACGGCTTCATGGTGGTGGTCCGGGTCGTCGTTCAGGCTGAGCCCGCATTCGGGGCACAGACCGAGACAGTTCTCCCGGCACACCGGCTGCGACGGCAGTGTGAGCACCACCGCGTCCCGCAGCACGGGTTCGAGGTCGAACAGGTCGTCCTCGACGAAGTACCTGTCCTCGTCGTCCTCAGCGTCGTCGTCCGGTTCCGCCTTGGGGCGGCCCCGGCCATCGGCGTCAGGGTACGAGAACAGTTCCTGGAAGCGCGCGTTGAGCTCCAGCTCAAGCGGCTCCAGACACCTTACGCACTCCCCCACGGCCTTTGCCACGGTGATGCCTGTGACGAGCACCCCTTCCATGACCGACTCCAGACGGAGACCGATCTGCATCGAGGAGCCCTCGGGCACCTCGATGACGCCGGCGAGTCCGAGGTCCGCCGGGGCGGAGACGGTCCTGGACACCTTCTGCATGGCACCAGGACGCCGACCCAGGTCACGTGTGTCGAACACGAGCGGGTTTCGGTGGTCGAGGCGGGTGCTCAGGGTCGTTCCTGCTTTCGGATTCGCTGGGGGGTGCCGCTCCGGCGCCTCGGGCGAGGCTCTCAGGGCAGCATGGATCGCGGGCATACGCGCGACCGAAGAGCCAGGATACCCGGCGCCTCGCCCCGGACCCAAACCGGCCCGTCCGCGCAGCTCACGGCCGGGGCCGTCAGCGCCCCTGCTCGTACTGACGGAACTGGTCCAGGTCGATCAGGCTCGTGTCGAAGAGGCTGGTCTCGTCGAGCGCGGCCCCCGGCGCCTGCCGGCCGTCCGCCTGCGGGGCGGGCTGCTGCTGGTAGCCGTACGGGTCGGGCTGGTAGCCGTAGGGCTCCGGCTGCTGCTGGTACTGCTGCTGGTACGGGTCCGGCTGCTGGTACGCGTACGGGGCGCCCTGGTCCTCGTACGAGGCCGCGTAGCCCCCCGTCGCGTACGGGTCCTGCCGGCCGTCCCACACGGGCTCGGCGGGCGCCGCCTGGGCCGGGATGGCCGCCACCGGCGCCGCCGGCTCCGCGAGGCCGGCCAGGAAGTCCGCGTCGCTGGTGGCGCCGGGCCGGCCCTCCGCCGCGTCCTGGGCGGCGATGTGCTCGCGCAGGTCGTCCGTGGCCACCCGGCCCACCAGCTTCTGGCGACCCCGCCCGACGGCCTCCAGCGTCTTGGAGAGCACCGCCTCGAAGGCGCCGAGCTTGGCGTCCACGTACTCGTCCGCCTGGCGGCGCAGGGTCTCCGGGTCGCGGGAGCCCTCGGGGGCGTCCGGGTCCCCGAAGCCGTCGAGGGAGTCGCCGTAGGCGGCACCGGGGCCCGAGAGGCCCGGGCCGCGGCCCAGCAGCTTCTCGCGGCCGCGGTCCACCGAGCCGATGGTCTTGGTCAGCACGACCTCGAAGTTGGCCAGCTTGCTGTCGACGTAGTCGTCGGCCTCGGCGCGGATCTCCTCGGCCTCGCGGCGGGCCTCCGCCAGGATCCGGTCGGCCTCGCCCTGGGAGCGGCGGGCGACCTCGGTGTCGGAGATCAGCGAGCCGCGCTGGGCGTGGGCCGACTCGATGATCCGCTCGGCCTCCTGCCGGGCCTGCTCGACCATCTGGTCACGGCCGCCGATCAGCTCCTGCGCCTGCGCGAGGGAGCCGGGCAGGGCCTGGCGCACCTCTTCGAGCAGGGCGAGCAGCTCGGCCCGGTTGACCACGCAGGAGGCCGACATGGGCATGGAGCGGGCGCCTGCCACCGTGTCGACGATCTCGTCGAGCTTCTTCTGCACGTCCACCTGTGCTCGCACTCTCTCGGTGGTTCCGGTACGGACGGGGACGACTGTACGGCCAGCCGGTCCCCGCCCGACACCGACTGACGGACCGTCAGTGCCTCAGCGCTCGGCGAGGCGCTCGACGAGCGCGGCGTGGACCGACGGGGGCAGCAGGTGGGACACGTCGCCGCCCCAGGCCGCGACCTCCTTCACGAGGGAGGAGGACAGGAAGCTGTAGGTGGGGTTGGTCGGGACGAAGAGGGTCTCGACGCCCGTGAGGCCGTTGTTCATCTGGGCCATCTGGAGCTCGTAGTCGAAGTCGCTGACCGCGCGGAGGCCCTTGACGATGGCCGGGATGTCCCGCTGCTTGCAGAAGTCGACGAGCAGGCCGTGGAAGGACTCGACCTCGACGTTGCCGTACTCGGCCGTGGCCTCGCGGATCAGTTCGATCCGCTCCTCGACCGTGAAGAGGCCCTTCTTGGACTGGTTGATCATCACGGCCACGTGTACGACGTCGTACAGCCGCGAGGCACGTCCGATGATGTCGAGATGCCCGTTGGTGATGGGGTCGAAGGACCCCGGACAGACGGCGCGGCGCACGCGAACTCCCTCGCTCTCAGGCCCGGTCATCATGAGTCTCCGCTGGTGGAGGCGGCGCGACCGTACCAAAGGGTGCCCTCGCCGTAGCGCCTGGACCGCAGCGGCTCGAAGCCGTCCGGCCACGGGAACTCCCCGCCTCGTGTACTGCGCTCCACGGTGACGAGCGCGTCCTCCGTGAGCCAGCCCTGGGAGCGGAGTGTGAGGAGGATCTCGCCAAGATCGGCGTTGGTCACGGCGTACGGCGGGTCCAGGAAGACGATGTCGTACGGCTCACCGGGCGCCGGGCCCGTCACGACCTGCTCCGCTCTGCCCGCCCGGAACTCGGCCCCGGGCAGCCCCAGCGTCCGGATGTTGTCCCGGATGGTCTTCCCCGCCCGGGCGTCCGCCTCGACCAGCAGGGCGTGGGCCGCGCCCCGCGAGAGCGCCTCCAGGCCGACGGCTCCGGAGCCGCCGTACAGGTCGAGCACGCGGGTGCCCGCGAGGGGGCCGTGCAGGGACTCCCAGGTGGAGAAGAGCCCCTCGCGCGCCCGGTCGGAGGTGGGGCGGGTGCCGGTGCCGGGCGGCACGGCCAGGCGGCGGCCGCCCGCCACACCGGCGATCACGCGGGTCATCTGAGTCGGGTCCTCACGGCAGGGGGAACACAGGGGCGACTCCACGATAGGCGCTGGGCCGCGGCACGCCGCCCGCGGCGGCGGCCGGGCCTTCTCCGGGTGGCGGTCAGCCCTTCTCCAGGTACTGCTCCCGCTCGTCGTCGAGGAGGGCGTCGAGCGCGGTGCGCAGGGCGGGCAGGCCGTCGAGGCCCGGGTCGGCGGTGACCACGGCGACGGCCTCCTCACGGGCCTGGGCGATGACCTCCTCGTCCTCGATCACGGCCAGCATCTTCAGCGAGGAGCGCACGCCCGACTGGGCCTGGCCGAGCACGTCGCCCTCGCGGCGCTGTTCGAGGTCGATCCGGGAGAGCTCGAAGCCGTCGAGGGTGGCGGCCACCGCGGCGAGCCGGGCCCGTGCCGGGCTGGCCTCCGGCATCTCGCTGACCAGCAGGCACAGTCCTGGTGCGGAGCCACGGCCGACGCGGCCGCGCAGCTGGTGGAGCTGGGAGACGCCGAACCGGTCGGCGTCCATGATCACCATCACGGTGGAGTTGGGGACGTTGACGCCGACCTCGATGACGGTGGTGGCGACGAGCACCTGGACCTCGCCGGCGGCGAACCGGCGCATCACGTCGTCCTTGTCCGCGGGGTCCATCCGGCCGTGCAGCACCTCGACGGAGAGCCCGGCGAGCGGGCCCCCGGACAGCTGCTCGGCGATGTCGAGCACGGCGAGCGGCGGCCGCTTCTCGGTCTCGTCCTCCGCGGACTTCGCCGCCTTCTTCTCGTCCTCCTCGTCCCCGATGCGGGGACAGACCACGTACGCCTGGTGGCCGCCCTCGACCTCCTCGCGGACGCGCTCCCAGGTGCGGGCGAGGAAGTGCGGCTTGTCCTTGGCCGGCACGACGTGGGTGGCGATCGGGGACCGGCCGGCGGGCAGTTGGTCCAGCACGGAGGTCTCCAGGTCGCCGAAGACCGTCATCGCGACCGTGCGCGGGATGGGGGTGGCGGTCATGACCAGCAGGTGCGGCGGCTGCTTGCCCTTGCCGCGCAGCGCGTCGCGCTGCTCGACGCCGAAGCGGTGCTGCTCGTCGACCACGACCAGGCCGAGGTCGTGGAACTGGACCTTGTCCTCGATCAGGGCGTGCGTGCCGATGACGATCCCGGCCTCGCCGGTGACGAGGTCGAGCAGCGCCTGCCGGCGGGCGGCGGCGCCCATGGACCCGGTGAGCAGGACGACCTTGGTGGCGTGGTCGGCGCCGCCGAGCATTCCCCCCTCGGCCAGTTCGCCCATCATCTCGGTGACGGACCGGTGGTGCTGCTGGGCCAGCACCTCGGTGGGCGCCAGCATCGCGGCCTGCCCCCCGCAGTCGACCACGGCCAGCATGGCCCGCAGAGCCACCATCGTCTTGCCCGACCCGACCTCTCCCTGGAGGAGGCGGTGCATGGGGTGTTCGGTGGCGAGGTCGTCGAAGATCTCGCGGGAGACGGTCTGCTGGCCCTCGGTGAGGGTGAACGGGAGCTTGGCGTCGAAGGCGTCGAGGAGGCCGCCGGGGGTGGGCTTGCGCGCGACCGCCGGGAGCTGGGTGTCGGCGTACCGGCGGCGGGCGAGGGCGACCTGGAGGACGAAGGCCTCGTCCCACTTCAGGCGTTCGCGGGCCTGCTCGACGTCCGCCTTGGTCCGGGGACGGTGGATCTTGAGGAGGGCCTCGGGAAGGGTGACCATGCCGCGGCCCTCGCGCAGCGCGGGCGGCAGCGGGTCCTCGGCCTCCTGGGCGCTGGGCAGGACGGCGTCGACCGCCTTGGCGATCTTCCAGCTCTCCAGCTTGGCGCAGGCGGGGTAGATCGGGATGAGCCGGTTGGCGAAGGCGTCGACCGCGGAGTCTCCGGCGTCGGCGCCGAGCAGCTCGTACGCGGGGTGGGAGAGCTGGAGGCGGCGGTTGAACATGCCGACCTTGCCGGCGAACATCGCGCGGCTGCCGGGCAGCAGCTCCTTGTGCGGCTTGTGCACGCCGGAGCCGAAGAAGACCAGCTGGAGCCGGCCGGCCCCGTCGGTGATGGTCACCTCCAGCCGTCTTCCGCGCCCGCCGTTGAAGGTGAGGACGCGGGCTTCGGCGACCTGGGCGACCACGGTGACGTGCTCGTCGAGCTGGTCGCCGAGGTCGGCGAGCGGGGTCAGCTCCCCGCGCTCGGCGTACCGCCGGGGGTAGTGGTGGAGCAGGTCGCCGACCGTGTGCAGGCCGAGCTGCTCGCCCAGCACCTTGGCGGTGGCGGGGCCGAGCGACTTCTTGAGTGGTTCATCCAGCGCGGGCACGTGTTCCATTGCACACCATGCCGCCGACAGGCCGGGTCACTCCACCCCGATGAGGAGCGGGGCGGAGTGCCGTCCGCCCTGGTAGACGACGGTGTCGACGGCCAGGTGGCGCTCGCGTACGTAGGCCTCCAGGCGATCGGCGAGGGCCTCGGGCACCTCCGGCCCGAGGACCAGCGTGACGAGTTCGCCGCCGGAGCCCAGCATCCGGGCGAGGACCGCCTCGGCGGTGGCGGTGAGTTCGTCGCCGATGAGGGCGACGTCGCCGTCGATCAGGCCCAGCACGTCCCCGGCCTGGCAGATGCCGGCCGAGGTGAAGGACTGGCGTTCCGCGACCGCGAGTTCGCCGTAGCGGGTGGCGCCGGCGGCGGAGGTCATGGTGACGACGTCCTCGTCGAAGCTGCCGTCGGGGTCGTGGACGGCGAGGGCGGCCAGGCCCTGGACGGCGGAGCGGGTGGGGATGACGGCGACGCGGACGCCCTCGGCCCGGGCCCGTTCCGCGGCACCGGCCGCGGTGTGCCGGAGTTCGGCGTCGTTGGGCAGCAGGACGACCTCGCGGGCGTGGGCGCGGCGGATGGCGTCGAGGAGTTCGGCGGGGGCCGGCGGCTCTCCCGGGCGGGCGAGGACGCAGGTGGCCCCCGCCTCGGCGCAGAGGCCGGCCAGGCCCTCGCCGGGGACCACCGCGACGACCGCGCGCTGGACCCGCTCGGGGAGCGCGGCCCGGCGCTGGTCGGCGAAGTGGGTGATGCGGATGCGGTACGGGCGGCCCGCCTCGATGCCGGCCTCGACGGCGGCGCCGGGGTCGTCCACGTGCACGTGCACGTTCCACAGTCCTTCCCCGCCGACGACCACGAGGGAGTCCCCGAGGGCGTCGAGCCGCTCGCGCAGCAGCTCCACGGGCTCGTCCTGCGCCTCCAGGAGGAAGAGCACCTCGTAGCCGGGCCCGTCGGCGCCGGCGTCCTGCTCGCAGGGGTCGGGCTGCACGGGGACGGCCGGACCGCGTACGGGCTCGGGGTCCAGGTCCCGCCCGGACAGCGCCTGCCACAGGGCCCCCAGTACGGCGACCACGCCGCAGCCCCCCGCGTCGACCACCCCGGCCCTGCCCAGCACGCCCAGTTGCCCCGGCGTCTTCTCCAGGGCGGTCCGTGCGGCGTCGTACGCGCTCCAGGCGACGGCGACGGCCCCCTCGCCGGCGGTGCCCGCGGCCCGGGCCGCGGCGGTGGCCACGGTGAGCATCGTGCCCTCGACCGGATGGGCGACGGCCTCGTAGGCGGACTCCGCGGCGCGGGCCAGTGCGTCGGCGAGCCGGCGGCCGGCCTCCCCGGTGCCGGCACCGGCACCGCCCCCGGCCTGTCCGGCCGTCTGCGCATCCCCCTGCCCGGCCACCGGTCCGGCGGCCAGCACCTCGGCCATGCCGCGCAGCAGCTGGGCCAGGATGGTGCCCGAGTTCCCCCGCGCGCCTATGAGCGCGCCGTGCGCGTAGGCGCGTACGGCGTCGGCCAGGGAGGGCGGGTCCACGGCGAAGGCGTCCTCGACGGCCTGCGCGGCCGCCTCGGCGGTCAGGTAGAGGTTCGTGCCGGTGTCCCCGTCGGCGACCGGGTAGACGTTGATCGCGTCGATGTCCTCGCGGGCGCGGCCCAGGGCGGTCAGCGCGAGGGAGCTCCAGGTGCGTACCGCGTCGGCGTCGAGGGTGGGCGGCACGTGCGGCACCGGGCGTTCCTCCTTGGACTGCCGTGGACGGCGGGGTCTGCACCCGCAGGGTAACGAAGGGGGCCGGGGTGATCCGGGGCCCGGGGCGGGGTCCGCGGGAGCCATGGTAGTTTTCTTGTACGGGAGCAGCCGTTGTATGCTGCTCCGGTTGCCCGATGAGAATCGGGCCATTCCCCCGGCAAACCACTTCAGATCTCTGATCCGGTGCGCCGGATTTCACTGTAAGTGCATCTGAAGTCTTTGGAGTGACCTGTGGCTGCCAACTGCGACGTTTGCGGCAAGGGGCCGGGCTTCGGCAACAACATCTCGCACTCGCACCGCCGTACGCCCCGTCGCTGGAACCCGAACATCCAGCGTGTGCGTGCCGTGGTCGGTGGGACGCCGAAGCGCCTCAACGCCTGCACCTCGTGCATCAAGGCCGGCAAGGTCTCGCGCTGACGCTCCCGTCGTGGCGCAGCCCTTCCGGTTGCCTGAAGGCCGGTCCACCTCGGTGGACCGGCTTTTCTCTTTGCCCTGAAACAACACCCGAGCCCGGAGGCGCGGCAGTGCCGCTCTCCGGGCTCAGTGGTGTCCGCTCCGGGCTCAGCCGCGCCAGCGCCAGGCGTGGTCGACCGGTCCGATGCCCCCGCCCAGCGCGAAGCCGGCGGCGATGGCGCCCGTGACGTACTCCTTGGCGGCGGTGACCGCCCCGGGGACGTCCAGTCCCCTGGCGAGGCCGGCGGCGACGGCGCTGGCCAGGGTGCAGCCGGTGCCGTGGGTGTGCCGGTTGTCGTGGCGCGGGGCGCGCAGCCACAGCTCCTCGGTGCCGTCGGTGAGCAGGTCGACCGCCTCGTCGCCGCCGGCCAGGTGGCCGCCCTTCACGAGCGCCCAGCGTGGCCCGTACGCCAGGATCGCGTCGGCGGCCCGCCGCAGGTCGTCCTCGGTCTCCACGACGACCCCCGTGAGCTGCGTCACTTCGTCGAGGTTGGGCGTGGCGACGGTGGCCGCGGGCAGCAGCCGGGTGCGTACGGCGTCCAGCGCGGAGGCGGCGAGCAGTGCGTCCCCGTGCTTCGAGACGCCCACGGGGTCCACGACCGCGGGGGCGTCGGTGGCGGCGATGAGCGCGGCCACCGTTTCGACCAGTTCGGCGGAGGCCAGCATGCCGGTCTTGACGGCCTGGACTCCGATGTCGTCCACCACGGCCCGGTACTGGGCCGTCACGGCCTCCGCGGGGAGTTCCCAGGCCCCCCGGACCCCCAGGGAGTTCTGGGCGGTCACGGCGGTGATCACGCTCATCCCGTGCACGCCGAGGGCCTGCATGGTCTTGAGGTCGGCCTGGATGCCGGCGCCGCCGCCGGAGTCGGACCCGGCGACGGTCAGGCAGAGCGGGGGCCTCGTCACGGGGCGGTCTCGATCTCGCCGCCGAAGTGGTCCCAGCCGCCGGTGCTGGTCCAGGGCGCGCCGTCGACGGTGACCTGGGGCTGCGCGGAGGGGTTGAGCACCTCGCCGATGACCTTCCAGCGGGCGGGGAGCTTCACGTCCGGCGGGAAGGTCGCGACGATCGCGTGGTCCTCTCCGCCGGTGAGCACCCACTGGAGCGGGTCGACGCCGACGGCCTGGCCGATGTCGTTCATCTGCGTGGGGATGTCGATGGCGCTGGAGTGCAGGTCGATGCGGACCTTGCTGGCCTCGGCGATGTGCCCGAGGTCGGCGACCAGGCCGTCGCTGACGTCCGTCATGGCGGTGGCGCCGAGTCCGGCCGCTGCGGGGCCCGCGTGGTACGGGGGCTCGGGGCGGCGGTGTGCCTCGACGAAGGCGCGGGGGGAGCGGAAGCCGCGGGAGAGCACGGCGAAGCCTGCGGCGGACCAGCCGAGCCAGCCGGTGACGGCCACGACGTCGCCGGGCTGGGCGCCGGCGCGGGTCACGGGCTCGTGGTTGCGCAGGTCGCCGAGGGCGGTGATGGCCACGGTGATGGTGTCGCCGCGTACGACGTCGCCGCCGACCACGGCCGCGCCGGCGACCTGGCACTCGTCCCGGATGCCGTCCATCAGCTCGGTCGGCCAGGTGACCGGCAGTTCGGCCGGGACGACCAGGCCCAGCAGGAGGGCGGTGGGCACGGCGCCCATGGCGGCGATGTCGGCGAGGTTCTGGGCGGCGGCCTTGCGGCCGACGTCGTAGGCGGTGGACCAGTCACGCCGGAAGTGACGGCCCTCCAGCAGGATGTCCGTGCTGGCGACGACGCGCCGGTCGGGCGCGGTCACGACCGCGGCGTCGTCGCCGGGGCCGAGCCGTACCGCTGGGGTGGAGGTGAGGCGGGAGGTCAGCTCTCTGATGAGCCCGAACTCCCCCAGCTCGCCCACAGTGCCCTTCATCGCTGTGCTCCTTCTGGCCCAGTGGGCTTGCGGTCGCGAGCCGTCACTGCTCTGGGTACTGTCAACAGACACGTCAACTTCTGTTCCTCGTACGCCCCGCTGAGCGCGGCGCCGTGCCCTCGGGTCTCCCCGCGGCAGTCGGCGACGCGGTACCGTGGCGTCCCTTCTTCCCTGGAGCCCCGCCGAGTCAGGGGCGGGTTCCCCACCCGAAGGTTAGGGGAGATCATCCTCGTGGCCGCCCTGGAGGTTCCGTGGTACAGGCGTACATCCTCATCCAGACCGAGGTGGGCAAGGCGTCGCTGGTCGCCGAGTCCATCGCGAAGATCCCGGGGGTGATCCAGGCGGAGGACGTGACAGGTCCGTACGACGTCATCGTGCGGGCCCAGGCCGACACGGTAGACGAACTCGGCCGCATGGTGGTCGCCAAGGTCCAGCAGGTGGACGGGATCACGCGCACCCTGACCTGCCCGGTCGTCCATCTGTAGCCCCCGTCTAGTCTTGGCCGGTGACGTTCTCCCGCCTCCGGCCCCTCTGCCTGCCCGTGCTGGCCGCGTGCCTGGCCCTGGCGGGCTGCACGCCCGGGAGCGCGCGGGCGGAGGTCACTCCCCCGCCCGCCCCGCCCGCCGACGTGGTCGCGATGTGCTCGACGCTGCACGGCGCGCTCCCGGAGACGGTGGCCGGCCTGGACCGGGAGGACCCCGAACCCGCTTCCGATCTGACCGCCGCGTGGGGCGGCGCAGCGATCGTACTGCGCTGTGGCGTTCCCAAACCCCTCGACCTGATTTCCGATGCGCAGAGCACCGGGCAGGTCGAGGTGAACGGCGTGGGCTGGATGATCGGCAAGCGCCGGGACGACGGCTCGTTCCGCTTCGTCACCGGCGGCCGCCTGGCCTACGTCGAGGTGGTCGTCGACCGGGAGCACGCCACGGACGCGGGTCTGCTCGTCGCGTTCGGGCCCGCCGTGGAGAAGAGCGTCCCGGTGGGCATCTCCTCGTACTGAGGCCCCCGCCGCACGGCTCCCCCGCCCCCCGACGTACCGCCGCCCGCCAGGATCACCTGGCGGGCGGCGGTGCGTACGGGGGCCTCAGCGCAGGCCGGTCGGGCGGCGCATGGCCGCCTGGATCAGGCGGTCGACGAGCTCGGGGTACGAGACGCCGGACTCCTGCCACATCCGCGGGTACATGGAGATCGGCGTGAAGCCGGGCATGGTGTTGATCTCGTTGATGACGAACCGGCCGTCCTCGGTGAGGAAGAAGTCGGCGCGCACCAGACCCTCGCAGGAGGCGGCGTCGAAGGCCTGCACCGCCAGGCGCTGGACCTCGGCGGTCCGGTCGGCGTCGAGCGGGGCCGGGACGATTCCGGAGGCGGAGTCGATGTACTTGGCCTCGAAGTCGTAGAAGTCGTGCGAGCTGACCGGCGGGATCTCGGCCGGGACGCTGGCGCGCGGGCCGTCCTCGAACTCCAGGACGCCGCACTCGATCTCGCGGCCGCGCACCAGCGCCTCGATCAGGATCTTCGGGTCGTGGCGGCGGGCCTCCTCGACGGCCTCGTCCAGGCCGGAGAGGTCGTCGACCTTGGTGATGCCCACCGAGGAGCCGCCGCGGGCGGGCTTGATGAACAGCGGCCAGCCGTGCTCCCCGGCGAAGTCCACGATCTTCTTGCGGGCGGCCGCCGGGTCGGCGTCCCACTCGCGGGGGCGGATCACCTCGTACGGGCCGACCTCCAGCCCGAAGGAGACGAAGACCCGCTTCATGTACTCCTTGTCCTGGCCGACGGCCGAGGAGAGCACGCCCGAACCGACGTACGGGACGCCGGACAGCTCCAGCAGGCCCTGGAGGGTGCCGTCCTCGCCGTAGGGGCCGTGGAGCATGGGGAAGACGACGTCGACCTCGCCCAGTGCCTTCGGGACGGCGCCCGGCTCGGTGTAGACGACCTCGCGGTTGGCGGGGTCGACGGAGAGCACCACGCCGCCGTCGGCGGACTCGGTGAGCTCCGCGACGTTCGGCAGCCTGCGGTCGGCGATCGCCATCCGCTCGGGCTCGTCGGCCGTGAGCGCCCAGCGGCCGTCCGTGGTGATGCCGATGGGCAGCACCTCGTACTTGGAACGGTCGATCGAGCGCAGGACCGCGCCCGCGGTGACGACCGAGATGGCGTGTTCTGAGCTGCGGCCGCCGAAGACGACGGCCACACGCGGCTTGCGGCCCTGCTGCTCAGGAGTCTGGGGGAGGTTCTCGCTGCTCATATCGCCACGAGAGTACCCGCTCAAGCGTCCGGAAAGGAGTCAGCTGCGTTCCGGTTTGGCGCTGCGCGCCATGAGGTCCTTGAGCGCGACCAGCGGCGGCTTCCCGTTGTGCACGATGTCGACCACGGTGTCCGTGATGGGCATGTCGACGCCGTGGCGGCGGGCGAGATCGGCCACCGACTCGCAGGACTTGACGCCCTCCGCGGTCTGGCGGGTGACCGCGATGGTCTCCTCCAGGGTCATCCCGCGGCCGAGGTTGGTGCCGAAGGTGTGGTTGCGGGAGAGCGGCGAGGAGCAGGTGGCGACGAGGTCGCCGAGGCCGGCGAGCCCGGAGAAGGTCAGCGGGTCGGCCCCCATGGCCAGGCCGAGCCGGGTGGTTTCGGCCAGGCCCCGGGTGATGAGGGAGCCCTTGGCGTTGTCGCCCAGGCCCATGCCGTCGGCGATGCCGACCGCGAGGCCGATGACGTTCTTGACGGCGCCGCCCAGCTCGCAGCCGACGACGTCGGTGTTGGTGTACGGGCGGAAGTACGGGGTGATGCAGGCGGCCTGGAGGCGCTGGGCCACGGCCTGGTCGACGCAGGCGACGACGGAGGCGGCGGGCTGCCGGGCGGCGATCTCGCGGGCCAGGTTGGGTCCGGTGACGACCGCGACGCGCTCGGCGGGGACCTTGGCGACCTCCTCGATGACCTCGCTCATCCGCTTGGCGGTGCCGAGTTCGATTCCCTTCATCAGGGAGACGAGGACGGTGTCGGGCGCCAGCAGCGGGCCCCACTCGGCGAGGTTGCCGCGGAGGGTCTGCGAGGGGACGGCGAGGACGGTGAAGTCCGCGCCGCGGGCGGCCTCCGCGGGGTCCGTGGTGGCCCGGAGGCGCTCGGGGAGTTCGATGCCCGGCAGGTAGTCGGGGTTGGTGCGTCCGGTGTTGACGGCCTCGGCCAGCTCGGGGCGGCGCCCCCAGAGGGTCACCTCGCAGCCCGCGTCGGCGAGGATCATGCCGAACGCGGTACCCCAGGAGCCGGTTCCGAAGACGGCGGCCTTGACGGGACGGTTCACTTCCTGCCCTCCCCGGCGGCCTTGCGCCGCTGTTCTGCCCGGGCCTTGCGGTGGTCGTACGGCTCGGCGGGGGCGGTCTCGCCGCGCAGCTCCTCCAGGAGTGCGGTGATGGCGGCCATGATGACCTCGGTGGCTTCCTTGAGCACCTCGGGCGTGGGCTCCAGGCCGTGGAAGCGGGAGAGGTCCACGGGCGGTCCGGCCAGCACCCGCAGGGTCTTGCGGGGCAGCAGCCGGACCTTGTTCTCCCTGGCGTAGGGCGGCATCGCGAGGTTCGCGCCCCACTGGGCCACCGGGATGACGGGCGCGCGGGTCATGAGCGCGACGCGGGCGGCGCCGGTCTTGCCGGCCATGGGCCACTGGTCGGGGTCCCGGGTGAGGGTGCCCTCCGGGTAAAAGGCCACGCATTCCCCGCGCTCGATGGCGTCGACGGCGGACCGGAATGCGTCGAGGGCGTTGGTGGTCTCGCGGTAGACGGGGATCTGGCCGGTGCCGCGGAGCATCATGCCGACGAAAGGCGCCTTGAACAGGGCGGCCTTGGCCAGGAAACGCGGGACGCGGCCGGTGTTGTACTGGAAGTGCGCGTAGGAGAGCGGGTCCAGATACGAGTTGTGATTCACCGCGGTGATAAAGCCGCCGTCGGCGGGAATGTGTTCCATTCCCTGCCAGTCCCGCTTGAACAGCACTACCAGCGGCGGTTTTGCGATGACCGCCGCCAGGCGGTACCAGAAGCCGATTCTGCGGCGGGACACTCGGACACCTTCCTTCTAGGACCGGTGCTGGGGGCACCTCCCGGCGGTGGCTGGGGGGTACGGCACCTGGTCGGCCGGACAAGTGTCGCCCCAGGTCCGGTCTCTGTCGAGAACACCGTACGCCCCGCTCGCGGGACGGTACCCCCTGCCCGGTGGGGCCAGGGTGACAATGGGGCCCACTCGCGTGCTTTTCGAGGAGGGGGCCGCCACGAACGCCGTCTGGACGCTGATCGTCCCGCTGAAGCCCCTTTCCGTGGCCAAGAGCCGTCTGGCGGCGGCCGCGGGCGCCGCCCGCTCCGACCTCGCGCTGGCGTTCGCGCTGGACACCGTGGCCGGGGCGCTGGCCTGCGCCGCGGTACGGGATGTGGTGGTCGTCACGGACGATCCGGTGGCCGCCGGGGAGCTGGCCGGGCTGGGCGCCCGCGTCGTGCCCGACTCCCCCGCGGCGGGGCTCAACGCGGCGCTGTCGCACGGGGCGCGCGCGGCACGGGAGGAGCGCCCGGGGGCACCGGTGGCGGCGATGAACGCAGACCTGCCGGCCCTGCGCCCGGGGGAATTGCGACGCGTGCTCGATACCGCCGCCGCATTTCCCAGGGCATTTCTGGCGGATGCGGCAGGAATCGGAACAACTCTGCTTTCCGCCGCCCGCGGCGTGGAATTGGCACCCGCGTTCGGGGGGCCGTCCCGGGCCCGGCATTCCGCCTCGGGGGCGGTGGAAATCGCGCTGGAGGGGGTCGACAGCGTGCGCCGGGACGTGGACACCGGCGAGGACCTGGCGGCGGCCGCGGAGCTGGGCCTGGGCGGCCGCACGGCAGGGCTGTACCGGCCCGTTCGCGTGGTGGGACGGCTCTGAGGCCGGCGACGGGGCGGCGATAGGGTGCGGGTATGCAGGCGACCTCGTACACGTACGACCCCGAGACCCGCAGCGGCAGTGTGCTGCTCGACGACGGCACCCCGGTGGACTTCGACGCCCCGGCCTTCGACGCCGGCGGGCTGCGCCTGCTGCGTCCGGGGCAGCGCGTGCGGATCGAGACCGAGGGCTCAGGCAAGGACCTGCGGATCACCCTGATCACGCTGCAAACCCTCTGACCAGGGCTTTCGAAGGCCCCGGAAGAGCCAGAAGACGCCGCGGGCCGGCGTCCCCTCGCAGGGGGCACCGGCCCGGCGCGTCGAAACCTCGGCTGCTCGGCCTACTTGCGGGCGGCCGTCTTCTTCGCGGTGGTCTTGCGCGCGGTGGTCTTCTTGGCGGGCGCCTTCTTCGCGACGGCCTTCTTGGCCGGAGCGGTCTTCTTGGCGGTGGTCTTCTTGGCGGCGGTCTTCGCCGGGGCCGCCTTCTTCGCCGCGGCGGTCGTGGTCTTCTTCGCCGCGGTGGTCTTCTTGACGGCGGTGGCCTTCTTCGCGGCCGGCGTCGCCTTCTTCGCGGCGGCGGTCGTGGTCTTCTTGGCCGCCGTGGTCTTGGCCGCCGTCGTCTTCTTGACGGCCGCCTTCTTGGCGGTGGTCTTCTTGGCCGCGGCCTTCTTGACCGTGGTCTTGCTGCCCGCCGCGGCCGCCATCAGGCTGCCCTTCGGGGCCTTCTTCACGGCCACCTCGTCGCCCTTGGGGAGCTTCTTGGTGCCGCTGACGAGGTCCTTGAAGCCCTGACCTGCGCGGAAGCGGGGTACGGAGGTCTTCTTGACCCGGACGCGCTCACCCGTCTGCGGGTTGCGGGCGTACCGGGCGGGGCGGTCGACCTTCTCGAACGAGCCGAAGCCCGTGACCGAGACCCGGTCGCCCGCGACGACCGCGCGGACCATCGCGTCGAGCACCGCGTCGACAGCGTCCGCGGCCTGCTGGCGGCCGCCGAGCTTGTCGGCAATCGCTTCTACGAGCTGCGCCTTGTTCACGTCTTCCCCTTCGGAGACATAGCCAGAACGAATGTGTTCAAGCTTTTTCGCACGTTAGGCGGATATATACCGCAAATCAAACACGAAACGGGCTAATCACCCTAGTGCCGCAACGATGTGGACCGTTGCGGAGTTCCTTCGCATCAGTCGCCTTCAGGGAATCGACCCTCGTCGAGGTCCTTCATCAACCTGTCCAGGCGCCTTGCCGCATCGGCGAGATCATGCTTCGCCGCGGCTGTGGCGACCAACAGCTTCCGGGTCAGCGCCATCCTTACGCCCTCCGGGACTTGCAGTGTGCGCACCCTTGTGTGTGCTTCTTTCAACCGGTCCGCGACGAGTTCGTAGAGCTCGAGTTGACTGTCGCGTTCCATGCACAGATTGTGCCATCTGGGGCGAGTTGTCGCCTCACGGGGCCTCAACATACGACTGTGCCCCCCGCCGGAAGGCGGGGGGCACAGTGTTCGCGCAAGCGCGAATAAGCCCTGATCAGGCCTGAATCGTGCGCGGCTTGAAGGTCGGCCGGGCGCTTTCGTAAGTGGCGATGTCGGCTTCGTTCTGAAGGGTGAGCGAGATGTCGTCCAGCCCCTCCAGCAGTCGCCAGCGGGCGTTCTCGTCCAGCTCGAACTCCGCCTCGATTCCCGCCGCGCGTACCTGGCGGGCGACGAGGTCCACGGTGATTTCCGCGGTGGGGTCGGCCTCGGTCAGCTCCCACAGCCGGTCGACGGTCTCCTGCGGCAGGACCACGGTGAGCAGTCCGTTCTTCAGGGAGTTGCCGCGGAAGATATCGGCGAAGCGCGAGGAGATGACGGTCTTGAAGCCGTAGTTCTGCAGCGCCCAGACGGCGTGCTCGCGGGAGGAGCCGGTACCGAAATCGGGGCCCGCGACCAGCACCGTGGCGCCCTGGCGCTCGGGGCGGTTCAGGACGAACTCCGAGTCCTTGCGCCAGGCCTCGAAGAGCCCGTCCTCGAATCCGTCGCGAGTGATCTTCTTCAGCCAGTGGGCCGGGATGATCTGGTCGGTGTCGACGTTGCTGCGGCGCAGCGGGACGGCCCGGCCGGTGTGCGTGGTGAAAGCTTCCATGGGTGATCAGACTCCGGCGGGCGTGGGGGCGTCGGTCAGGTCGGCGGGCGAGGCCAGGTGGCCCAGGACCGCGGTGGCGGCGGCCACCTGCGGGGAGACCAGGTGGGTCCGGCCGCCCTTGCCCTGCCGGCCCTCGAAGTTGCGGTTGGAGGTGGACGCGGAGCGCTCACCGGGGGCCAGTTGGTCGGGGTTCATGCCCAGACACATCGAGCAGCCCGCGTGCCGCCACTCGGCGCCGGCCTCCTTGAAGACCTTGTCCAGGCCCTCTTCCACGGCCTGCAGGGCGACCCGGACGGAGCCGGGGACGACCAGCATCCGTACGCCGTCCGCGACTTTGCGGCCCCCGATGACCTGGGCCACGGCGCGCAGGTCCTCGATGCGGCCGTTGGTGCAGGAGCCTACGAAGACGGTGTCGACCTTGATGTCGCGCAGCGGCTGCCCGGCGGTCAACCCCATGTACTCCAGGGCCTTTTCGGCGGCCAGGCGCTCCGAAGCGTCCTCGTACGAAGCCGGGTCGGGGACGTTCGCGGAGAGCGGCGCACCCTGGCCCGGGTTGGTGCCCCAGGTGACGAACGGCGACAGGGCGGCGCCGTCGATGACGACCTCCGCGTCGAAGACCGCGTCGTCGTCGGTGCGCAGGGTCCGCCAGTACGCGACGGCGGCGTCCCAGTCCTCACCCCGGGGCGCGTGGTCGCGGCCCTGGAGGTAGTCGAAGGTGGTCTGGTCCGGGGCGATCATGCCCGCCCGGGCGCCGGCCTCGATCGACATGTTGCAGATGGTCATGCGCGCCTCCATCGAGAGTTTCTCGATGGCCTCGCCGCGGTACTCCAGGATGTAGCCCTGGCCGCCGCCGGTACCGATCTTGGCGATGATCGCCAGGATCAGGTCCTTGGCCGTGACGCCCTCCGCCAGCTCGCCCGTGACGGTGATGGCCATCGTCTTGGGACGGGCCAGGGGGAGCGTCTGCGTGGCCAGCACGTGCTCGACCTGGCTGGTGCCGATGCCGAAGGCCAGGGCGCCGAAGGCGCCGTGCGTGGAGGTGTGCGAGTCACCGCAGACCACCGTGGTGCCGGGCTGGGTCAGACCCAGCTGCGGTCCCACCACGTGGACAACACCCTGCTCGACGTCGCCCAGCGGGTGCAGCCGGACACCGAACTCGGCGCAGTTCTTGCGGAGCGTCTCCAGCTGGGCCCGAGAGACCGGGTCCGCGATGGGCTTGTCGATGTCGAGGGTGGGGGTGTTGTGGTCCTCGGTGGCGATGGTGAGGTCGAGGCGCCGCACCTTGCGGCCGTTCTGCCGCAGTCCCTCGAAGGCCTGCGGGCTGGTCACCTCGTGCAGCAGGTGCAGATCGATGAAGAGGAGGTCGGGCTCGCCCTCGGCGCGCCGGACGACATGGTCGTCCCAGACCTTCTCCGCGAGTGTCCTACCCATCGCTTTCCCTCCGGTCGGCTGGTGAGCCGACGCTTCTAGAGATCTTTTCGAGGCCGCGTCCGTCCGGACCCCACGTCCCGGGCGGCGGGCTCTGACCCGTGGTTTCCGGGCCCGCACCTCTAGCCTGGCGGGTTCTCGGGAAAATTGAACTTGCGTTTCACAGTGTGAGACGTGAATATCGTTGCATGGACAACTCTAGCGGCGTCGGCGTTCTCGACAAGGCAGCTCTGGTATTGAGCGCACTGGAGTCCGGTCCGGCCACCCTCGCCGGGCTGGTCGCGGCGACAGGGCTCGCACGACCCACGGCACATCGTCTGGCCGTGGCTTTGGAACACCACCGGATGGTGGCGAGGGACATGCAGGGCCGGTTCATCCTCGGACCGCGGCTGGCGGAGCTCGCCGCCGCGGCCGGCGAGGACCGCCTGCTGGCCACGGCGGGACCGGTACTGACCCACCTCCGTGACGTGACGGGCGAGAGCGCGCAGCTCTACCGCCGTCAGGGAGACATGCGGATCTGCGTGGCGGCGGCCGAGCGGCTGTCCGGACTCCGGGACACCGTCCCGGTGGGCTCGACGCTGACCATGAAGGCCGGGTCCTCCGCCCAGATCCTCATGGCCTGGGAAGAGCCCGAGCGGCTGCACCGTGGCCTGCAGGGCGCGCGCTTCACGGCGACCGCGCTCTCGGGCGTACGGCGCCGCGGCTGGGCGCAGTCGATCGGCGAGCGGGAGCCCGGTGTGGCCTCCGTCTCGGCGCCCGTGCGCGGGCCGTCGAACCGCGTGGTGGCCGCCGTGTCGGTCTCCGGCCCGATCGAGCGCCTGACCCGCCACCCCGGCCGGATGCACGCCCAGGCGGTCATCGACGCCGCCGCGCGCCTCACGGAGGCCCTGCGCCGCTCCGGCTGATCCTTCCCGACCCTTTTCACCACCCCGGGGCCCCGGGGGCGCCACGACGCCGCACACGTCCGAACAGGCGCCCTCAGGGCCCCTCTTGCGTCCCCGGGTGCCCGTGCGGCCGGCCGGGGAGTCGGCCGGCGTGCCGGCCGGCGGGGCGCCCGTACCGGAGCTCGTACCGGGGTCGTCCGGACATGCGAGAAGACCCCCCGTGATGATCACGGAGGGTCTTCCCTATGCGTACCCCCGACCGGATTCGAACCGGCGCTACCGCCTTGAGAGGGCGGCGTGCTAGGCCGCTACACAACGGGGGCAAGATCTGCAGTTTTCGCAGATCAGCTGGCCTACCTGGACTCGAACCAAGACTAACTGAACCAGAATCAGTCGTGCTGCCAATTACACCATAGGCCACTGGTGGTCTAAACCAGTTGGTACCCCCGACCGGATTCGAACCGGCGCTACCGCCTTGAGAGGGCGGCGTGCTAGGCCGCTACACAACGGGGGCCCTAGCGATCCTGCATCGAGGCGTCCGGGAGCTACCCAGGAGACCTCGCGGGAAGGATCTGTACCCCCGACCGGATTCGAACCGGCGCTACCGCCTTGAGAGGGCGGCGTGCTAGGCCGCTACACAACGGGGGCAAGCACTGCATGCGCACTGCGCTGGGGTACCAGGACTCGAACCTAGAACAACTGAACCAGAATCAGCCGTGTTGCCAATTACACCATACCCCACCAAAACTCAACCCCCTGCGGGGGTCTCATTCAGTGGCGCCTCCGGCTTTCCGGCCTTTCGGCCCGCTCCGGCGGCGCAGAAAGAACATTACCGGAAGGGTGAGCCAGCTCCAAAACGGGTATCCATGGCCAGCACTCCGGGCAGCTCCGCGAGGCCCCGGATCCGGTGCACGCCCCCTGGTACGACGGCCTCGGCGGGCCCTTCCCGGTCCAGCCAGACGCCCAGCAGACCGGCGTCCCGCGCACCCTCCGCGTCCACGTCCAGCCGGTCCCCCACGTACGCGACCTCGCCGGGCGGCAGGCCGAGCGCCTCGCAGGCAGCGCGGAAGGAACCGGCGTCGGGCTTGGCCAGCCCCAGCTCGGCGGCGCACACGAGCACCTCGAAGCGGTCGCGCAGCCCCAGGGCACGCAGCTTGGGGTCCTGGTTCGCGTACGAGGAGTTGGAGAGCACCCCGTGGCGGTGGCTGGCGGCCAGGGCGTCCAGGGCCGGCAGCGCGTCCGGGAAGAGCGCCCAGGCGGCGCGGTAGTGGGCGACGTAACGGTCGAACCAGGCGTCGGCCGCCGCGTCGCCCAGGACGGGCTCCCGCAGGAACTCGCGCACCCGGTCGCGCCGCTGTCCCTGGAAGTCCACGGCGCCGGCCTCGAAGCGGGCCCACTGCCGCTCGGTGATCTCCCGCCACAGGGCGAGCGCCTGCGCGGCCGAGCCGTACGCGGCGGACAGGCCCTCGGCCTCCAGGTGCCCGGCCAGCCCGGACCGGTCGGACCCCGTGTAGTCGAACAGGGTGTCGTCGATGTCCCAGAGCACCGCGCGGACCGTCATGTGACCGACGCTACAACGCCGCAGGGGGCGGTCGCCCGGAATTCCGGACGACCGCCCCCTGGGGGCTCCCCGGCACCGGGCCGGGGGGGTGACGAACGACTCGTCCGGGGTCAGCCGGCGAGCTTGGCGAGGGCCGCGTCGATGCGGGCGAGGGTCTTCTCCCGGCCCAGGATCTCCAGCGACTCGAAGAGCGGGAGGCCGACGGTGCGCCCGGTGACGGCGACGCGGACCGGCGCCTGGGCCTTGCCGAGCTTGAGGCCGTGGGCCTCGCCGGCGGCCAGGACGGCCTCCTTGAGGGACTCGGCGCTGTTCCAGTCCGCGGCGTCGAGCTTCTCGCGCGCGGTGGCCAGCAGGGCCGCCGGGTCGCCCTTCATGGCCTTCTCCCAGGAGGCCTCGTCGGAGACGGGCTCGGGGAGGAAGAGGAAGTCGACGTTGGCGGTGATGTCCGACAGGACGGTCAGGCGGGTCTGCGCGTGCGGCGCGATCGCCTCCCAGGCGGCCTCGTCGAACTGCTCCGGCGTCCAGGGCGCGTGCGGGGCCTTGAGCCAGGGGCCGCAGGCATCCGCGAAGGCCTTGGGGTCGAGGCGGCGGATGTGCTCCGCGTTGATCGACTCGCACTTCTTGAGGTCGAAGCGGGCCGGGTTGGCGTTCACGTCGGCGACGTCGAACCTCGCCACCATCTCGTCGATGGTGAAGAGGTCCTGGTCGGCGGAGAAGGACCAGCCGAGCAGCGAGAGGTAGTTGAGCAGGCCCTCGGGGAGGAAGCCGCGCTCGCGGTACAGGTTGAGCGAGGACTGCGGGTCGCGCTTGGAGAGCTTCTTGTTGCCCTCGCCCATGACGTACGGCAGGTGGCCGAAGGCCGGGATCTCCTTGGCGACGCCCAGCTCGATCAGCGCCTTGTAGAGCGCGATCTGGCGGGGGGTGGAGGAGAGCAGGTCCTCGCCGCGCAGGACGTGCGTGATCTCCATCAGCGCGTCGTCCACCGGGTTGACCAGGGTGTAGAGGGGGGCGCCGTTGGCCCGCAGGATGCCGTAGTCCGGCACGTTCTCCGGGGTGAAGGTCAGCTCGCCGCGGACCAGGTCGGTGAAGGTGATCGGCTCGTCGGGCATGCGGAAGCGGACGATCGGGGTGCGGCCCTCGGCCTCGTACGCGGCGCGCTGCTCGTCGGTCACCACGCGGCAGGTGCCGTCGTAGCCGGAGGGGCGGCCCTCGCGGCGGGCGAGCTCGCGGCGCTCGTCGAGCTCCTCGGTGGTGCAGTAGCAGTGGTACGCGTAGCCGCCGTCGATGAGCTTCTTCGCGACGTCCGCGTAGATGTCCATCCGCTGGGACTGGCGGTACGGGGCGTGGGGGCCGCCGATCTCCGGGCCCTCGTCCCAGGTGAAGCCGAGCCACTTGAGGGAGTCGAGCAGCTGCTCGTACGACTCCTCGGAGTCGCGGGCCGCGTCGGTGTCCTCGATGCGGAAGACGAACGTGCCGCCGTTGTGCCGGGCGTAGGCCCAGTTGAACAGGGCGGTGCGGACCAGGCCCACGTGGGGGTTGCCGGTCGGCGAGGGACAGAAACGTACGCGGACGGGGTTCGCGTTAGCCACGCTTGATCACCTTGTTGGTGAGAGTGCCGATACCTTCGATGGTGACGGCGACCTCGTCGCCGACGTTGAGGGGGCCGACCCCGGCGGGGGTGCCCGTGAGGACGACGTCGCCCGGGAGCAGCGTCATGGCCTCGCTGACGTGCGCGATCAGTTCCTCGACGGAGCGGACCATGTCGCTGGTCCGGCCGAGCTGGCGCTGGACGCCGTTGACCGTGCACTGGATGGTGAGGTCGCCCGGGTCGAGGTCCGTCTCGATCCAGGGGCCGAGCGGGCAGGCGCTGTCGAAGCCCTTGGCCCGGGCCCACTGCTTCTCGCGCTGCTGGACGTCGCGGGCGGTGACGTCGTTGGCGCAGGTGTAGCCGAGTACGACGTCCTTCACGCGCTCGCGCGGGACCTCGCGGCACATCCGTCCGATGACGACGGCGAGCTCGGCCTCGTGGTGGAGCTCGTTGGAGAAGGAGGGGTACGCGATGGGGTCACCGGGGCCGACCACGGAGGTGGAGGGCTTGAAGAAGGCGACCGGTACCTCGGGGACCTCGTTGCCGAGCTCCGCCGCGTGCTCCGCGTAGTTGCGGCCGATGGCCACGACCTTGCTGGGGAGCACGGGCGGCAGGAGCCGGACCTTGCTCAGCGGAACCTTCGTACCCGACAGCTCGAAGTCCGCGAACGGGATGCCCTTGATGATGTCGAGGACGAGCTCGTCGGGGGCGCTGCCCTCGACCGCGCCGAAGGCGACATTGCCGTCGATGGAGAACCTGGCGATGCGCACGGGAAGGTTTCGCCCCTCACTGGTGTGTCCGGAGTCTGGTCACACCAGGCTATCCCGGGCGGGAGGGGCGGTCCGGCGGCGCGCTTACGGAGCGGTGTGGGCGGCGGGGGCCGTCATGAGGACGGTGCGGCGGGGGTTCGCGGTCTGCGTCGGGAGGTCGACGGAGTGCTCCGGCAGCTCCGGCGCGGCGGTCAGCTCCTCGGCGTCCTTGAGGTGCGCGAGGGTGGTGCGGCGCGGGTTGGCTATGTTGCGGAACATCATCGTCGTCTTCATCGCTGTGTCGGAACCTTGTCGGTGACGGGCACCTGTCGGCGCGGTTGTCGGATTTGCCATCCCTGTAAAGGGCCAGGCTAAACATCGGAGCGCACCGGAACCTCTGGAACTCCCGCCTCCGAGCATGTGAGTTTGCTCACGAGCTGACCGGCAATTCCGACATAATCGACAGTCAAGTCTGGACCAGGAAACGGACATTGCGCCACTGAACGCTCCATTCCGCTCCCGATCATCGCGACTGGGACATGCCAACTCCGTAAGCGATTCATAAAACTAAGTCCGGTTCGTCCCGAATCACCGTCCACGTGCTGTAGCGCGTTCGACACGGGCGGTCACGGATCACGGGGGCCGGTACTCGCACCTTGTTGGAGATCCTGCACTGTGCTGGAATTCCGGGGACCGCCGCGGATTCAGCCGGCGCGCAGAGGGCGCAACTCAGCGCCGGGCGGCGGTATGAAAGGGAAAACGCGCCGGTCACCGACGACCACCATGGGGCTCGTTAGTGCCCCACGACTCGACACCGTCCCGTCCTTCACCGGAGGGACGCCTGGTCCAGAGGTTGCGACGCTAGTGCAGGGACGTTTCAAGAGGGATGGCAGCGCTGCGGCGGAGCAGGAGCCGCGCGGCGGAAACGACCGTGGCTCCTCGCCCCAGCACGCCCAGAACCTGGGGCCGGCGGCGGACGGGGCGGGTTCCGACCCCACGGCCGCGGTGAAGCCCAAGGGCAAGGGCAAGGTCGGCAAGGCCAAGAAGGCCGAGCCCAAGGACAAGGACCAGCCCCAGGGCCAGCGGATACCCGCGGCCCCGAGTGGGCCCGGCTCCCGGCTCGCCCTGCAGAACTGGCGCATCTCGACGCGCCTGGTCTCGCTGCTGGCGCTCCCCGTCGTCGCCGCCACCTCGCTCGGTGGCCTCCGTATCAACGAGTCGATGCAGGACATCGCGCAGCTCGAGCACATGCAGCTGCTGACGACGATGACCAAGCAGGCGACCAACCTGGCTCAGGCGCTCCAGGAGGAGCGCGACAAGTCGGCCGGTCCGCTGAAGAACAACCCCGGCAAGCCGAACAGCCTGGTCCAGGGTGTCCGCGACACCACCGACGCCGCGTCCGCCGCCTTCATCACGGCGACCGAGGACATCGACGACGAGGACAACCGCGACGAGACGCTGGACTCGATCCGCAACAACGTCCTCCAGATCAGCCGCCAGCTGTCGGGTCTCGAAGAGATCCGCAAGTCCGCCTACAAGTCGGGCGCGCAGCAGACGGTCACCGAGTACAGCCAGCTGATCACCTCGCTGCTCAGCCTCTCCCAGGACATGGCGCAGGCCACCTCCAGCCCGGAGATGATCAAGCGTACGCGCGCCCTGGCCGCGTTCTCCTCCGCCAAGGAGTACGCCTCCATCCAGCGCGCGGTCATCGCGTACTCGCTGCCCGACAGCAACACCAAGACCGGCAAGCTGGAGGAGAACGACCGCCTCTACGCGCTGTCCGCCCAGAAGGCCGAGAGCCAGGCCCGCAAGACCTTCGACCTCGTCTACCAGGGCAAGGCCGAGGACCTCACGGAGACCCTCAACGAGGGCCACGCCGAGATCTCCAGCGCCGAGCACTACGCCCGTCGTGTGCTCATCACGCCTGACCAGTTCGCCAAGGAGAAGAACCGCTCCTGGATGGACTGGTACGACCAGGACGACACCAAGATCCAGGCGATGAAGCAGATCGAGCTCTCGCTGCTCGACGACATGGAGCAGAAGGCCCGCGAGCTCAAGAACGAGTCGCAGCGCGACGCCATCATCAACGGTGCGCTGGTCCTCCTCGTCCTCGGCGTCTCGCTCGTCGGCGCCTTCGTGGTGGCCCGCTCCATGATCCGCTCGCTGCGCCGCCTGCAGGACACCGCCACCCGGGTCGCCCAGGAACGTCTGCCCGAGCTCGTCAAGCAGCTCTCCGAGACCGACCCGCAGGACGTGGACACCTCCGTGGAGTCCGTCGGTGTGCACTCCCGCGACGAGATCGGCCAGGTGGCCGCGGCCTTCGACGACGTGCACCGCGAGGCGGTCCGCCTCGCCGCCGAGCAGGCCCTCCTCCGGGGCAACGTCAACGCGATGTTCACCAACCTCTCGCGCCGCTCGCAGGGCCTCATCCAGCGCCAGCTCTCGCTCATCTCCGAGCTGGAGTCGCGCGAGGCCGACCCGGACCAGCTGTCCTCGCTCTTCAAGCTCGACCACCTCGCGACCCGCATGCGCCGTAACGGCGAAAACCTCCTCGTCCTCGCGGGCGAGGAGCCGGGCCGCCGCTGGACCCGCCCGGTCCCGCTGGTCGACGTCCTCCGTGCCGCCGCCTCCGAGGTGGAGCAGTACGAGCGCATCGAGCTGGCCTCGGTCCCGTCGACCGAGGTCGCCGGCCGAGTCGTCAACGACCTCGTGCACCTCCTCGCCGAGCTGCTGGAGAACGCGACGTCGTTCTCCTCCCCGCAGACCAAGGTCAAGGTGACCGGTCACGCCCTGCCGGACGGCCGGGTGCTGGTCGAGATCCACGACACCGGCATCGGCCTCTCCCCCGAGGACCTCGCCGCGATCAACGAGCGGCTCGCGTCGCCGCCCACCGTGGACGTCTCGGTCTCGCGCCGCATGGGTCTGTTCGTGGTCGGCCGCCTGTCCCTGCGACACGGCATCCGCATCCAGCTGCGCCCCTCCGACTCCGGTGGTACGACGGCCCTCGTCATGCTCCCGGTCGACGTCGCCCAGGGCGGCAAGAAGCCCGGTCCGGTCCCCGGCGCCCAGGGTGGCGCGCAGGGCGGTGCCCCCGCGGGCCGTCCCGGCGGTGCCCCGCAGGGCGGTGCGGCCGCGCGCCTCGCCGCCGGTGCCTCCGCCGGTCGCGGCCAGGTCGCCTCCGGCGGCCAGCGTGCCGCGCTGCCGGCCCGCGACGGTGCCGGTCAGCGTCCGCCTCAGGGCGGGCGTCCGCAGGGTCCCGGCCAGGGCCCGGGTCAGGGTACGAACGCCTTCGGCGCCGGTGCGCCGATGAGCGGTCCGCGCCCCGGTGCGGGCGGCCCGCAGGGTGGTGGCCGTCCGGCTCCCGCCCCGGCGCCCCAGGCCGGCTTCCCGCAGTCCAACGGCTTCGAGCGCCCGCAGCCTCCGGCCCAGCCGCAGGCTCCCCAGGCACCGCAGGCTCCCCAGGTCCCGCAGCCGGCCCGCGCCGACGCGGCCGGCCCGCAGGGCCCCCGCCCGCAGCTGCCGCCGCGCGGCAACGGGCCGCGCGCGGAGCTGCCCGGCGGCCCCCAGGGCATGCCGGGGAACGCCCAGACCACCAGCTGGGGCATGGCCGCCGGCCACGGCAACCAGGACGCGCCGCGCGGCCACGACGACCTGCAGGGTCCCGGCGCCACCGCCGAGTTCCCGCGCCCGGACTTCAACGCGCCGGCCCCCCAGGGCAACAGCACGACCGGGCAGTTCGCCCGGCCGGACTACCAGGACCCGTCCACCACGGGGCAGTTCGCCCGTCCCGGGTACCAGGACCCGTCGACCACCGGTCAGTTCGCCCGGCCCGACCAGCAGGACCCGGCCGGCACGGCGCAGTTCGAGCGCCCGGACTTCCAGGCCCCGCGCCCCGGAGGACCCGGCGTCGGCAGCCACGCCCCGCAGCAGGGCCGGCAGGCCCCGCAGGCGGACGGCTACGGCGTTCCCGCCGGCCGTCCGGGTGCCCCGCGCCTGCCCCAGGGCCACCAGCCGGAGGCCCTGCCGCCGGCCCAGAACCCCGGTGACGGCCGTACGCCGCTCTTCGACAACCTGGAGTCGAACTGGTACCCGCAGCAGGGCCAGCAGGCCCCGCAGGGACAGTCCGTACCCCAGCAGCCGCAGCAGTACCAGCCGCAGGCCCCGGCCGCGCCGCAGCGCCCCACCGGCCCGCAGCGCGCGCAGGAGCGCGGCAACGACGCCCTGACGTCGACCGGTGCCGTGCCGACGGTCAGCTGGCGCAGCTCGCCCAACGACGAGCTGATGAAGCAGGCCGAGCGCGTGCGCCAGCCGGCCGCCGGCGGCATCACCACCTCGGGCCTGCCCCGCCGGGTCCCGCGCGCCAACCTGGTCGCGGGCACCGCGCAGCAGTCGTCCGACACCCAGACCGGTCCGTCCGTCTCGCGCGCCCCCGACGACGTGCGCGGCCGTCTGACCAACCTCCGCCGCGGCATCCAGCAGGGACGCCAGGCGGGCGGCAACGGTCCGGCGACCGGCAGCTTCCACGTCGGCCCCACTCACCAGCAGGAGCGTTAGTTGAGTTCGATGAGCCAGGCGGCACAGAACCTGAACTGGTTGATCACCAACTTCGTGGACAACACCCCCGGGGTGTCCCACACCGTGGTGGTCTCCGCCGACGGCCTCCTGCTGGCGATGTCCGAGGGCTTCCCGCGGGACCGTGCCGACCAGCTGGCGGCCGTCGCCTCCGGCCTGACCTCGCTGACCGCGGGCGCGTCCCGGATCTTCGAGGGCGGCGCCGTCAACCAGACCGTGGTGGAGATGGACCGGGGTTTCCTCTTCCTCATGTCCGTCTCCGACGGCTCCTCCCTGGCCGTGCTCGCGCACCCCGAGTGCGACATCGGCCTCGTCGGCTACGAGATGGCCCTCCTGGTCGACCGCGCGGGCACCGTCCTCACCCCGGACCTCCGCGCGGAACTGCAGGGAAGCCTGCTCATCTGACCGCCACTCCCCCGGCCGGGCGGTACTTCCGGCCGGGGATCCGGGGCAGCGCCCCGGAAACATCCCAGTACCACCGTCCGGCCGCACGCCCGTCCCCCCACCGGCCCCGTCAGACGGCACGCTGACCACTGCTGTCCAGCCCGGAGGATCAATGACCCCGCCCCCCGCCTTTCCCGACTCGTACGGTGATCAGTCGTACGCGGAAGGCGACCAGCCGCTGGTGCGTCCGTACGCGATGACCGGCGGCCGGACCCGGCCCCGCTACCAGCTCGCGATCGAAGCCCTGGTCAGCACCACGGCCGACCCGGTCCACCTCGCGGGCCTGCTTCCCGAGCACCAGCGCATCTGCACGCTGTGCCGCGAGGTCAAGTCCGTCGCCGAGGTCTCGGCACTTCTGTCGATGCCCCTCGGTGTGGCCCGGATCCTCGTGGCCGACCTGGCCGAGGCCGGCATGGTGGCCATCCACCAGCCGGGCAATGGAGAGACCGGCGGAACGCCGGACGTAACGCTGCTCGAAAGGGTGCTCAGTGGACTTCGCAAGCTCTAACGGCAGTTCTCACGCCGGGGCTACGCGCTCCACCACCTCCGCGAAGATCGTGGTGGCGGGCGGCTTCGGCGTGGGCAAGACCACGTTCGTCGGCGCGGTCTCCGAGATCAACCCGCTGCGCACCGAAGCCGTCATGACCAGCGCCTCCGCCGGCATCGACGACCTCACCCACACCGGTGACAAGACGACCACCACGGTCGCCATGGACTTCGGCCGCATCACCCTCGACCAGGACCTCATCCTCTACCTCTTCGGCACCCCCGGACAGGACCGCTTCTGGTTCATGTGGGACGACCTCGTCCGCGGCGCCATCGGCGCCGTCGTCCTCGTCGACACCCGCCGACTCGCCGACTGCTTCCCCGCCGTCGACTACTTCGAGAACAGCGGCCTCCCCTTCGTCGTTGCGCTCAACGGCTTCGAGGGGCACCAGCCCTACACCCCCGAAGAGGTCCGCGAGGCCCTCCAGATCGGCCCCGACGCGCCCATCATCACCACCGACGCACGCCACCGCGCCGACGCCAAGTCCGCGCTCATCACGCTCGTCGAACACGCTCTCATGGCGCGTTTGAAGTAGTCGGCGCTGTTCCGAGGAGATCCGGTGAAAAGCCGGAACATCAACTTCGCGGCGGGCTGTGTCCTTTGACACGGCCCGCCGCGGCGTTCATAACGTTTCGACAGAGAATTACCGCAGGACGGACACCGCTCGCATTCGCACGGTGCCGCTGCGCGCACGAATCACCCGCCATTTGAGAAAGCTCGCTCCTTATGTCCGACTTATGTGGGGCTCGGAGCTCTGGAAGCGGCCGGTTTCAACTGTTTGGAACAGGGCCGTTGCCCGTGCTGGAATTCAACGAACTAGCTAGTAGCGCCGCCGAGAGGTTGTTGGTCGAGTGAGGCGAAGCAACGAGAGCCCCGCGGAGGAACCGGCGCGGGGCAACTTCACCCCGCCGCAGCGCGCGGCCGTGTCCGCCGCGGACCTGCCGGCCGACGAACCCGTCCGCCCCGGCAGTCAGAGCCGGTTCTCCCCCCGCAACTGGCGTGTGCCCACGCGTCTGAACGCGATCCTGCTCATCCCGGCCCTCGTCGGCCTGGTGATGGGCGGCTTCCAGGTGAAGGGATCCGTCGACACCTGGAACGAGGCCAAGGACGCGGAGAAGACCGCCCGCGTGGTCCAGGCGGCCGCCGAGTACGGCCAGGCGCTCCTCAACGAGCGTGACCTCACCGCCGAGCCCCTCCTCAAGGGCGACCGCACCTCCGACGCCGTGGCCCAGGCCCGCGCGGCGACGGACACGGCCAAGGAGAAGTTCGACGCCGCCGTCGAGGAGATGCCCGACAAGGCGAACCTCCAGCGGCGTCTGAAGCTCTTCCGCGAGGAGGAGCCGAAGCTGGAGGCCATCCGCAAGTCTGCGTACCTCAAGCAGATCGAGACGGCCAAGAAGAGCGCCAAGGACCTGGGCCCCGTGCCCACCGAAGAGGGTTACGTGCTGGTCCAGCACTACCTCATGTCCTTCGCCAACGAGCTCGGTCTCGGCACCGGCAACGTGACCGCCTACGGCCGCATGGTCTACGCGATCCAGCTCGCCAAGGCCGCGAACTCCCTCCAGCGCTCCATCGGCACCCACCTCCTCGTACGCCCCAACGACGACAAGGACGTCCACGCGGCCCAGCTGGTTGCGTTCTCCTCGTACGCGTACCTGGAGGAGATCGCGATCGGCGAGTACGTCTCCGCCGGCACCGAGCAGGACACGGCCAACCTCAAGGCCGTCATGCAGAAGAAGTCCGACGAGGGCGCCCAGAAGCTCCTCCAGGCCAAGCAGGAGGCCGAGAACGCCGGCGTGCCGTTCAAGGCGCCCCCGGTGGTCAACGGCTCCGCCCTGGAAGGCATGACCGAGGCGATAGCCAGCGGCGAGTCGCCGAAGGCGCTCGCCAAGGAGGGCACCAACTCCGTCTTCTGGCAGGCCGGTGCCACCGCCAAGTTCGACGGCTACAGCGAGGTCGAGAAGGACCTCGTCGCCAAGGCCGTGGACGAGGCCGTCAAGGTCGCCGAGGACGCCCGCAACGACGCCATCATCAACGGTGCGATCGTCGTCGTGGCCCTGCTGACCGCGTTCATCCTGGCCGGCTTCATGGCCCGCCAGATGGGCCGCGCGATGCGCCGCCTGCGCGGTGCCGCCTTCGACATCGCCGAGCAGCGCCTGCCGAGCCTGGTCGACCAGCTCTCCCGTACCGACCCGGGCAAGGTCGACACCCGCGTCCGGCCCATCCCGATCGACTCCCAGGACGAGATCGGCGAGGTCGCCCGCGCGTTCGACCAGGTCCACCGCGAGGCCGTGCGGCTCGCCGCCGAGCAGGCCCTCCTGCGGGGCAACGTCAACGCGATCTTCACGAACCTCTCCATGCGCAACCAGTCGCTGATCGAGGGCCAGCTGACCCTGATCACCGACCTGGAGAACAACGAGGCCGACCCGGACCAGCTGGAGAACCTCTTCCGCCTGGACCACCTGGCCACCCGCATGCGCCGCAACGGCGAGAACCTCCTCATCCTCGCGGGCGAGGAGCCGGGCCGCCGCTGGGACCAGCCGGTCCCGCTGGTCGACGTCCTGCGCGCCGCCTCCTCCGAGGTGGAGCAGTACGAGCGCATCGAGCTGACCGGTGTCCCGGACGCCGAGATCCACGGCCAGGCCGTGACCGACCTCGTGCACCTCCTCGCCGAGCTGCTGGAGAACGCCACCACGTTCTCCTCCCCGCAGACCAAGGTCCGCGTCACCGCGACCCGTCTCCCCGACGGCCGCGTAATGGTCGAGATCCACGACAAGGGCATCGGCCTCACCGCCGAGGACTTCGCGGACATCAACCACAAGCTCGCCAACCCGCCGACCGTCGACGCCGCGATCTCGCAGCGCATGGGTCTGTTCGTGGTCGGCCGACTGTCGGACCGGCACGGAATCCGCGTCCAGCTCCGCCCCTCGGGCGAGCAGGCCGGCACCACCTCGCTCGTCATGCTGCCGGACGCCATCACACACGGTGGCGGTGGCGAGGGCCTGCCCGAGGACGACTTCACGGTCTCCTCGATCATCCCGGAGCAGCAGTCCTACGAGGGCGCCCCGCTGCGCACCGCCGCGGAGCTGGGCTTCGACGACTCGCGGTACGACAACCCGCAGTCGCCCGGCCTCGACCCGGTCGGCCGCTCCCTCGTCCGCGAGGAGCGCCGCGCCACGCTGGAGGCCCAGGCCTACGGCGGCCAGGACGGCGGCTACGAGGACCAGCAGAGCTACCCGCAGGAGCCTCAGCCGGAGCACGGGTACCAGCAGTACCAGGGCGAAGCGGAGGGCGCGTACCACCAGGACGGCTACGGCTCCGGGTACGAGCAGCAGGACAGCTCCTACGAGCAGCAGGACGGTGGCTACGAGCAGCAGGCGGACGCCGGCTACCAGGCCTACGGCCAGGACGGCTACACCTATGCGGAAGGCGGCTACCAGGACGCCCAGACGGGCGGCCAGGAGTACGACGGCGGTTACGAGCCCCAGGCCCACCAGGCCGAGTGGCCGGAGCAGAACGCGTACCAGGGCGGCTACCAGCAGGATTACGGGAACGAATCGGAATCTCCGACCGGTCCCGAAGCAGCCCAGGACCGCGTAGGCTTCGACCGTTCGGGCACCGCCGCCGGGACCGGTCACGAGATGACCGGAGCGGGCCTGCCGCGTCGTGGCAGCCAGCAGCAGTGGCAGCCCGCACAGCAGCAAACGGAGTCCAAGCCGTTCCCCGCTCAGCCGCAGGCACCGCAGGCGGCCGCGGACAACGGTGTGACGCCCGAGAGCGGCTGGCGCTCGCGCAACGACGAGCGCTGGCAGCAGGCGGGCAAGCTCCGCGACCCGAAGGCCGGCGGGGTCACCTCGTCCGGTCTCCCTCGGCGCGTACCCAAGGCCAACCTGGTCGAGGGCACAGCGGAGTCGACCCCGCAGGGCGGCCCCCAGGTCTCCCGCGCCCCGGAGGACGTGCGGGGCAGGTTGAGCAACCTGCGCCGCGGTGTCCAGCAGGGACGCAGCGCGGGATCAGAGCAGTCCAGTAACACCTATGACCAGGAGCGTTAGTGTGAGCCCGATGAGCCAGGCGGCGCAGAACCTGAACTGGTTGATCACCAACTTCGTGGACAACACCCCCGGGGTGTCCCACACCGTGGTGGTCTCCGCCGACGGCCTCCTGCTGGCGATGTCCGAAGGGTTTCCGCGCGACCGTGCCGACCAGCTGGCGGCCGTCGCCTCCGGCCTGACCTCGCTGACCGCGGGCGCGTCCCGGATCTTCGAGGGCGGGGCCGTCAACCAGACCGTGGTGGAGATGGAGCGCGGCTTCCTCTTCCTCATGTCGATCTCGGACGGTTCCTCGCTGGCGGTCCTCGCCCACCCGGAGTGCGACATCGGCCTCGTGGGCTACGAGATGGCTCTCCTCGTCGATCGCGCGGGCAGTGTCCTCACCCCGGATCTGCGCGCGGAACTGCAGGGAAGTCTTCTCAACTAGCAGACAGGCAGTGCGTTTCGCGTCATCGCACCATAAGGTGCGGTGGCGCGGTGCTACAGGGAGTACTGCGTTTTGGAGTCGGAGGAGGAAACGTGACAACACCCCCAGGAGGACATCCGTATGGCGGCGCACAGCAGCCGCAGGGTGGGCACGACCAGAACCGCTTCAACTTCCCCTCCGCTCCCAGCAGGCACCTGTCGGGGCAGCCGGGCCCGTACGACCAGTCGTACGGGCAGCAGCCCCACCAGCCTCCGCACATGACGCCGCCGGCTCCCCGGCAGGCGCCGCGTGCGGCGGCACCCAAGGCCAGCAACCCGCTGGTGCGTCCGTATGCGATGACGGGCGGCCGGACCCGGCCGCGCTACCAGCTGGCCATCGAGGCCCTGGTCAGTACCACGGCTGATCCCGCCCGGCTGCAAGGGCAGTTGCCCGAGCACCAGCGGATCTGCCGCCTGTGCCAAGAGATCAAGTCGGTCGCCGAGATCTCGGCACTCCTCTCCATTCCCCTCGGCGTCGCCCGAATCCTCGTCGCCGACCTGGCCGAGGCCGGCCTCGTCGCGATCCACCAGCCCGGCGGCGACGAGTCCGCGGGCGGCCAGCCAGACGTGACACTGCTCGAAAGGGTGCTCAGTGGACTTCGCAAGCTCTAACGGCGGAGCGGCTCGCTCCACCACCTCCGCGAAGATCGTGGTGGCGGGCGGCTTCGGCGTGGGCAAGACCACGTTCGTCGGCGCGGTCTCCGAGATCAACCCGCTGCGCACCGAAGCCGTCATGACCAGCGCCTCCGCCGGCATCGACGACCTCACCCACACCGGTGACAAGACGACCACCACGGTCGCCATGGACTTCGGCCGCATCACCCTCGACCAGGACCTCATCCTCTACCTCTTCGGCACCCCCGGACAGGACCGCTTCTGGTTCATGTGGGACGACCTCGTCCGCGGCGCCATCGGCGCCGTCGTCCTCGTCGACACCCGCCGACTCGCCGACTGCTTCCCCGCCGTCGACTACTTCGAGAACAGCGGCCTCCCCTTCGTCATCGCCCTCAACGGCTTCGACGGACACCAGCCCTACACGCCGGAGGAGGTCCGCGAGGCCCTCCAGATCGGCCCCGACGCACCCATCATCACCACCGACGCACGCCACCGCGCCGACGCCAAGTCCGCGCTCATCACCCTGGTCGAGCACGCCCTGATGGCTCGCCTGCGGTAACGGCCGCCCGGTTCCGCCGGAAGCCCCCCGTGCCTCGGGCACGGGGGGCTTCCGCATACCCGGGACTTCCGCACACCCGGGGCGACCGGACCCGGACGGCTGCCGGGAGGCCGTCGGGTACGCGAGAAGGCCCCGCACGCTGTCGGGTGCGGGGCCTTCTCGGTGCTCGGGGCGTCAGCCCTGCCAGCTGTGCGGGGCGCGGAAGCCCGGGGTGCGCTCCAGGCGGCGCCAGCCTGCGGTGCTGCGGGCGGCGCCGGCGGGGGCCTCCGGCGTGGCGGCCGCGCGGGCGAGCAGGATCGCGGTGATCGCGGCCAGCTCCTCCGGCTCGGCGTGGCCCTTCTCGACGCGCAGCAGCGTATCGGTGCTCATGGGTGGCAGGTCTCCTTTACGGCGGCGGGTTGCGGGGGCGGACTACTGGGGCGGGTTGCCGTGCTTGCGCGACGGCAGGTCCGCGTGCTTGTTGCGGAGCATCGCGAGGGCGCTGACGAGGACCTCGCGGGTCTCGGCGGGGTCGATGACGTCGTCGACGAGGCCGCGTTCGG
>NZ_JBITRX010000018.1:0-69195 GCF_044540325.1 Streptomyces sp. NPDC086023
TCGAAAGCGAGGGCCCTGGAGCCGCATACGCGGCAGACCTCATCCGCCGCTGAGCATCCATTCCGCACGTTCTGACAACGCGGGTTACCAATACGTCCGGTGGGCTGGCGGAGCGGTCGGGGGTCGTTCAACGCGGGGTCCTTGTCTGCGGGGGCGGGGTGGCGGGCGGCTTCGAGGAGGGTCTGCATGTCGGTGGCGAGGCCGCCGGGTGCTTGCAGCAGGCGGGCCAGGGCTGAGGCCTGGTCGGCGGGCAGCCCTTGGAGGCGGCTGGTCAGGGTGCGGAGCAGTGCTGCGGCGCAGGCGGCTTGGTCGGCGGTGTAGGCCGAGACGGTTGCGGGTTGGTCGTTGGGCATGGGCAGTTCCACGGGGGTCAGGTGACGGCCGGGTGGTGGTCGCGCATGGCGGGTTCGCGGCGCAGGCGCCAGAAGGCTGCGGCGAGGCCGATGGCCTGGAGGGCGGCGCAGGCGGTGAGGACGTGGCCGAGGAGGGCCGGTGGGGTGAGGGCGACGAGGATGCCGGCGAGGGGGAACGGCAGGAGCATCACGAGGATGGTGATGCTGAGGGTGGCACCGAAGACCTGTTCGGGGATGAGGTGGGAGCGCAGGGTGCGGAGCACGACGGTCATGCCTCCCTCGCCGGCCATCAGCGCGGCGGTGAGCACCAGGAACTGGGTGTAGGTCCCGGCCTGGGAGACGGCGAGTCCGGCCGCGGCGGCGACGAGGGCGCTGGCTGCTCCGGTGGGCCATAGGCCGACGCGGTCGATGGCGAAGCGGCAGCAGGCGACCGTGAGGAGGGAGGCCGCTGCTGCGGCGGACCAGATGACGCCGACTGCGGCGCTGGAGTGCCCGAAGTGCTGGACGACGATGATCGGGGCGGCGGCCTGGAGCATGCCGGTGGCGATGTTGGAGACGGTGAGTCCGGCGATCAGCCAGGCGAGCGCCGGCAGGGAGATGAGGGTCTTCCAGCCGGTGGCGAGTCCGGTTAGGGCGGAGGCGGCCGGGTCCACCTGGCGGGGTTCGCGGTGCCAGGGGGCGAGGAGCGCGCCGAGGAGGGAGCAGGCGGCGATGGTGATCAGTGTGCCGGTGACCCCGGCCCAGTGCAGGAGGAATCCTGCGGCGGCGGGGCCTGCGAGGGTGGCGGTCTGGTCGATGCCGAGCAGGACGGACTGCACCCGGTGTGCCTGCTCGCCTGCGTCTCTGCTGGCGGTGGCGCCGGCGGTCTCGGCGGCGATGTACGAGAACTCGGTGACCACGCCGGTGGTGGCGGCGAGCGCCATCACCGTGACGGTCGCGCCGATGCCTCCGGCCAGGGCGGGCAGGATGAACGCGGCGGCCAGCACGACCAGGGCGCGCAGTACGGAGGCGATGCGGAAGACTCTCTTGGTGCCGTGCCGGTCGACCATCGCCCCGGCCAGGGAGAATGCGGCGAGGCGGGGTATCCACTCCAGGGCGAATGCCAGGCCGGTCAGGGTCGCCGAGCCGGTGGTGGCCAGCACGATCAGCGGGATGCCGTACGTGGTCATCGCGAAGGCTGCGGCGTCCGCGGTGCGGGGGAGGTAGATCCGGCGCAGTAGGGACAGCTGCGGCAGGAGGGCGTGCCGGGGGCCGGCGATCACGAGCTCGGTGGTCATCGTCGCTTTCACACAAGAACGGCGCCCGCCGCAGCGAGCTGAACAGAGAGAAGGAGGAGGAGCGGGGTCAGCGGCGCGGGCCGCGCGCCTGCGGCGGGGAGTCCGCCGGATGCGCCGGGCCCGCTGTCCTCGTCGGCCCGGCCGACGGCTTGGGCCCGGAGTCGGCGGCCTGGTAGAGGGTCAGGTGGGCATCGAGGCGGCGCAGGAGTTCCCCGCGGCGGACGGCCAGGCGCTCGATGCGGGCGCCCCGGTCGCCGAGGAGGCCGTCGGTGGCCCGGAGGCTGTCGGTGCCGGCCGCGGTCTTCGACAGCTCCTCGATCGCGCGGACGACGTCTTCGAGGAGGTGCCGCTGCACGGTGTCCAGTTCGTGGGCGGTGTTCATCACCGCGAGCACCACGGCCTGCACGTGGCCGGGCGCGTCCTGCATCGCGGCGAACGCCCACACGGACGGGTCGGTGCCGACGGCCTCGGCCACCGTGCGGGTCCCCAGGCCCGCTCCGGCCGGGACGTTGGAGGTAGTGCTCACGCCGCCAGGTCCATCCCGTCCTGCGCGCTTGCCGGCACCGGGTTCGTGGCGAGGGCGTCCCCGTGGTCGCCGGCCCACTGCGACAGGGCGGCCCGTACGGAGTTCAAGGTGCGCGCGGCTTCGTCGTCCGGCCCGGCCTCGTCGGTGGCGCCGGGGTGCAGGGTGAGGAGGGTGAGGGTTGCCTGGACGCGGGTGGTGAAGTCGCTGACCGGGTGGGGGTAGTGGTGGGTGCGGGCCCAGCGGGCCGCAGTGTCGTAGACCTCGGCGAGATCGCGTCCCGCGTCGGTGAGGACGTAGGCAGCGTTGCCGCCCTGGCGTCCGGTGCGCAGCAGGCCCAGGGTGCGGCCGGTGGTGGTGGCGTGGGTGAGCTGGCGGCGGGAGAGGCCGTGCAGGGTGGTGGCGAGCATGCGGCGCTGGAGGGGTCCGTTGTCGTCGATCTCGCTGATGAGGCGGATGAGCCCCATGTGGGCCAGCGTGTCGGCGGCCCGGGACGTCGGGGAGGCGGGGGTGTGGGAGATGTTCATCGGGTGCGGCCTCCTGCCGGTGCGGGGGTGATCGGGCGGGCGGGGGTGGTGTGGGAGAACATGTCGCCCGGCTTCCAGACGGTCTGGGTCGGCCGGGGTGCTGGTGCGGGGTGGCGGGGCTGGGCGGTGAGCCACACACCGGGCCCGCCGGTCATGGCCGGGGAGGGCTCTGGTGCCGGCCCCCAGATCTGGTGGTCACCGGCGACCGCCAGTGGGCGGCCTGCCGCCCAGGCGGACAGGGCCCGGTAGACCGGTGCCAAGTTCCGGCCGGCCGCGGTCAGCTCGACGTGACCGTCGCGGTGACGGTCACGTGTGATCAGGCCGTCCTCGGCCAGCCGCTGCAGCGGCTGGTAGATCACCGAGAGGCTGGAGCCGGGCATCACACTGGCGGCGAGCGCCTTGGCACTGGACGCTCCCCGCGACTGGAGCGTCCACAGGATCGCGGTGGCGTGCCGGGGGGCGAGCAGCGTGAGGGTGTCCTCGATGTCCTGGGCCTGCGGCATCGCCTTGGGCACGCGCTGGCCCGTCACGGCGTCCACGGCGGTGTCCTTCTCCAGGTGGGTCCGGCCCCAGTGGGCCAGCTCCGGCAGCACCGGCAGCACCGCCTTGCCGCGGGCGGACAGCCCATACAGGACGTTGCGCCGGTCGAGGGCGGTGCGCTCGACCAGTCCGGTGTCGGTGAGCTTGCGGAGTTTGGGGTGGAGCTGGCCGTCGACGAGCCAGGGCAGGCGGGTCTTGATGTCGCTGTAGCGCAGGGGCTGTTCGGCCAGGGTCATCAGCACCCACACGTTCCAGCGCGGGGCCAGCATCTGCAGGCTTTCGGTGACGCGGGACAGGTCGGCGGCAACGGTTTCGGGCATGCCAGGGGTAGGCAAAGGGGTGCTCCTGGAACGTGGGTGAAGGAGGTTCAGCGCGTCCGCGCGGCCGGGGCAGCGGGTGCGGGGGCCGGCAGGCCGGGCATGGCCGGGACTTGCTCGGCGGGTGCCGGGGTGCGGTGCAGGCTCTGCAGGACGGCGGAGGTGTGCCGGGCCTGTGAGTCTCGGACGGCGACGGCCTCGCCGATGCGGCGGGCGCAGTCGAGGAGGTGTCCGGCGGTGAAGCGGCCGATCTCACGGTCGGGGTGGGTGAGCTGGCGCAGGCGCTCGGCCTGGAAGGCGATGTCGCGTTCGGCGAACTCGACCGCGGAGACAGAGCCGAGGAGCGCGGCCAGCATGCTGGCGTGGCCGGTGGCGTCCACGTGGGCTTCGAGTTCGGCACGGGGACGGCCGTAGAGGGCTTCGATGCGTTCGGTGATGGCTTGGGAGGTGCGGTGGGGCAATCAGCGGCCTCTCGTTGCGGGCTGTGCCGGTAAGGCGGCCGGGGCGGGACGGGGACTCAGCCGGGCAGCGAGACGCTGCTGATCGAATGCGACCGGCCGGCGGGGAGGATTGGTCGGCGCGGGCATGGTCTTCAGGAGCTCGCCCAGGGCGTTGAGGTACTCGCCCCGGGCGGACAGGGCGGCGTCCATCCACTGCGAGTCCATCCGCAGCTGCGCGGCCGACAGCTCGTCCATGTCCCGGTCCGGGGCCATGGCGGCGTACACCCGGTCCCGGACCCGGGCAACCTGTTCCTCGGTCAGAGCGAGGAAGGAGCGCAGCTCCAGCGCCCGCGACACAGCCAGCGGCGCGATCCCGGCCGCCGCCTGCTCGTACAGCTCGCCGACCGGGGCGCCGAAGAGCTCTTCGAGGCGGGTGTCCTGGCTGGAGGGCTTGGTGGAAGCGCTCATCGCACAGCCCCCCTCACGGGCACCGTGGTGGCGGGCCGGGCAACCGGCGTGGTCCGGACGGCCGGAGCCAGTCCGTTGGTGCGTGCGGACCAGGCAGCGCGGTTGCCGGGGGCGTTGCCGTCGAGCAGGTAGCGCACGACCATGGCGCGGCCGTCGCGGACGGAGACCGCCGCGTTCACCTGGTGGGCCAGGGCCATGGCGGGATCGTCCAGCTCGCCCGGGGTGCTGCCGAGTTCCGCGACGAGCGCGTCCTCGGCCCGGGTGAGGGCTTCCTGGGCATCGGTGAGATGCCCGTACCAGCGCAGGACCGTGGTCGCGCCGGGATCGGCGCCCGGTGCCGCCGTGACCGCGGCCCGCAGCTCGTCGAGGGTGATCCCGTATCGGGCTTCGATCTGCTGGGTGATGACACCCACGACATCGTCGGACTCCAGCTCTTGGGACACCGTGGACTCCTCTCTAAAAAAGTGGGCATGCCTCGCCCAGGGCGACAGGCAGGGGTGGGAAACCCGGGCGGCGTAGGACCGCCGGGCTGATTCAAGAGTCCGGACAATCCCCGGTTTGGCTAACCGGGGATGTGCTGTTACCTTCTCCGCCCGCAGCGCGGTCAGCGGGACCGTCCCGGACGCGGACCTGTGGTAGCGGCCGGGGGGCGTGCCGGGGCCGCAGGAGTGCGTGCGCCCGTTGCCCGCAGCGGCGGCGGGGCCGGGAGCGGGGTGGCGCGGTCCTCCAGCCACGCGTCCGCAGCCTCGAAGGTCTCGAAGCCGCCCTCGCGCAGGGTGTGGGTCCACGTGCCGGTGTCCACCTCCTCCAACAGGACCCGGTAGGGGTACGGCGTCCGCTCGTCGAGGGCCCGCAAGAGCACCGTGATCTGCGGTTTCGGGCCGGAGTCCTCGGTGTAGCTGAACAGGAGGGCGAAGTTGTCCCCGTCGCTCATCAGTTGCCGCTCCAGCGCGGCGGTGGTCTCGTGCGCAGGCTTGGTGCCGATCCCCCTCTTCAAAGCGATGGCATCAGCGGGGCAGCCTCGCTTGATCAGCCAGGACTGGGCCATGGACGGCAGCGGCAGCCTGACGAGGTCGGCCGTGAACGTACGTGCTGTGTTGTCGCGGGCGAGGTGTAGAGCAATCAGCTGCGGCTCGCCAGGGATTCCCCAGGTAGCCGTGCCGTCGTGCAGCACAAAGAAGCTGGTGCTGCCATCCGGGGTGTGATGGGCGGCCAGGGTGGTCATCATGTCGGAGTTGATCTCCACGGACCCGATGCTCTCCCCCGTCGCGGGGTCCGCAGGCTGCAGGCCGCCGAGACGGAGGTCAGGCGTGTAGTCGGAGGGTGGCAAGGAGGTCCATTCGTCGTGCGTGAGGTGGGCGGGCGGAGTCAGCGATGGGCCCGAGTGGCAGGCGCGGGCCAGGCACCGGCGCGGACGGCCGGAGGGGACCCGGGCGCGTTCGTACGCCGGGGTCCGGTGAGCGTGGCGCGTCCGGCCTCGGTCAGGGTGAGGGGGACCCCGGCGTGGACGGGGCGGGTAGCGTCCCGCGCGACCAGGCCGGCGGACTCGAGCCTTTGGAGTGCCGAGTAGGCGATGCGGGTGCCGGAGGCGGTGATGACCGACAGCCGCTGGGTGAGCAGGTTCTCGTGGAGCTTGGCGCCGCGGGCGATGGCCAGCAGCGCGGCGGTGTCCGGGGCCGACAGGTCCGGTGTCCCGTTGGTGTCCGGCCGTGCGGGGCCGGCGCACTGGAGTTCGGACAAGGCGGCGAGGACGGCGTCGCGGTGGGTGTCGCGGGTGGCGGCGGCCTGCCGCAGGTGGCCGATGGACCGGTCGATGCGGTCCGCGACCGTGGTGTCCACGAC
The DNA here is from genome assembly GCF_044540325.1 of Streptomyces sp. NPDC086023. Taxonomy (NCBI): domain Bacteria; kingdom Bacillati; phylum Actinomycetota; class Actinomycetes; order Kitasatosporales; family Streptomycetaceae; genus Streptomyces; species Streptomyces sp. NPDC086023. The sequence continues at coordinate 6,288 of NZ_JBITRX010000018.1, forward strand.
AGGCTCGTCGAACAGCAGCCGGCGCAGGTACTCGCGGTGGTAGTCCACGGCCCGCTGCGCCTGGCGCATCAGCCGGTGGGCGTCGGCCAGGGCCGCCGTCGGCTCGTCGAGCAGGCCGCGTTCGTGGTACTCGGCGAGGCCGGTCACGCTGTGACCGGTGACGGTGTGGATCCGGTCGGCAAGCGCCGCATCCGGCGCTGAGGAGGAGGCGGGTGTGGTGGAGATGGGCGGCTCCCGGAGATGGGGGAAGCGGTCGGAGGTGTTCAAGGGCCGGACGGCGTGCGTCAGCTCGTGAGCTGGACGCGGACGTCCACGTGGCTGCCGTGTGGTGTCTTTGTGGCGGGACCGAGGCGGCGCAGGATGCGGAGCATCGGCGTGTTCGACGCCGCGGTGTAAACGGACAGGGTGTGGGCTCCGCTGCGGCGGGCGTGCGCGGCGGCGTGGCGGGCCATCAGCGTGCCGATACCGCGCTGCTGATGGGCGTCGGCGACTTGCAGGCCGAGGTCCATCACCTGCGGCTCGCCACTGATGCCTCCGGTGGTGGCCACGGCGGTCACCTGCCCGGCGGCATCCAGGCCCAGCCACGTCGTACCAACGGCCAGCAGGCGCTCGACATCGCGGATTGCAACGCGGGTCCGCCCCCACCGCAGGTGAAGACCGGCCGGTGAGCAGCGGCGGTGGAACGCGTCGATGCGGGCGATGTCCGAACCGGCAGCCCGCCGGATACCGGCAAGCACAACCGCCGCGCCAGGCAGGGGGCGTGGGGCGGCGTCCCGGTTCAGCAGAGGTCTTCGCCCCACGCCGCCGAGACGAAGGCGGTGCGGCGATACGACTTGCGGCGCCGGCCGTCCGGCAGGGTGATGTCGCGAGTCTGGATCCCGAACGGAGCCAGCAGCTGGGCCAGCCGGGGCTGGGTGAGGTCGGCGTAGGACCAGCGGCCCTCCGCGGTGCCGGGCAGGCGCCGCAGTCCCTCCACCAGGTCCGCCGACGCCAGAGCGTCCGGATCGCCAAGCGTGCAGAACACCACCAGGCACGCATCCAGCAGATCGGCCGGTTCCGCGCCGGCCTGCCGGCAGCGGCCGTCCTCCGGCCCCTGCCCGCACGGAAGGCACTCGGGTTCGGCCGGGACGTCTCCGCTCGGGCGGCAGCAGTCCGCGTCCGCATCGGGCTCGCCCGCGGCGGGCGGGGCGCTGCCGGTGACCGGGGCGCAGGGGGCGGACAGCAGGAGGGACAGCTCGACACCGGCGGCGAGCCGGTCGAGGAGGAGCTCGGTGCATTCCTCCACGTACGTCTGCGGCGAGGTGTTCTCGGGCAGCGGCCGGGAGAACCTCTCCAGGAGCTGGCCTTCAAGGTTCTGGACGGTGGTGTGGGCGTCCAGGAGGGCCCGGTGTTGGGGGTTCTCCGGCTTCGGTGCCGTTCCGAGGAGGCTGTGGGCGAAGGCGTCGAGGAGGTTGGGGTAGGTCGTCAACGGGTGGGACCTTTCGTGGTGAGGGAAGTGAGTGCGGGCTGGGGCAGGCCCGGCATCGGGTACGGCACAGCGCCGGGCTTGGGTACGGGCCGGTAGCCGTCCAGCTGGGGGGAGCGGGCGCGGGCGGCGTGGGTAAGCGCGCTGACGGGGCGCCGCTTGATGCCCAGGCGGGCGGCGGCGGTGTTGTAGACGTCGTGGCGGTCCCGCGGGCGGACCGCGACCACGTGGATTTCGGTGCGGAAGGCGGAGCCCGCCGGGGCCGGGCGCTGGGCGTAGACGATGCGCCATGCGGCGCGGTGGTCGACGTAGAGCTTGCGTAGGCCGGCGAGGTCGCCGGTGAGCTTGCCGCCGAACAGGCGGGCGTTGACGACGTCCTGGAGCTGGGCGAGGGCGAGGTCGCGAATGTCGCTCGGGGCGGCGAGCAGGTCGTTCCAGGCGCGCGGATCGAAGTTGAGGCTGAACGCGGGCCGGGGCTCGGGCCCGCTCACGTCACGGTCCCGTTCATGCCAGGGGTGTCCTCGGCGTGCGGATCGGCGGTCCGGTCGGAGCGGCCGGGACCGCGCAGGAGACGGTGGGCGGGCCGGTCCGGATCGGTCTGGCAGGCGGAGAGAGGTCCGCCCGGTGCGCGGACGGCGGCCATGGCGTGGGTGAGGAAGTCCCGGTGCCACACGAAGATCCCCGCCAGGCCGGCGTCGGGTTCCTTGTGCTGGAGGTAGGCCAGCCACAGGGCATGCAGCCAGGCCACCACGTCAAGGTGTTCCTGCCACTGCCCGCACCACGGCGCGGCGGTGGTGATCTCCGCGCCGTAGACGCGCATCAGGAAGTCCTCGACCCAGTCCGTGAGCGTGTCGAGCTCGTTCTCGTACTCCTCGCCCTCCAGCTCCAGGATCGGCCGCGGCTCCGGCGGGAGCGCGGGCGGCGCCGACATCCCCGGCATGCCGGGGAGCGAGGGCATGGCGAAGCCGGGGAAGGGCATCGGGGCGGGGGCGGTAGCCAGGCTGTCGAGCTGGCGGGCCTGTTCGGCTGAGCGGTCCAGGAGTTTGAGGACGCTGGCCTGGATGCTTTCAAGGTCGGATTCCGGTATCCGGACCGGTTCCAGTTCCTCGCCGCCGGTGGCGTCTGGTGATTCGTGCACGGGAAAGGGGTCTCCTCGCAGCCGTAGACGGCATGGGGAATTCGGGAAGGGGACTTCAACGATCCACGGGATCCCCGGTTTGGCTAACCGGGGATCCCGTGTTACAAAGCCCGGAAACCGGACAGGAACGCGGGTCGAAACCTCGGGAATCTGCCCCCGTGAGACGGTGGGCGGTATCAGGCGGACAGGGTGAAGTCGTCCTGGGTGAGGGTCTGCTGGAGGGTTTCGGTGAGCCGGCCGGTGGCGATCTCGGCGTAGTGCTTGGTCTTCTCCACGCCGATGAAGTCGCGGCCCTCCAGCAGGGCGGCGACGCCGGTGGATCCGGAGCCTGCGCAGAAGTCCAGCACCGTGCCGCCCGGCGGGCTGATCTTGACCAGCTCCCGCATCACCGCCACGGGCTTCTGCGTGATGTGCCGCCTGTTCTTGCCCGAGGGCTGCGAGGCCGAGTACAGGCCGGGCAGGTAGACCTCGTTCCGGTCCCCGTCGATGGCGCCGTTGGAGCCCCAGACGATGAACTCGCAGTTCTGTGTGAACCGCCCCTTCTGGGGCCTGGCCTGTGGCTTGTGCCAGGCCAGGACACCGCGCCACAGCCAGCCAGCGGCCTGGAGCGCGTCGGTGGTGACGGGCAGCTGGCGCCAGTCGGTGAACAGCAGCGCCGTCCCGCCGGCACGGGTGAGGCGGTGGGCCTCGGTCATGATCTGGGTGAGCCAGAAGCCGTAGGAACGCTGATCCATGTTCTCGCCGGTGAAGTCCGGCAGGCTGTGGCCCGCGTCCGCGGAGGTGTACTTTTGGCGCGCAGTCCGGGAGGTGCGCTCCTTCGCGGTCCGCCCGCCGGAGTTGTAGGGCGGGTCGGTGATGACGGAGTCGACGCAGTCGTCCGGGAGAGTGGACAGGACGCTGAGCGCGTCACCCTGGTGCAGGGAGAAAGGCAAAGAGATACCCCAATCTGGGTCGGGAAAGGGATGGGGCTCCCCAGAACGCGCCAATGGGGCACACGCCAGCCAGGCGGTATGCGGGCATGGCAAGGCCACGGCAGAAAGCGCCGGTAGTTGCAAGGGGGAGTCCCAAAACTGTAGGGCACGATCCCCGGTTGACCACGGTCGCGGCCAAAACCCTTGAAATAGAGCCTTGATCATCTATTTCTTGGTCAACCGGCGATCGGCACCTACAGTTTTGGAACCACCACGGCACGCACCGACTGCTGGATGGCTTCCCCCACCCATGCCCTCACGGAGGATCCCTGCGCCCAGGCACACCTGAACCCGCGCCCTGCCAGACCGGAGCGAGAGGCAACTCGAGCCGGCCCCGGCAGGAGCTCTAGATCACCCATCACCCGGCACGACGCGCCCTTCTCACACGCTCCACGGACCGCGCGGCCGGGGCTTCACCCCCCAAGGACACTGCTGTGACACGACCCTGCCCTCCCCTGCCTGAATCCCGGCCGCCGGCACCGCCCGGCGAGCGGGGAGGCACACCGGATTGAAGGCCGTAGCCGCCGCTCTCGGCGTCGTCTGCCTGACCCCCCTTCTCCTCGCCGGCACTGCCGCCATCGCGGCGGCCGGAAGCGCCGGTGCCTCCCGGTCCGTGAACTGCACCCCTGGCGGCGGCACCGTCGACACCGGTGCCGTCGCCCGGCAGGTCGCGGCCATCCTCGGCGGCCAGGGCGCCGACCAGAACCTTCGTGTTGAAGGCCTGGAACTGCCTGCCGAGCAGATCCCGCATGCCAAGACCATCGTGGCCACTGGCGTCGCGATGAAGGTGCCCGAGCGTGGGCAGCTCGTCGCCCTCGCCACCGCCATCCAGGAATCCCGCCTGCGCAACCTCACCTACGGCGACCGCGACAGCCTGGGGTTGTTCCAGCAGCGGCCCAGCCAGGGCTGGGGAACCCCCGAGCAGATTCGCGATCCTGTGTACGCCTCCACGCGCTTCTACAAGGGGCTGTTGGAGGTGAACGGCTGGCAGCAGATGACCATCACCCAAGCCGCCCAAGCGGTGCAGCGCTCCGGCTACCCGGACGCTTACGCCCAGTGGGAGCCTCTCGCCCGGGCACTGCAGCAGGCCATCGTCAAAACCCTCCCGAACGGCGGCCAGACCCAACCCGGCCAGCCCGACACCGGAAGCGGGGGCGGCACGGGCGGCTGCCGGCCAGGCGAGGACGGGTCCGGCTGGGGTGAGATCCCCGAAGGCGCCGTCCCCGACGGGTACAAGATCCCCGCGGACGCCTCGCCGAAGGCCCGCACCGCCATCGACTGGGCGATGCACCAGCTCGGCACGATGTACCAGTGGGGCGGCACATGTCTCGCCCCGCGCGGGCCCGACCCGATGGGCCGCTGCGACTGCAGCTCCCTGATGCAGCAGGCGTACGCCAAGGCCGGCGTCCAGCTGACCCGCACCACGTACACCCAGGTCAAGGAAGGCGACCCGGTCCCGGCCAGTGCCCTCAAGCCCGGTGACCTGCTCTTCACCCGCGGCACCGCAGCCGTGCCCGAGCACGTCGGCATGTACATGGGCGCAGGGCTCGTGATCAACGCGCCGAAGACCGGGCGTCCGGTGCGGATCGAGAAGGTCGGCGACTGGCAGATCCTCGCCGTCCGCCGCATCCCCGCGCTGGGCAGCTGACCGCCTCCTGCGCCCCGGCCTGATCCGGGCCCCCTCACGCGCCCCGAGCGCCCTCTTCCCTTCCCCCGCATTCCGCACGGCCGCTTTGCCCTGCGCACGCAAGGAGCTCCGCCATACCTATTCCACTCGCAGACCGCGTCACCCACCTCGCCTTCGACCCCGGCATCACCCCGAAGGGTGGCGGCCTCCCGGGACTTGACGTCCTGCGCAACGTCGTCAGCTCGATCAACATGTTCGGCATCATCGCTGTCGTCGGCGCCCTGGCCGTATCCCTCGGCGTGTGGGCCTGGGGCCACCACACCGGCGGCCACCAGGCCGAGGCCAACGGCAAGAAGGGAGCCGTAGTCTCCGCCGGCGCGGCCCTCGGTCTCGGCGCCGCCAACGGCATCGTCGCCTTCTTCTCCGCCCTCGGCACCCAGGTCCGCTGATGGGAAGGCGCTCTCTGTCCCCCTTGCACCCTGCCACCTCGCACTGGTCCGCCAAGCGGCGGATCACCGTCCTGGTGACCGTGACGGCCGTGCTGCTGGCGGTCGCCGCAGCCGCGGCCCTCCTCGCCAGCCGGGACCAGGGCAAGGCCCGCACGCCAACGGCGCCGGCCTCGGCCAAGCCCTCACCGTCCACACCGGGCGCGCCGAAGCCCGGCACGGGTACGGGCTCGGTTCCGGCGCCGCCGCGGCTGGCGGATCCGCTGGCCTACGGGCGGGCGGCGGCGGTGATGCTGTGGTCTTACGACACCCGCACCACTAGCCGTGACCAGCAGCTCGCCGGCATGCACGCCTGGATGACCGCGGAGAAGAAGTACACCGACTGGACGTCCCTGTCCGCCCAGATTCCGGACCCCGTCCTGTGGTCGCGGATGGCCGACAACTCCCAGCATGCCACCGCGACCGTGACCGACGCCCGTTTCCCTTCCGCGTTCAAGCAGGCCCTCGCGGAGAACCCGACGGCGATCACCGAGGCGTACATCTACGCGGTCACCGTAACCGGCAAGCAGTCCATCGCATGGAAGGACGGCGGGGGCGGAGCGGAGGACCGTTCGGTCACCCTCGCCGTCCAGTGCCGGCCCGGCGCCGACTGCGCCCTGGTCTCCCTCGCCCCGAGCGTCGCCCCGTAGCCCGCCACTGAACCGATAAGGAGGTCCCACTCCCCGTGGACTTCTGCTCCCTGCCTCTGGCGAGCAAGCTGTGCACCGCGGCCGACGCCATCGACTTCGTCAACGATCCGGGTAAGGCCATCACCGAAGGCATCGGCAACTGGATCGCCAAGTCGGTCGGTGAGTTCGCCGCCGGAGCCGCCGACCTGGCCGCCGAGGCCGTCGACACCACCACCAAGGTCGACCTGCGCGCCGGGTGGTTTGTCGACAACTACGAACTGCTGCTGCCCATCGGCCTGACCATCCTGGTCGCCACCTTCTGCGCCCAGCTCATCCGGGCCGCCGTCAAACGCGACGGCCAGGCACTGGCACAGGCGTTCACCGGCACCGCCTCCGGTGTCTTGTTCTCCTTCGCCGCCATCGCGCTGACGACCGCGGCCATCGAAGTCGTCGACGCGCTGTCGGCCGGCCTGTTCGCCGCGGCGGACACCTCCATCCAGGAAGCCGTACGGCGCATGGTCAAGGCCAGTTACGTCGGCTCGATGGTGCCGCTGGGCTGGATGATCCCCGCCGTCGTCGGCCTCGGCTCCGCGATCGGAGCGCTGCTGTACTGGTGCGTGATGATGGTCCGCAAGGTCGGCATCCTCGTCCTGGTCACCCTCGCGGTCTTCGCCGGAGCCGGCGGCGGCTGGGAAGCCGCCCGCCGCTGGCGCCGCGGCTGGATCGAAGCCACTGCCACGTTGGTAGTCAGCAAGCTGCTGATGACGATCGTCTTCCTGCTCGGTGTCTCCGCCCTCGGACGGACCGAGCCCAAGGACGGCATGGCCGCGCTCGCCGACTGCCTCGCCGGTGCCGTGATCATGATGCTGGTCCTGCTCTGCCCGTACGCCACGTTCAAGTTCGTGCACTGGGCCGCCGAGGGCACCGACGGCGAATCCATCCACCGGGCCGGCGGCGCGGGCGCGCAGATCGCCAAGCAGCACACCGAGCAGGCCGCCCGCAAGGCCGCCGCGATGGCCGCGACCGGCGGTGCCGGAGGCGCCGCCGCCGGAGCAGGCGCCGCCCCGCAGGGGCCGGCCAGTGTCCCCGGCCAGTTCCCCGGCGACGTCGCCGCCAGCCCCACCGGCGGCGCGGGCGGGGAGAAGAACACCGCGCCGATGCCGTCCACGGGAGGCGGGCTCACCGATGGGCTGTCGAAGGTGGTCCAGCCTCCGCCGACCCGCGTGAACCAGGACACCAGCGGCCACCTCGGGGGCAGCCCCGGTCCGCAGGCCGGGCCGACCTCCCCGAGCCCTGGTGCCGGTCCGGTACCGCGCAGCACACAGCAGGTGCCGCCCCAGGGCACCCCGAGTGCGACAGCCGGATCCGCCGGCAGCCCGTTCACCGCGTCACCCCCGCCGACCGGTTCCTGATCCGTTCGCCCCAGCCCGGGCGGGACGCCCACACCGCGTGTCCCGCCCGGGCGCCAGCCCCGCGCCCCGAAAGCGGCCCCTGCCTTGTCTGATCTCTCCCTGTCCCCACTGACGATCAAGTTCCCCCACCGGTCCCGGCGCGGCATCCTCCTCGGCCTGTCCCTGCCCCAGCTCGTCCTCACCTCCGCAGCCCTCGCCCTGCTCCTGGCGACCGTCGTCTCCACCGGCCTTCTCGGCGCGCTCGCCCTGACCCCCCTGTGGGCGGCCGTCGCCGCCCTCGTCGCGATCCGCCGCCACGGCCGCTCCTTGATCGACTGGGCGCCGATCGTCCTGCGCTACGCGCACCGCCGGCGCACCGGCCAGACCATGTGGCTGGCCCGCGCGGTCTCCCGCCCGCAAGTCGACGGCCTGCTCCACCTTCCCGGCACCGCCGCCTCCCTGCAGGTGGTCACCCCTGCCGGATCCCAGGCCGCCGCCGTCCACGACCCCCACCACCAGACCCTCACCGCCGTGGCCCGCGTCACCTCCCGCGCCTTCGCCCTCCTCGACCCCGCCACCCAGAACGCCAACGTGAGTGCCTGGGGGCGGGCACTGGCCGGCATCGCCCGCACCGGGCACATCGCCACCGTCCAGGTCCTGGAGCGCACGGTCCCCGACTCCGGCGACACCCTCACCCGCCACTGGACCACCCACGGCCACCCCCAGGCCCCGGTCGCCGGGCAGGTGTACGCCGACCTCGTCGCCTCCGCCGGACCGGCCGCCGCACCGCACGAGACGTACCTGGCGGTCTCCCTGGACATGAAGGCCGCCAAGCGCCTGATCTCCCAGGCCGGCGGCGGCCTCCCCGGAGCGTTCACCGTGCTGGGGCAGACCACCGCCTCCGTCGCCCAGGCCGCCCGCAGCGCGGGTCTGATGGTCACCGGCTGGCTGACCGCCCGGGAGATCGCCGCCGTCGTCCGCACCGCCTACGACCCAAGGGCCCTGTCCTCACTGCAGCAGTGGTCCGAACACGGGCGAGCCGAGGCCAACCCCGCAGCCGCGGGACCCGTCGTCCAGGTCGAGGAGTACGACCGGGTCATCACCGACACCGCCCGCCACGCCACCTACTGGGTGGAGAACTGGCCCCGCACCGAGACCGCGCCGGGCTTCCTGCACGGGCTGATGTTCACCGCCGGTGTCCGCCGCTCCTTCTCCCTCATATACGTCCCCCAGGAGCTCGAGTCCGCGCTGCGGGACGTGCAGCGCACCAAGGCCACGATCATCGCCGATGCCAACGAACGGGCCCGCCGCGGCCAGGTCGACTCCGAAGCCGACTCCGTGGAATACACCGACGTCAAGGAACGCGAGCGCCAGCTCATCGCCGGGCACGCCGACGTCGCCCTCACCGGCCTTCTCACCGTATCCGCCGAGACCGACGCCCAACTGGACGCCGCCTGCGCGCAGATCGAGACCGCAGCCGTCACCTCCCAGGTCGACCTGCGCCGCCTGGCCTACCAGCAGCCCGACGCCTTCACCCTCGCCGCCCTCCCCCTCGCCCGCACCGCCCTGTAACCGGCACGGACCGACCATCGCTTACCGCCCCGCCGCCGCTGACCCGCCCAACAGAAAGACGCCCTGCTTCTTGGCTTCCTCCCTCACCGACTCCGGCGACGCGCACCCCTACCTGCGGGCCGCCACCGCCGGCATCCGCCACCACACCCGCCAAAGCGCCACCGCCGGCTTTCCGGCCGACCGCGCCCACCTCGATGTCCTGCACGGCCACCTGACCGGACTGCACCTGCTCCTGGACCAGCTCGCCGAGGCCACACGGCCCGCCCACCCGGCAGCCGGACGCCACCTCGCCGCAGCTCACCTGCGGCTGTGGCAGGCCGCAGCCGGCGTCCACGACGCCTTCCACACCCTCCCCGCTGCCTCGAAGGCCGGCGCGGACCCCGTCTGCCGCCCCGAGACGCTGCCCGAGGGGCCGCCCGTCCTCACCATCTGCCAGCGCCACCTCGCCTCCGGGCACTCCATCCGCCGCAAGACCACCCCCAGCGACCACAGCCCCCCCACCGCCGGCACCGTGTGAGCGGCCGCCACCGCAGAATCGATCCGCCCCATGCCCCAGCAGCACCGCCCCGGCCGCCGCGCACGCCGCGCCAGCGCCTCCCCTCTGTTCACCCCGCACGGCACCGACCGCGCCAGCCGCCGCGCCGCCCGCAAACAGCTCGCCGAAGCCGAGGCCAAAGCCCGCGCAGCCACCACCGCTGCCCACGGACCCGAGCCCGCCGAAGCGGAAATGCCACTGGCAGTCCACCCCCCGGCCGGGCGCCTTGGTCCCGCCTCCGCCCGCGGCAGCCGCCTGCGGCTGCCCGCCCACCGCATGACCACCGCGGTCGCCGCCGGCGCGTACCCGTTCCTCGCCGAAGGCGGACTCGGCGCCGACGGCATCTACATCGGCCGCGACGTCCACGCCGAAGCCGCCTTCACCTTCGACCCGTTCACCCTGTACGGCAAGGTCGAAGGGTTCACCAACCCCAACGTGCTGTTGGCCGGGGTCATCGGCCAGGGCAAGTCGGCGCTGGCGAAGTCCTTCGCGCTGCGGTCGGTTGCGTTCGGCTACCGCGTCTACGTGCCCTGCGACCCGAAGGGCGAGTGGACTCCCGTTGCCCAGGCGCTCGGCGGCACCTCGATCGCGCTGGGCCCCGGCCTGCCCGGCCGCCTCAACCCTCTCGACGCAGCGCCCAGGCCGCCGTCCGTACCGGAAGCGGACTGGGCGGGCGAGATCCGCAAGCGGCGCCTGCTCCTGCTCGGCTCCCTCGCCCGCACGGTGCTGGGCCGGGACCTGATGCCGATGGAGCACACCGCCCTCGACATCGCCCTCGACGGCGTCGTGAAGGCCGCCGCCCACGCCGGGCGCACCCCGCTTCTCGGCGACATCGCCCACACCCTCGCCCAGCCCGCCCTCCTCGACCAGGCCGCCGGCACCGTCTCCGGCTACCTCGGCGACGCCGCCCGCGACCTCGCCCACGCCCTGCGCCGCATGGTCCACGGCGACCTCGCCGGCATGTTCGACGCCCCCTCCACCGTCGCCTTCGACCCGAACACCCCGATGCTCAGCATCGACCTGTCCCGGCTCGGCGGCTCCGGCGACGACACAGGCCTCGTCCTCGCCATGACCTGCGCCTCCGCCTGGATGGAATCCGCCCTCACCGATCCCCGAGGCGGGCGCCGCTGGATCGTCTACGACGAGGCATGGCGCATCCTGCGCCACCCCGCCCTGCTCCAGCGCATGCAAGCCCAGTGGAAGCTCTCCCGCGGCCTGGGCATCGCCAACCTCATGGTCGTCCACCGCCTCTCCGACCTGCTCTCCGCCGGCGACGCCGGATCCCAGGGCCGGGCCCTGGCCGAGGGACTCCTCGCCGACTGCTCCACCCGCATCGTCTACCGGCAGGAAACCGACCAACTCCACGCAGCCGCCGCCCTGCTCGGCCTCACCAGCGTCGAAACCGAGGCGATCTCCCACCTCAGCCGCGGGCGCGGCCTGTGGAAGGTCGCAGGCAGATCATTCATCGTTCAACATCTTCTCCATCCGGCCGAACAGCACCTGTTCGACACCGACGCCCGCATGCACTGAGGTCTGCCCACCTCACCGGGCCACCCCTCACATCCGAATCCCCTCCAGGAGGGCCCCATAGAATCCCACCCGACCACCGCCCTCTTCCCCATGCTCGATGAAGAGGAACTCCAGGCCCTTGCCGACAGCATCCGCGAACTCGGCCTGCTCCACCCCATCGTTCTAGACCCCACCGGCCGCGTCCTCGACGGCAGAAGCCGCCTGCGGGCCTGCGAACTCACAGGCACTGAAGCGGCATTCACCAGCTACGACGGCGACGACCCTCGGGCCTACTCCCTGGCGGTCAACAGCCGCCGGCGCCACCTGACCAAGGGGCAGCTCGCCATGATCGCCGCCACCGCCTGTTCAGTTTCTGAACATCCAGGCCGTTCAGAGACTGAACAGACGGCCCGTTCAGTTTCTGAACAGGCCGGGGTCTCCCTCGCCCGGATCGGACAGGCCCGCACCGTCCTGCGCCACGCCTCCGATCTCATCGACCGCGTGATCTCCGGCGTCGTATCGCTGGACGATGCCTATGCGACCGCTCGCGAGCGCAAGGCGCAAGCCGACTCCCACGAATCACAGCTCGCTCGGCTGCGTAAGGAGGACCCCGAGCTTGCCGACAGGGTGGTGGAAGGCGAACTGACCATCCAGGGTGCCTGGGCGGAACACAAGGCCCGCCTTGAGGAAGAGGTACGCCAGCGCCGGGTAGCCACGCAGCTGCTGTGCGAGATCGTGCCGGCTCTCGCGCAGATCCGCGGCAGCCGCACCTTCAACCAGTACGACCCCGAACTCGCGCTGCCGGGCCGCCCTGTCACCCGCGAAGTGATCGCATTCGCCTCCGAGGCGCTCGCCGAGATGGCGACCGTGTGGAAGGAGCGTGACCTGCCGTGAAGCGTGTCTCCGACCCGAAGCTGCGCCAGCTCGCCCTCGACGCGGCTCATGAGGCAACCACCGACGTCGGCCGCATGCACACCAACGACATGCTCGACATCCTCTGCGGGAAGCTGGACAAGCATCCGGACTTGCACAGCGTCCTGCTCAGGAAGGCGGCGCAGGGCGCGCTGCGCGATCTCGGCGAGCGCCGCAGCCCCCGTCGCAACCGCACTACCGGCGGGCTCTACCACCCAGAGAGCATCATGAAGCTCGGCCATGGGGTCTGGGTGTGGATGAAGGATGCCACGTTCACCGACATGACCGCGTGGGGCCGTGTCGCCGCCCAGAACACGATCCGGACGATCACAGCGGACGGGGCGAAGCAGAAGTACGTCTTCGAGCGCACCGACGCGTTCCGGCAGAACCCGTCCTTCGAACGCCTCGCCCCTCTGGAAGCAGCCGTCTTCGACTACAAGCATGTCTCCTTCGACGACCTCGACGTCGAAGACGACTGGGCCGCGTAACGTCCGCGCCCCGGACCCGAAAGTCTCCGCCCTGAACCCCGATTTCGAGCTGTACGACAACGTCGGCCGCGACGCCGAGCAGATCCACTCTCACTCGACCGGGTCTACCACTGCGGCTGACCTGGACCGGTGGGCGCGGAGGGATGCCGCTGGCCTCCTGGCCCGCCACCGCTTCCCTGAACCGCCCCTCGATGCCCCCGACCTGCGTCCCTACCTGAAGGCCCTGGACGAGGCAGCCACACCTGTCGAGGCCGCTGTCGTCACCAGTGCCGTGCTCAACGCCTCTGAAGCGTTCGTGGGCGCCCTCAGCGACTACCTGCTCGCCGCCGGCCACCGCTACGAGCACAGCGAGCGGTCCTCGGCCGACTCCCCGCGCAAGGCGGTGTGGAGGGCTGCGAGCGGTCTGCTGGCCTCCATGGGCGAGGCCGCTCGCGCCGTCGAGATCACACTCCGCCAGGAGTACGACACCCCGGCACGACCGGGCAGCCACCTCGGGCAGCAGCCACCGGCTCCTCCGCCGACCCCCTCGTCCGGCCCTGCAGCGCCCCGCCGCTAGAACCCCATGACAGGAGGCAGCACGCACATGCTGCACCACCCCGTGAGCATCCACGTCGGAGCCCACACCGCCGCACGGATGACCCAGCCGCGCACCGACCCCGTCCACCGCCTGCTGTGGGGGCGTGGATTCTCCTACTGCTCCCGCCTGAACGCCTACGTCGCACCGTCGGAACTTCCCGTCGAGCAGCAGGAGCATCTGGTGCACCGGGCCGTCCACGCCCTCACCGCACTCGGCTATCCGGTCGCCCACTTCCACCACCCGCAGCCGGGCGTCTGACCCGCCCGGCCGGCCAACCCGGAGCCACCCTCTGCCCACACCGTTCACGCCCGCTCCCGCGGCCCCGGGCCCGGACACCTGACCACCCCTTCCGATCCGGACGGCCGATACGCCTACGGCCTGCTACTCCTCAGCCTCACCGATCGTCTGAGCGGCGCCCCGGACCCTGACCGCGCCGCCGCTCTCGTCGACCAGATCCTCGACCCCGCCGACGGGCTGCTGGCCCGTCTCGCCGACTTCTTCGAAGCCGCCGGGGAGAAAGCGAAGGAGTCCGAGGCCGACGACTCCTTCGACTTGGGCGCCGACTTCGAGGAGGCCGCCGCCCAACTCCGCGACGTCGGCGAGACCCTGCACGATGCCACCGAGCGCATGAGAGCCCTCGCCCCCACGCCCTCGTCCGTGCGCGCCCCGCGCTCCCTCGGCTCCGCCGTCCCCGTCGGCACCGCCCGGCCCATACCCGGCCGCTCCCGCTGACCGCCTACCCACGTCCTCCGGAGGATCCCCTGGCCACCCGCTCCTTCATCGCCCGCCCCACCGACCCCGGTGGTTACGAGGGCATCTACGTCCACTGGGACGGCTACCCCAGCCACCACCTGCCGCTCCTGCTGGCCGCCTACCAGCACCGCTTCGCCGGCGACCTCGACGCCATGACCCGCCACCTGATCGACGACGTACCCGTCGGCTGGTCCGCGCTCGGCACCGACCTCCTCGACGGCGCTCCCGACGAGCTGGTCACCGCCCTCACCCGCGGTGAGCGGTACGCCAGCGACCACCTCGACGTCATCACTCCCGACGGATCACCTCCCACCCGCATGACCGTGCGAGATGGGCAGGCATCCGGCCTGGACTGGGGCTACGTCCTCTACGACCAAGGCATCGAAGTCATCAGCCTCCGCGAAGAACAGCGCGGCCCCGTCGTGGGATGGGCGACCGACCCCCGCACCCGGTTCAGCGACCACCCGGCGCTGTGGCAGCCGACTGGGCCGGTCCCCGGCCGCCCGCCCTCGCCGGCTCCAAAGCTGGCCACCAGCGCCGTGCCGCCCGCCGCCGCCCCGGCCGCCACCACGCACGCCACACTCCGCTGACCCGTAAGGAGCCCGCCTCTGTCCGGCCAGTTCGTTCTCGGCAGCCACCCGCAGTACGGGTACGTCGCCTCCTCCACCGGTATCCCCCACCACATCAGCCAGTGGTACCTCACCCGCCTCGGCTTCCAGCCGCTCCACGGCCTGCACGGCGTCTACCTGCTCACCACCTCCGGCCACGACGGTCCCCGGCGCACCCGCCAGGCCGTCGCCAGCCTGCGCGCCAGCGGCTACCCGGTCCACGCCGACTACTCCCTCGACCCCGCCAACATCCCACCGGAGCAGAACGCCCCGGCACCGGACCCGCGCGCGTGGTACCGCACCACCGTGGCCCAGGCCGCCGCGGTCCGCTCCCCGCAGTACCGGCCCGCCGCTCCCGGCCGCCCCGCGCCCGCTGCCTCCACCGGGCTGCCGACGAACGCACCAGCAGCCGCCGGGCCGGGGCGAAGCCGTTGACGAAGGACACCGCGATCATCTCCATCACGCGCGGCAGGGGCGGACAGGTCGAGGCCGAGGGCCCCATCGACGCACTGGCCTCCGCCCTGCTGGACCGTGCCGGGTTCATCAGGCAGCCCACCCTGCGCGCCACCTGGCACCGGCTCCCCTTCGACATGGGCGAGGACTGGGAGAACGAACACGCCTCCTACGCAGCCGAGATGCTCCGTGCCGCCCGCTACGCGACCCGCCTCGACCCCGCTCTGACCCCCGACGACCGTCCCGCACGGAACAACACACGCCAGGGCGCCGGCGTCTGCCTCATCCCGGCACCGGCTGCGCCCGCAGCGGTGCCCCGTACCCGCTGACCACCAGGACCTGCCCATGACCACCACCCCAGAGCCCGACCGCGGCCTGCCTTCGCCCAGCGAGCTGCGCCGCCAGGCCCGCACGGAGGCCAGCCCTTTCCTCGACCTTCTGGAGCTGCCAGATCCCGCCGACGCCCTTCGGGACTGGACACGCCGACTGGCCGCGGCCGAGACGCCAGCCCAGTTCCACATCCTCGTCGACACCGTGACCGGCACCCACGACAGCACGCTGCTGGCCCTGCGGGACTTCCTGCTCACCGCCGGCACCTGGTGCCGAGAGCACGGACACCCCCGGCTCGGCGAGCGCTACCAGCGCACCAGCGACCACCTCGACGTCGCCGA
This sequence comes from Streptomyces sp. NPDC086023, assembly GCF_044540325.1. Taxonomy (NCBI): domain Bacteria; kingdom Bacillati; phylum Actinomycetota; class Actinomycetes; order Kitasatosporales; family Streptomycetaceae; genus Streptomyces; species Streptomyces sp. NPDC086023. The sequence goes on from NZ_JBITRX010000018.1 coordinate 22,072, forward strand.
CCGGCTCCTTCACCAGCTCGGCATCGACCACCTCGCCGCCACCTGGCCCCGCCAGGCACCCACCGCCCCCTCCCCAGGAAGGACACCTCACTGAACTCGGCCGAGATCAACCTCTTCACCAGCAAGCACGACGGCATCGTCGCCCTCGTCACCGGCAACAACTGGCGCTGGGCCCGCAAGATCCTGCTGGTCGCCGGATTCACCAAGGACGGCGACGGCAACTACGTCCTGCCCCTGGACAACATGCCCCGGATCCGCAAGGCCCTGACCGACGTCCACGAACTCGCCCGCGCCTGCCAGATCAAAGTCACCGCCACCCACCAGCCCTACGTCGGCGACTTCGCCCGGGACATGGCCGAGCACCTGCCCGGCCAGTGGACCGTGAAGGTCGAGAACTACTCCCTGCCCCTCTGGCAGGAGGACCTGGCAGCCTGTGTGTGGGACACCAGCCCCCAGCCTGGTGCCGAGTTCTACGGCCCGCTGCTGCACACCGTGAACAAGCGCCGGGTGCCATGGGCAGCCGTGCTGAGCAGCGACACCGGAGTCGAACTCGCCGTCGTCCAAGCCCCCGACGACGCCAGGTACCAGGTCGGCGCGCTCGCCCCCAGGGACATGTACCTGGATGAGGGGGTGGTGCCGCCGCGCAGCATCACCGTGCAGCCCTCCGCTGTCACCGCAGCGCGCCGGGTCGCCTCCGTGCTGCTGGCCGAATACCGCCGAGCCGTCCTGCAATCCCACCTCAACCACCTGGCCGATGACCTCGCCTGGGCACAGGAGGCGTTCGAACCCGGCACCGTGCAGAGTCCGCCACAGCCGGACCTGGCCGCCGCTTTCACGCGCTTCACCACGCACGCCCCTGGCCTCATTGCCGCCGTGCGGCAGGCCTCCCCCGGCACTGTCGGCGCGCAGGAGGTGGCGTTCGTGGAGCGCATGGACGCCGTCTTCGGTACCCGGCCACCCGGCAGCGGCCCGGACACGCCTGCGGCGGTCCCCGCCGTTGATCCCCTGGCGCTGTGGCTGATGGAAGGAAGCGAGCTGATCGGCCTGGCCCGCACGGCCCACCCAGCGCTCACCCCAGCACCGGCCGCCGCCGTGCGCAGCTCTGCGGCCGTTGCGAGCGCTCTTCCAGCTGCCCTGCCCCCACGGGCCGGGGCCGTCCCCGGCCGCCGATAGCCCGACCTTCCTGACCCCGCGGTCGCCGTCCTGCCCCCGTACCGCATCCCGGCCCCCCGCCACCTCCGGGCGCCGACCGCCCCGGCACTGACCACGACCCCGGATAGCGGCCGCCCCGCCAACCAGCGCGATGCCCGCCCGACGCCGGTAGCGGCCCGGCCCAGCTCCTCAACCTCATCTCGCACGCCATCTGACGGAAAGCCCTGCCCTGTTGACCCTGGCCGCCACCCCGACCGCCACCCCGCCGCCTGCCACGTACGGTGCCGTTCTCGGCAGCCGGCACGTCGCCCGCCTGCTTGCCGGCACCCTGACCGGTCGCCTGCCCAACGGCATGGTCCCCGTCTCCCTCGTCCTGTGGATCACCGCAGCCGGGGGGAGCCTTGCCTTCGCCGGGATGCTCGCCGCCCTGTACGGGCTGGCGTCGGGGCTGTCCCAGCCGGTCAAGGGCCGGCTCATGGACCGGTACGGGCAGACCCGCGTCTCGGCCCCGGCGGTGCTGGTCAACTCCGGCTGTCTGCTCGCCCTCATCTGGATCGGGGCGAGCGGGCACCCGGCCGCCGTCACTGCGGTGGTCGGCGTGGCGGGGGTCTTCACGCCGCCTCTGGAGGCCGGGCTGCGGGCCCTGTGGCCGAGCGTGCTCACTGACCCCGGACAGCGTCGCGTCGTCCAGGCCCTCGACACCGGCTCCCAGGGACTTCTCTACATCGCGGGCCCGCTGCTCGCCTCCTGGCTGGCCACCGCGTACGAGCCCGATGCGGCGCTGGCCGTGACCGCCGTACTGGGCCTGGCCGGCACCGTCGTGGTGCTGACCGCCGCCCCGTCGCGGACCTGGCACCCCGCCGCCCCCAACAGCGGGGCGGCGGGCAGCGGGCGGCTGATGAACACCGCCCTCGTCCTTCTGTTCCTGGCGCTCGCCGGAACCGGCTTCACCCTCGGCGCGATGAACGTGTGGGCCGCAGGCATGGCCGCCACCCACCACCAGCCCCTGCTGTCCGGAGTGCTGCCCGCGGCGTTCTCCACCGGGTCGTTCCTCGGCGGCCTGATCTACGCGCGCAGGGCCTGGCCGGGCACGACCACCACCCAACTCCTGGCCACCAGCTCCCTGTTCCTCCTGGGCTGGCTGCCCCTGCTGGCCCAGCCCGGTCCCCGCCCCGCGATCGGGGTCGCCCTCCTGCCGGGACTGTTCCTCACCCTGGTCATCACCTGCGGATTCCACACCGTGGACACACTCGCCCCCGCCTCCCGCACCACCGAGGCCTACGCGTGGCTGATCCTGTCCGTCGGCGTCGGCCAGGCCGCCGGAACCGCACTCGCCGGAACCCTCGCCGACCACCCGCAGACGCTCGCCGCACTGCCCGCAGCGGGAGCCGCCACCGCCCTGCTCGTCCTGCTCCTGGCCCGCCCGAAGCTCGGGCCCGGACGCCGACCCGGACGCCACCGCCGCCCCCGGGCCACCCCCCGTTCGCACGCGAACTCCCTTGCCTCCGAAGGAGATACCCCTATGGCTGTACGCACCACATGGCAGACCGTCCACAGCTGTGGACACGAAGTCACCCACGACCTGTCCGACCGCCCCGCCGACCGGCGGGCGTCCTTCGCCCGCTGGCTCGCAGGCCGCGACTGCACCGACTGCTGGAAGGCCGCCCGCGACAACGACACCGCGTCGAAGGAAGCCTGGCTGGCCGCACGCCGTACCGAGGAACAGGCCGCCGCGAAGGCGTGGACCGAACAGTTCGACATGCCGCCCCTGGAGGGCCCCGAGCGTGCCCTGGAGTGGGGCGAGCGCTCCCGCTACCAGCTGGCCACCGCCGCCTACACCGCGCTGGTCACCGAAGGTACCTGGGACGAGGCGGACTGGGCCGTACTGGAGGAGAAGGTCCGCACGGTCACCCGGGCCGGATGGTGGATCGACCAGAGGGAAGCCGAGGGTACCGACCTGCCGGAACTGCTCGACGCAGCAGGCGAAGCGGACCGCGGCACGGAGAACCCGTTCCGGTGACCGCCGAGCCGGGACGACGACAGGGGCGGACACGTATAGCGGACGATCCCCGGTTAGCCAAACCGGGGATCCTCCAGACCATTGAAAGTGCTGGCCCCGCCGCCAGCCGTGCTCTTCACAGAGAGGATTTTGCCGTGCCCGAAGCCGTCTCCCGTGACGCGCGCATACCCGCCGACACCATCACCCGCGACCGGGACATCACCCACGCCCATTTCGCCCCTGGCGACCAGATCGTGGTGATCAAGGGCGTCGCGGACGGCGAACTGTGGGGCGACGCGATGACGGTGGTCACCCCGTCCTGGCACACCCCCACCGAGGAGGACGGATGGCGGCTGCGCGACCCCAACGGCGGCGCGCTGTCCTTCATCACCGGTCACCCCCGCTACCTCGTCCACCTCTCCAAGCGCTGCCCGGACTGCCTGATCTACCAGCGCGCCCTGGCGGACTACCTGCTGCCAAAGATCAACGGGACCAAGCCCGTGGACGTCGGCTGGTACTCCATCGTGGACCACAACCAGCTTGTCCACGACGCAGACAAGCGGAGCGCCTGGTGATCGCCCGCCTGCACCGCCGGCAGCACACCGCCGAGGCCGCGCTGGGCAACGCGCTGGAGCGTCCGGTCAGCTTCACCCGCGAACTCAGCCACCGCATCGTGGCGTCCTGGGACCGGCTGGACCTGCGCTCCGAGTTTGCCGAGCGGGAGGGATGGAGCGAGGCCCAATGGGCCGCGCACCTCAGCCAGGCACAGCCGCGCTCGGCGGCGGGCGATTCGCCTCGTTTCCTTCATTTCGGCATCCGGCTGCACCGCATGGACCGGCCGCTCGCCCCGGCGCAGTGGTCGGAGATCGCCCATCGCCTGGCCCGCACCGCGGGCCTGGCAGCGCCTGCGGACGGCGAGCCGTGCCGGTGGATTGCTCTCCAGTTCCACCACGGGCGCCTGGATGTGATCGCCAGCCTGGTCCGCGAGGACGGGACCCTGACCCGCACCCCGAGGCGGCTGGCCGAGGAACTCGCCCGGCAGACCCGGATCCTCGAGTCCGAGTTCGACCTCACTCCCGCCCGGCCCCCGGCCGCCCGCGAGGAGCAGGTGATCGCCGACCCCCTGGTCGCCGCGGAAGCCACGCCCGCGCAGATCGCGGAGCAGATCCGCGCCCTCACCGACGAGGTGAACGGCAGCCTTGCCCAGGCCCGGCGCCTGGCCGAACAGGCCGGCCACCAGCTGGCGACACGGCCCGAGGTGTACGCCCGGCGCGGCGCGCACCAGCTGGAGTGGGCCGCCGGGCGTCTGTACGGGCTCCTCCACGACCTCGAAGGCACCGCCGAGACTCTGGCCAACCCGCCCGCACTGCTGCGCAACGCCCTGGTCCGCTCCACCCGCCGCCCCGCCCGCGCGGCGCGGCGATCGCGCTGATCCCACCCTCGAAGGGAGCCTGTTTGCCCCTGGCCGAACGCCACCTCGCCCTGCGGCGCGACCCGCACTCCGGTGAAGTCCTCGCCCGCGGCGGCGACGCCGGCGCCCGCAGCATCCTTGAGCGCACCGGCTTCGTCCCCGTCATCCGCTACCACGACCGCTACCACCGGCTGCCGGAGAACCTCGGCCGGGCCGAGGAGGAGCGCCTGGCCACGCGCGCCGTGGCCCGCCTGCAGGCCGTCGGCTACCACGTCGAGGCGGACACCGCTTTCGCCACCGAACACCGTGAGCCGTACTTCCTGCCCCTCGGAGCCCAGGTCGCGCACCTCGCCGCCCGTATCCGCGAAGCCGAATCCACCGAGGACGTCGCGGCAGCCCTGACCGAGCTGACCGCCGACCACGACGGCATCCTGCCCGCCCTGGCCGAAGTCCTGTCCGCTGCAGCCGACTTCTACGAGCACCTTGGCGGACCGGCCGACCGCTACACCGCGAAGCGACTGCGCTACCTGTCAGGGGAGCGGCTCGCCGTCATCGACGCCGACCTGCGCACCACGCGCAACGAACTCGCCGACCGGCACATCACGCACCCCCACCGCAGCACCTGCACCGGCGAGGTCGGTCCCGGTGAGGCCGAGGCGTCAACCGTCTGTCCCTGCCCTGTCCCGGTCACCGCCCCGCGGCCCTCCGCACCGGCCGCGCTGCCGCCCGTCCCCGCCGGCCGACACCGCTGACCCACCACCTCCCGTCCCGCCTTGAGGAATCCATCCATGCCCGCCCACCGCCACGAGGAGCTCGGTGCCTTCGCCGCGATCCTCACCCAGCTCCTGCCCGGCGCCTGGACCCACCAGCTCCGCCGGCACACCGCCCACGACGACCAGTTCTTCCTCACCTCCGACGTGTGGGACATGAACCAGGTCGCCGAAGCCATCGTCACCACCACCCTCACGCACGACGCCATCCTGACCCGCGACGATGGCCTGCGCCTGTTCCTCATGGACCACCCCCGCCACGAGGACACCTTCCTCATCGCCGCCATGGCCCCTGCGGACACGGCAGCCGAAGCCTTCCGCGGCGTACCCGAGCCGGACGGCATCGCGATATCCGATGACCCCGAGCAGGCCGCCGACGCCATCACCACCCGCCTCCTGCCCCGCTACGAAACCGCCCTCGCCCACGTCCGCGACAACGCCGCCCGCCTCACAGCCACCGCGGCCGGGCCGCACACCATCGAGATGACCTGGACCGAGGACGGCTCCCTCACCGCCGCGGCCACCAGCGACAAGTCCGCACAGATCCTGGCCGCCAACGGATTCATCCACGACCCCGACCGGCAGACGTACGTCCTCTCCGGCGACGACACCGCCGTCCAGGCCCGCCACGTACGCACCGCCGGCACCCAGCTCGCCGCCCTCGGCATCGGCGTCACCCTGCGCCACCCCGCCGCCCACCCCGCCATCGACACGACCCCCGTCCCGGTCCCACGCCAGCACACGGCGGGCAAGGCCCGGTCCCGGTGAAGAAGCCCGATGGCTCGCCGGACCCCCGCACGAACCTGATCGCGGCGGTGGATTCCTCCCGCACCCGCTGATGCCCTGGGCCCCCGCCGCGTCCTTCCCTCCCGCCCGAGGAACCCATGCCCCCCGCACGCCCCGACCTGGCCGCCTACGCCGGCGCCCTCGCCACCCGGCTGCCCGGCCCCTGGACCACCACCTACAGCCGCAACGCCGCCTACGCCGACCAGCTCCCCACCACCGCGGCAGTCTGGGACGCCGGCGCCGTCGGATACGCCGCGTCCAACTACGTCCTTCACCACCAGGCCGTGCTCGCCCGCGGTGACGGCGCACGCCTGCTGCTCTTCGAGCGTCCCCTGCACCCCCGCCAGTTCATGGTCGGCGCCCTGGAGCCAGAGGCCCACCACGACGCCTTCCACGGCGTGACCGAACCCAACGGCATCAGCGTCCCCGCCGACCCCGCCCGAGCCGCCGCCCAGGTCGCCCGCCGCCTGCTGCCCCGCTACGAGGACGCCCTGCGCCAGGTCCGGCACAACACCGCACACCCTCCGCCGCGGCGGCCGGCACCACCCGTGATCACCGGAATGGTGAGCATCGCCTGGTATCCCGACGGCGTAGTCGGCGCCGTCACCGGGGCCCGCGCCGCCACCTCCGCCCTGTACGGCGCCGGGTTCCAATTCCACCCCTACCAGCGGATGTTCCTGCTCCCCGCCTCCCTGGGCGACCGCGAGCAGATCGCCCGCATCGACATGGCCGCCCAGCACCTGGCCCGCATCGGCGTCGGTGTCACGGTGCGACCCGCCCCGGCCGCCACTCCCCTGACGCAGCCCGCCCCCCGCCCGGCCCTGCCGACCGCCGCCTCCGCCCCAGGCCACTGACCCCAACCCCGTCCCCCTTTTGAAGGAGTCCCCGCCTTGGGCAATCTCGCCGATGAATCCGGCACCGACGTCGAGATCTACCGCCGGGCCTTCACTCCCGACGCCATCCACATCGTCAGCCGCACCGACGCTCCCGAAGAACTCCTGGCGCTCCTCGACGGCGCGGGCCTGGAGCGCAAGGCCGAGGCCATCTACACCTGGCACGAAACCCCCCAGGGCCTGAGCGAAGCCGGACAGAAGCAGCTGGTCACCCGCGCCGTGCTCCCGCTCCTGATCGCCGACTACAAGGTCAACATCGACCCCGACGTCTACGACGTGACCGCCTGGGCGCAGACCCTGCGCGAGCACCGCACCGCGCAGGCACAGGCCCAGGCCCAGGCCTCAGGAACGCCGGCCCCTCCGCCCCCGGGCCCGGCAGGCCCCCACCCGGGCCGTACCCGCTGACCCCCAGCCCTCAGCCAAGTGCCCGGTCCGGACCCACCGGGCCGGACCGGGCCACCTCACCCACCGGAGCACCCACGATCACCAAGCCCCCGCAGCTCCCTGCGCCGATCACGGCAGACCGCCGTCCGCGCCTGGCCGTCTTCCTGACGCGCCGCTACCTACGCGCCGTGACCGCCGCAGCCGCCGACCGCCACCACGTACTCGCCACCGGACCCTTCGGCGTGCTGGATGAATCCCGCCGCCGATCCCCTCGCCCCTGACCACAACCGGGAGGACCATGACCGACCCCACCCCCGACCCCGTACTGCTGGCACGGCACATCGCCCAACAGATCAGCCGACTCGCCGACCACCTTGCCGTCGCGCCGCCTCGGCAGGCCGCCCAGATCCTCGGACACGTCCTGGCACCCGATGGAGTCCTCGACGGGATGACCGGCCTGGTCGCCGCCGGCTCCCGCTTCGCCAAGGACCGCGCCACCTCCGGAGCTCTGCCGCCGGAGGTGTGGCTCGCCCTCGGCCGCGCCTCGAACGATCTCGACGCCATATGCGGTGACCTCGCCGAGCACACCGATGACCTCTACCGACTCACCCAGGCCCCGGCAACCGCCACAGCGCGGCCCGTCGCATCCGCCCTGGTCGCACGGAGGCACCGGTGAAGAAGCAGCAGTGGACCGGATGGGGGCCTGCCGCCGACCAGGCCGAGCAGCACTACCTGATCGAACCCCGCCACCTCGGCGGCGGCGGCGACCCCCGCTACATCGCCGAGTACCTGCGCGCCTCCGGCTGGAGCGACCACACCCGCAGCGGCGGGCCGTACGTCTTCGACAGCCCCGACCGCACCGTGCGCATCGGCTACGACCCCCACGGCATGCCCGGCGGCTGGACCGTCTCCGGGCACGCCGTCGGCGAGCACCAGCCCGCCTGGCACGCCACGTTCACCATGGCCGTCCCCGTCGAGATCGTCGCCGGCCTCACCGACACCCTGACCAAGCCGCGCTCCGCCCACGCCCCCAACGTGTGGGCCCCGCTCGAGGAGAACGAGTGGGAGACCGAACGCGGACAGCACTTCACTGCCGTCTCCCCGGACCGCAACGCCTGGGTCCAGTACCACCAGAGCGAACCCGGCCAGGCCCACTGGTGGGCCGGAGCCCGCACCGAACACGGCCGCGCCTGGGACGCGGTGTTCACCTCCACCACCCCCCTCCACCTCGTCCAGGGCTTCGCAACGGCGCTCGCCGACCCCACCCCGGTGATGCGGCCCCGCGGGCATGTCCCCGCCACGAAGTGGATCACGACCACGTCCGTGTCCGTAAGGCCCTCCGAGCTCGGCGCATGGCAGCAGGCCCGGATCACCGCCGCCCGCGCCGCGACCTGGGCCCGCAACTCCTGGGCCGCCGCCCGCCCCCGCAAACACACCCCCACGCCCTCCGCCGGCCCTCACGCGGCAGCAGGCGCACGCGGCCGGCGGTAACCCCTGAAAGGAGACAGATCCCCTCCGTGAGCATCAGTGAGCGGCAACTGGCCGCCTTCGCCGCCGACCACAATGTCTACGGCTCACCCGTCAGCCCCCGATACCTCGCCGGCCCCGGCGACCCGCGGCACGTCACCCACACCCTGAGGTCCGCAGGCTGGACCGCCTCCTCCGACCCTCTCCGTCCGGCCCTCCGCATGGACAGCGCCGACCATTCGCTGCGCCTGGACATCAACTTCGCCGAGCACCGCTCCGGCTGGAGGGTCAGTACCGACTTCGGGCGCACCTACTGGTCGGCTTCGTTCGGCACCGCCACGCCGGTGGAGATCGTCGCCGGACTGACCGATGCCCTCATACGGCCCGAACCCAAGATTCCCGCACTCTCGGTCGCCGACATCCTCACCGCCCGCGGCTGGCAGCACACCACGGACGAGGCAGGGACGCAGACCCTGCTCTCACCGGACGGCACCGCCCAGGCGGAACTGCGCGTCTCTCCTTCGATCGGGGTGACCGGCTGGCAGTTCACCGCCGCCTCCCGTCATGACGAGTTCGGCCCCCGAGGGCTGCTGTGGCGGGCTGATTTCCGCGAGACCACCCCGCCCCACCTGCTGGCCGCCTTCACCGCCGCCGTGTGCCACCCCGCCCCCGTCCTGCGCGCCCGGTTCGATTACGTCTCCAGCCCCCACGTGAGCGTCGACGAGGAGTTCGTCATCGGCGACGCCATGGTCGCCGCCCACAAGCAGCGCCTGGCCCACGCCCGGCGCCACCGTCCCCGCCCCGTCCACCACACGCCGGGCGCGGCGGTCCCCGCGCCCGCCGCCGGTGCGACCACAGTCGGCCCCGCCCGATAGGCCCGCGGCCCTCTTTCTCTTGCAAGAAAGCCGTACCGCGTGTCCCTGCCCCCCGACGAACTACGACAGCGCTCCCTTGACCGGCTCGCCCGGTACATCACGGAGGCCGAGGAGATCCTCGCGTCCTGGGACGCCTACTCCGACCAGCACACCGACGCCGACGGCTGGCCCCACGACGCCACCGCCTACGACACCCGGCAACGCCGCCGCGACGCCGACACCTGGCGCGCCTTCACCCGGATCCGCAGCACCGCCTCCTCCTACCTGCTCACCGCGGACAGACAGCTGCGGCAGCTCCCCGGGACCGCCGCCGCACCCCAGTGGGCCTGGCAGCTGAAGGAACTGCGCACATCGCTCGACGCGATCCACACACTCCAGGCCGAGTGGCTCGCCACGCTCAACACCCCGCCAGAGCCGGCGGTGCCTGGCACCGAGGCGTGGGCCGAGACGCAGGCCGAACGCAACTCTGAGGCCTGGCACCACCTCTACACCTGGGCCGGCCACGGCCACGCCGTCCTGGACATCCACACCGACACCCAGCACCACCGGCCCCCCGCAGTCCCTACCACGACAGCGGTCGCCACCACCCCCGTTCCCCGGCCGGTCCCCATCTCCAGGAGACCCCTCTGATCGACGCCGAAGGCCCCGGCATCGAACGGTGCCTCGTCTACCCCCGCCGCCGGGGACGACACCCGCTCCCTACGGCGCCCGCTGACCTCCTCATTCTGGAACCGCCCTCTTGACCAACTCCCCCTCCAGCTCCGGAAACGACGGCTACGACATTGCCTTCAAGGCACTGCTCGGCGCCATGGCCGTCATCATCCCCGCATCCTCCCTGGCCTGGCTCGGCGGCAACGCCCTCGTCTGGGCCACCGACGCCGGCGACTGGGTGCCCTACCAGCCGGCCGCCGCCCTCCTCCACCCCGACCAGCTGTGGCCTGCCGCGGATGAGACCGCGCTGCTGATCGCCACCCGCATGCTGCCCGCCATAGTCCTCATCGCGCTCGTCCTGGGCACCCTCACCTGGTGGCGGCGTCGCACCGGCGCCGCCGGCGGAGGCAAGCGGAAACGTATCGCCGGGATGGCCAAGCGGTCCGACATCGAGCCGCTGTTGGCCAAGGCCATCACCGCCAAGGCCCGCTGCCTGCGCCCCAGCCTGAAGCACGCCAAAAGCATCGACGCCAAGGACACCGGCGTCCTCCTCGGCAACCTCCAGGGCAGCCGACACGAGGTCCGGATGGGCTACGAGGACGTGGCCGTCGCCATCATGGCGCCCCGCTCCGGCAAGACCACCTGCCTGGCGATCCCCGCCATCCTGGGTGCGCCCGGCCCGGTCCTCCTCACCTCGAACAAGGCGGCCGGTGACGCCTACACCGCCACCCTCGACGCCCGCGGCCAGGTCGGCCGGGTGTGGTCCATGGACCCGCAGCAGATCGCCCACGCCGAACGCGCCATGTGGTGGAACCCCCTCGCCGACGCCCGCACCCTCGACGGAGCGGGCCGTCTGGCCGGGCACTTCCTCGCCGCGAGCGTGGACGCCTCCCAGCAGGGTGACTTCTGGTCCAAGGCCGGATCCAACATCCTGTCCCAGCTCTTCCTCGCCGCAGCGCTCGACGACCGGCCGATCACGGACGTGATGCAGTGGCTGGCGTTCCCCGCCGACCGTACGCCGCTGGACATCTTGCGCGACCACAAGTTCACCGCAGTCGCTTCCCAGTTGAAGGGCACCGTCGAAGGCCCACCGGAAACCCGCGACGGCATCTACGAGACCGCCCGCCAGTACGCCGCCGCCCTCCTCAACAGCGAGATCGCCGCCTGGGTCACCCCGCAGAAGGGTGTGGCGGAGTTCCGGCCCGCCGAGTTCGTCACCTCCCTCGACTCGCTGTTCCTGCTCAGCAAGGACGGCGGTGGCGGCGCCTCGGCGCTGATCGCGGCGTGCGCGGACTCGGTGATGCGGGCCGCGACCGCCCAGGCCGAACGCGCCGGGGGACGCCTGGATCCGCCAATGCTGGCGATCCTTGACGAGGCCGCCAACGTGTGCAAGATCTCGGACTTGCCCGACCTGTACTCCCACCTCGGCTCCCGCGGAATCATCCCGATCACCATCCTGCAGTCCTACCGGCAGGGCCAGAAAGTCTGGGGAGACGCCGGCATGGACGCCATGTGGTCCGCGTCCACCGTCAAGGTGATCGGCTCCGGCATCGACGACCCGGACTTCGCCGACAAGCTCAGCAGGCTCATCGGCGACCACGACGTCGAGACGAAGTCCACCTCTGTCTCCGACTCGGGCAAGTCCACTTCCATCAGCATGCGGCAGGAACGGATCCTGCCGGCGGACGCCATCCGCGCGCTGCCGAAGGGCACCGCGCTGTGCTTCGCGACCGGCATGCGGGCCGCCATGCTCGACCTTCGACCCTGGTACCTCGAGCCCGGCGCTGATCAGCTGTCCGCAGCATCCGCCGCCGCATCGATGGCGATCACCGCCCGCGCCGTCGCCAAGGCCGTACCGCGCCAGTCCGACTTCGGGACCGCCGCGTGAGTGGGCCGCGGCTGCACTCGATGCCAGTCCGTTCCTGGAAGGCGAAGGTGTTCGCCACCCGGCCCTGGTCTCATGCCGAGCTGGACTCTCGGCGCCCGCCCGCAGCGGCACGTGGCCACCGGCCCGCTAACGAACGATCGGCGAATACGGCCTGTCCGGCATCGACCACTCCGCAACGCCATCGCCGCCAGCTCACTAAGACTTCTCCAATCCTGGAGATCTGCGCCGAAGGTTGCCGGTTCGTCTCCGACCACCTCGCCGAGCACTTCACGCCCGGCCCCCGCCAGACCCGCGCTCGCACAGTAGGCGCAACAGCGGCCGTCCCGGGGCAGCAGCCCTCCCTGACGGCAGGCCGCGGGCCGCGCGGTGACAGCCACATCAGACCCAGTCCCCACTGACTCACAACAGGAGGCCAACCCTGTCCCCTCCCTACCAACTCTGCCTCGCCGAGGCACTGTTTCCCCACACACAACGGCTGCTCGCCGAGCTCGCCTCGTGACTGCCTCCCCGCTGTCGGTCCTGGATCTGTTCGCGGGCGCGGGGGGCTGGAGCCACCCCCTGAAGGTATTCGGCATACGCGAGGTCGGGCTCGAGTGGGACGAGTGGGCGTGCCGGACGCGGGCCGCTGCCGGGCAGCTGACGATCCGCACCGACGTGGCCCTGTATCCGACCTGGCCCTTGGTGGGTCGGACTTCGGGATTTCTGGCGTCGCCACCGTGTCAGGCATGGAGCATGGCCGGAAGGCGGCTCGGCCTGGTTGACCAGCCGTTGGTCCACCAGGCGGTCGCCGACCTCGCGGCCGGGCGCGACACCCGCGCCGGCCTGCTCGCCGCCTGCCATGACGACCGCAGCCTCCTTGCGGCCGAGCCGATGCGCTACCTCCACGCCCTGAACGCGGTGGGGCAGCCGGAGTGGATCGCGATGGAGGAAGTCCCCGATCTCCTGCCCCTGTGGCGCCAGTACGCCGCCATCCTCAGGAGCTGGGGGTTCTCGGTCTGGACGGGCATCCTCAACGCCGCCGACTACGGCGTGCCCCAGACCCGGCGCCGGGCGATCCTGCTCGCTTCCCGTGCCCGTACCGCGGAGCCGCCGACGCCCACGCATGCACCGGTCGCGGAGCCGGAGTCGCTGTTCGGGCCGGGCCGCGAGCGGTGGGTGTCGATGGCGGAGGCGCTCGGCTGGGGCGCCACCGACCGGCCCACACCAACCGTGTGCGCTGGCGGCGGCCCGGGCGGCGGCCCTGAACCGTGGCCGTCCGGCGCCCGCAGGACACTCGCCGATGCCCGTGACCGCGGCCGGTGGAAACACCACCCTGCGCCCGGCCGCATCGAAGGGCGCACCCGGCCCGGCGGCCCGGCCGGGAGGACCACGGGAGGATCGGGCTGGTCCTGGTCGCTGCGGAGCAACAATCAGGCCAACGCCACTATCCGCACCATTGACGAGCCGGCCGGGACGCTGTTCTTCGGGCACCGCGCAAACGAATGCGTGTGGGTGGCTGAACCCACCGCCGCGGAACCGGGGGCGGGCGCCCCTTCGGATCCGGCGCCGGAGGCGATCCGTATCACCGCCGCCGAGGCCGGTGCCCTGCAGTCCTTCCCCGCCGACTACCCCTGGCAGGGCAACAAGGGCCAGCAGTTCGCCCAGATCGGCAACGCCGTCCCGCCCCGCCTGGCTGCCCACCTCCTCGCCCCGCACGTGGGCGTCACCCTCACCCGCGACGACTTCACCCTGGCCGCATAAATTGCCCCAACCCAACATCTACGACGCCGACTTCGAGCTGCTCGACATCCCGCCCGCCCCCGCCGGCCACTACGCCGAGCAGGCCCTTCTCGGCGCGCTCCTCCTCCAACCCGACCGCCTCAAGACCCTCGGCACCCTGCACCCAGCCGACTTCGCCAACGCCGGGCACCGGGCGGTGTTCCACGCTGTGATCACCCTCACCCCGCCCCCGCCCGAGGTCCACACCAGAAAGCCGGTCTGGCTCACAGCCGTTCTGGAGCAGGCCCGGCCCGCCGCCCGCGGCCTGACCGCCACCTACCTCCACCAACTCGTCAGCGCCTGCCCAGACCCCGCCCACGCACCCGCGTACGCGGCAATCGTCCGCGGCGGACACGCCCGCCGGACCCTGACCGCCCACGCCGAACAACTCGTCCACACCGCCGGCGACCGCATGCTGGAAGACCAACCCACCGCCGCCCTCACAGCCGCCGACACACTCGCAGACGTTCTGGACCACCTCGCCAGCCGGTTCCCCGCCCACTCCAGCACCCTGCCCCGCACCCCCACCCCCACCCCCACTCACCCTGCCCGCGACCCCGACCACGAGGACGTCCAAGGCGAACGCCTGCTCCTCGCCGCACTCTGCGCCCGCCCCCGCCCCGCCGAGGCCGCGCGCTGGCTCCAGCCCGGCGACTTCCTTGCCCCCTTGCACGGCCGCCTCTTCGGCTGCCTGCTTAACGTCGCCCGGCGCGGCGACCCCATCGACCCGGTCACCGTGCTGTGGGAAGCCCAGCACCAAGGGCTGATCACCCCCGCCCTGCCTCCGGCCGAACTCCTCGGCATGCTCACCGATGGCCACGGCGTGGCCACGGAGCACTGGGCCGAGGTCGTCCTGCGGCGCGCCCTGCTCGCCCGCGCCCACACCACCGGCCTCACCGTCCTCGCCTACACCCAGGACGACGCCAACACCGTCCACCAGCTCCTGGCCGGCACCCGACGCGCCCTCGCCGACCTCTCCGCCGTCCGCGCCCGCTGGCACCGCGCCACCGATCCCACCCTCCCCCGGACCACCCAGTCCGCGGTCCCGGCCTCCCCCCGGGCCGGACCCGTCCCACTCCGTCCTACAGCCACCACGCGGGCCGCCCGCTGACCGACCCGTTCCAGGCTCCGGCCGGCACCCCGCCGGCCGGAGCCCCCACCCAGAAGGCGCCGTATGCCCCAGCCAACACCCGACACGCGCATCCACTTCGCACTCCACCCCGACCATCCACCCGCCGTCACCGCCACCGTGACCGGCGCAAGGAGCACCGAGGCCCAATTCACCCTCGCCGCCCGGGGGTTCCGCGACACCGGCGCAGGCTCCATGGTGCTCGCCCGCATCGAACCGCGAAGAGCCGCAGACCCAGCAGACCGCCCAAGAACTCCACTCCAGCACGACTACGACGTCGACATCGAGCCCGCCCGCCAAGAAGAGATCGACACGGAGTGGACCTGGGTCCTGAGTCTGCAAGTCCAACGGCCGTATGGGAGGACCCGCGTACGAGGGATCACGCGGGTCCCCTGTCCGAAGATAACGCGCCCGAGTCGTGGTGCAGGCACACTCCCCGAGTGCGCCGACCATCGTCGGATCATTGGAAATCCACCGCCATCCATCCCCGAGCCGTCGAGAGGAACCATCACGAACTCAGAGCAGCAGCCCGCTTAGCGTTCCTCCAATGCCCGTGGTCTGGCCACGGGCACCGGGCCATCACGCCAGGGTGTAGCTCTGCCGGAAATAGTCGGCTGCGCGCTCCAGGTCCCGCTCCGTCTGGAGCGTCAGCTCCAGGTCGCCGGTGCCATGGTGGCCGAGCCCCGTCACATCACGCGCGAAACCGGGCACGAGGTCCACCGTCGCCGGGTCGGCCTTCAGGTAAACCAGCAGCTTGGCCTTCTTCGGCGGGACCAGGCACGCGTAATTCCGCATACGCCGGTATGCGGTGTAAGTCTGGTTCGAGACCTTCGTGAGGTCATCACCGAACGCGAGCAGGACCTCATCGACCGCCGCGGCCAACTCCGCCATCGCTTCTTCCTTCGCCGCGGTCTGCTGCACCTTCGCCGTGCCCCGGGTCCGGCTGCCAGACTTCCGCGCCGCGGCGCGGCCGGGGAAGGAGGCCACCGTCTCAAGGCCGAAGTGCTCGCCGCCGAAGTAGCGGTAGCGGACCAAGTCGATGGCGTGCCGGTGCTCGCGGACGGCGTGGATGTCGTAGCGGGTGAAGTCGCCGGCCACGCAGATCAGCCTCGGTGCGCTCCAGAGCACCTGGGCCGCGACATGGGCCCCGAGCCGGTCGCGGACCAGATGCCGAAACGTATCCCGGTGGTCGAGCAACCAAGCCATGTAGAAGAGACCCTGGTTTATGACTCCTGCGTCGATGCCGCGCTTGTACTCGACGATCACCGGTGCACCGTTCTCGTCGATGCCCAGCGAATCGATCCGGCCAGCGTGCACCGGTCCGGTGCTGTACTCGCTCGCCAGGAACCGGACCCCGAGCATGGTCTGCATGTGCCCCTCGACGAGGTCCTGCACATCGGCCTCAGCCTCAGCCAAACGCGGCACGACCTCGGTCACGCCGCTTTTCGTGTCGAACAGCTTCAGGTCAGACCCCTCCTCCTCCGTACCGAACCTCTGGCCAACACCCAGCTGTCCAAGATTGTTTCCGGCACGCAGGATGAGTCAGAATTTCCTCACGACCGACACCGTACATGCTCGGGTGCGGAGTTCGAGAGCTTGGCGAGATTGGGGCTCACTGAGCCCAGTCCAGAACGCAGAACGAAACGGCCTTCCGCGCCAGGATGGGTCCTCGCGCGGAAGGCCGCCTGTTCATGCTGGCGCACCATCAGAAAATGCGTCGGGCGGCGGTGCGTCAAACATGCGTTGCGTCGAACCTTAACAGCGGCTACACAACAGGTGCCGCTACTGCCGCAGCGGCCTCGGCAGTTCAGGTATCCAGAGCGGAGGCGGTGCCGGACCATGAGGCGCAAACAGGAAAGAGCCCACGAACCCATTACGGTGGCCGTACCCGTTCTCAGCCGGTTCCCACCGCAAGATGGTGAAGTCAGCCTAGAACTAGCGGGGCCAGTCCCCCACGGAATCCGGTTCCGCAACGCCAGTCCACTAGCCTGTGGCGTTACGCCGTTGCAACCACTCCTGCGGCATCCTCATTCTCGTAAAGCTCATCGTTCTCAATCTCCACATCGTCGACCTTGACCACCGGATCACCGCTGGAGTCAGACAGCTCAAGGCCGAGCCAGCCCTTGAGTCGTGTGTAGGCCAGACGTAGGAGGACTTCAGCCCGCTGGTCCATGAACGCCGGATCCAATTCGTCCTCACGCAGGCCCAGTGCTCGCAGGTGTGGGAGGTAGCGCGACATGGCCGCCAGGTCCTCAGTGGTCTGCACGAAAGTGAAGCCAGAACTCTTGAGGATTGACTTGGCGTCGTCGGCCGTCGAGGCACCGAGTGCCGCGTACAGGACCTTCTTCTCAGTCCAAGGCCGCGAGCTGAGGGACGCGTTCGCAGCTCGCGGCGCCAGGACCAGATTGCCCAGCTTATGTACGGCCTCTTTGTCGCTGTAGAACTCCTCATCCCACCCGCTCGTGGCCGACTGTGGCGCGATGTGTTCGATCGTGAGGTGCGTCTCGTCCTCCCAACCGTCTGCGGTGAAGCATGAGGCGACCCCCGCCTTACCTTGGATGATCAGTCCAGGATTCTCCTGATCTTCAATTGTGTCGTGATACGCAGCCAGAAGAAGGAAACGGGCCAGCGGGGGGCTAATTTTATAGAGCGGCAGCGCGGAAGCGTCTGCCAGAAACGACGCCAAGTTCGGGATGCCGCCCTTACCCTTGGGGTCCGACAAACGCGCCGCAAGTTCCTTCTTCAGCGCCTCAGCGTCGACGACCGGATCAGGCTTCGTTGCGTCGGGCTCTGCCCACTGCCGAGCGAGGGGTCCAATGCCCGTGAGTGAGTCCGCCCCGGCCATAACAGCCCGGTACTGGCTGTCGATGTTACCCGTGGTGCGGCGGGTTGCTCGCCAGAAGACCGTGAAGGCAGTGATTGCCTTGATCGCCTGCTCGAACTCGGCGATGCGCTTTTCCCTCGCCTCACCTTCGTCTGCGTGGACAGCCTCGGAGTAGAACCGCACTAGCGGCGCGATGGCAATCGTATGCTTGAGTGAATGAAGGAAGGCCAGACACAACTTCACGGTGTCCGTCATGGCGGACGCTTCTAGCCCGGGTAGCGCGCGAGGCGCGTTATTCGCAGGTTCCCAGGCATTTCCAATAAAGGCCGCAGTGTCGCGTAGGTGGCGCAGGTACGCGCTTCGGTCATCAGCCGAGTCCTTGTGGCGCTCAAATGTATCGCGCATGTAGACCCGCTGGTCCGGGAGGCGCTTAGAGAGCTTCTCTCCAGTCTCTGCCAGCGCAAAAGTGACCAGCAGGTCTCGCGTTGCGTTCTGAAGCTTGTCTCCGACGGCGAAACGGTCCAGGTAGCCCTGAACCGCCTTCATGTATTCGTATGCGCCCGAGTCCTCGTAGTCCTGAATCTTCTCTGCCATCACCACCCGAGGAAGGAAGGTCTCGAAGGCGGTCAGAGGCTCGCCCGTGGTATTCAACGACTCGAAGATCGTGAAGGCGTAGTCCTCGTCCTTGCCTTGGACGACCGTCAGAGCGATGCGGTTCAGGACATAGGCGGCAAACATGACGAGCCGCATCAGCTCGGCCTCAGGCTCGTCTTCCAACTCTCCTAGCAAAGCGCAGAGTTCGGAGTCGAGTTCATGATTGAAGAGCGCACGCTGGAACTCGATGTTGGTGGCAAGGGTTGCTAGCGACGGCAGATCCTCCAGCTCCTCGATGGACTTTCGCTGCGATAGCTTGTTCAACCCCGTGCGGATCTCGCTGTACCTCTTGATGAGGTCAACTTCGCCGTCGCCCGCGTTCTGCCGCGCAACCGGCTTGAAGTCCGTCGGATTAGAGGTTGCCGGCTCACTATCGACCAGCAATGAGTACCGGTAGATGAGGTTGGCGATCGGCGACTCATACTTCTTGAGCTTCTCGTCCCTTGCCCACTGATCATCGAAGGCTCGGATGAGGCGCGGGTAGATCGGCGTAGTTCCGAAGTTCTTTCGCTCGTAGAATGCAGCCCCGAGCATCTGCAGGATGTCACTCGTTTCCGAGTACAGGTGAGTCCGAGCGCTGTCGGTGGGATCCGGCGTCTTGCCCTTGAAGATTTTCCATGCACGCTGACGAATGAGGTTGTGCAGGCCGACCAGCAGGATCAACAGGCTTGACAAACGCTGCTGCCCATCGATCACGGTAAGGACCTTGGACGGGACTTCGGACTTGACGATCGGCTTCACCGTGACGTGGTTGACATCATGGATGGTGATGACCGTCCCCAAGAAAGTGAAGCTGTCCGGCGCCTTACCTAGGTTCTTGAGGCCGTGCAGTGTATCGTCGAGCAATTTCTCGACCTTGTCTTTGCCCCAGCCGTACGGACGCTGGTAGGGCGGCAGGTAGAGGCCCAAGCCATTGTCAGACAGCAGTTCGCGCACACTCTTGCTCTGCGCCTCGAATATCTCCTTGGCCTGCGTAGGCATCCATAGTCCCTTTGTCGTTCAGCAGGTTCGGTCTGACTAGATGTGGCACACGAGGCAAGGTGTCGTCGCCACCGTTCTCAGCAAGGACATCATCTAGTACTCCAGGCTGGTTTCGTAGCATATCCAGCACGTTCGTTGAGTGAGGGTCAGCAGCCCTGGAGGCACGAGCTGTTGGCTGGCGGCGTCTACGCCAGAGAGACCGGTGTGGCAGCCGGAGCGCAGACGAGAGGTGGGTTGAACACACGGCTCATGGGTGCCCCTCGTCGGTGTCGCCATCGTTCACGTCAGCAGGGCGCGGGCGTATCCGTACAACCAGCCCGACAGGGTGAGCAGGACCGGCTGCCGATCGGCCCATGGGTGAGCTACTTCGACGCAGCCGAGCAGGCTGGGGTCCGCGCAGGGCCCACGACCTCGCCGCGCTCGACCGTGGGCACCGCGCGGCGAGCGTCCACTTCGAGGACGCCCTCGAGCTCAGTAAGCCTGGTTTCGAGCGGGTGAAGGTCACGGACCAGGTCAGGCCGGCCGCCGCGCGGTTCGTCGGGGACAAGGCGGCGCGGGGCGCCGCCGCCACAGGCGACGCCGACCCAACGGTCCTGTGCGGGCGGGCGGAGTCGAGCGAGCTGTTGAGCCGGGAGGCGACGAGGCTGGAGTCGACGCGGGCAGCGTCGTCGAACGAGGTGCGGACCCGGGGAAGGATCTGGCCGCCGCCCGCCCGACCACCATCGCAGCCTGAGACCATCGATCGGACGGGCAAGCACCGTCGAACCGGCCGTCGCTTGCCGCACGTTGATGCCGCCGACCTGCCCGCCGCGTACAACAAACGGCGCCGGCCGCCGATGGGCATCTACCGGCGCCACCAGCCCGTGCACGGCGGCTCCAGACACCTGCGGCCCGACGAGCTGGGCGGGCTGCCGGAAAGTACAAGGGCACGGTGTTCGTCGAGGCCCGTGTCGAGCTGACCACGAGTCTGAAAGACTCGGCAGTCGACCAGAGCGCCCGGCACATCCTCGACGCCCAGCAGCTGCCCGAACGCACGGGTCCCTCGGCTCCCGCGAGCCCGTCATCAGCGGCCTTAAAACCGCCCGACGCCCCGCCTCCCGACTGTGCCCTGTACAGGCGCGGCGGCGGGCCCCAGCGTCCGGCCGGTGCTGCCGTCGCCGGGCGCTTCCCCCCACGAATCCCATCTCTGGGCGTTGCCCGCACCCTCACTCGGCACCGACAGGCCGACACTCTCCTCGGATATGAGCCCGGATCCCTGCGGCATCTAAGGCGACTACCCGCCCCTTGGACGCGTTCACGAACGCGCTGAACATCCCCCGCGCGCGGTTGCCCGGCCCACCACCGCTCCCACAATCGACTACAGAGTGTTACCACGCGCCGGAATGCCTGAGACGCCCGCAGGGCGCGGGCAGCGCGGCTTGACTGCGCGAAGGCCACCTTTCCGGCGGGACACACAGCCCGTCTCGGGAGGCGACTTTTCCGTGATGACGGCTCGTCAGAAGAAACGTTCAGCGTGCGTCAAACGTGCGTCACGCGTGCGTCACGTGCGTCAGATTTGCGTCAAGATTTCGCCCGTAACGCACGTAGCGCACATAACGCACACCTGACGAAACCGCAGGTCAGGCGCCCTTCCCGGCAGGCTCAAGGATCGCGACACACTCCATATGATGGGTCATCGGGAAGAGGTCGAAGGCTCGGAGGGTGCGGGGCTTGTAGCCGGCTTCGCGGAAGTACGCCAGGTCGCGGGCCAGGGCGGCCGGGTCGCAGGCGACGTACGCGATGCGGCGGGCCGAGAGGGAGGCCAGGTGGCGGACCGTGGCCTTGCCGGCGCCGGCGCGCGGGGGGTCCAGGACGATCAGGTCGCACTCCGTGATGCCGGTGCGCGGCAGGACCTGCTCCACCTTGCCCTGCTCGATGCGGACCCGCGGGAAGTCGGCGAGGTTGTGGCGGGCGTCCTCCACCGCGCGCTTCGTCGACTCGATGCCGAGGACCGCGCCGGTCTCGCCGAGCCGCTCCGCCAGCGCGCCCGCGAAGATGCCCACCCCGCAGTAGAGGTCCAGGGCCATCTCGCCCTTGCGCGGCATCAGGCCCTGCATCACGGCGCGGACCAGCGTGTCGGCGGCCTGGGGGTGGACCTGCCAGAAGCCGCCCATGCCGACGCGGTAGGTGCGGCCGTCGGAGCGCTCGCGCACGAAGGGGCGGCCGTGGACGCGGTGGACGCCGCCGTCCTTCTCCTCCACGCGGAGGACGGAGACCGGCTTGTCGAGCTCGACGAGCGGGAGGCGGCCGCCGGGGCGCGGGGTCAGGACGACCTGGCGGTCCTGGGAGCCGCTGGCCGCGATGGCCTCGACGGTGGCCATGTCCGGCCAGGTGCGCTTCTCGATGCCCAGTTCCGAGACACCCGGCGCCGCGATCATGCAGTGGTCGACGACCTCGACGTCGTGCGAGCGGTGCTTGCGCAGGCCCGCCCGCCCCTCCTCGTCGACGGCGTACTGGACGCGGGTGCGCCACTGCGGGACCTCGCCCGCCGGGAGCTTGTCGCCCTCGGCCGGCATGACCGTGCCGTCCCAGCCGGCCTCCTCGGGCGTCAGCCCGGCCAGCCGCTGCAGCTGCTCGGCGATGACCTCGCCCTTGAGGCGGCGCTGGGCGCCGGGCTTGGCGTGCTGCCAGTCGCAGCCGCCGCACTTGCCGGGACCGGCGTACGGGCAGGGGGCCTCGACCCGGTCCTTGGAGGCGGTGAGGACCTCCGTGGCGTCCGCGCGCAGGAAGCGGGAGTCCGCGTCCCCCTCGGTGACCGTGGCGACCACCCGCTCGCCCGGGAGCGCGTGGCGGACGAAGAGGACCCGGCCGTCCGCGGTACGGGCGATGCAGTGGCCGCCGTGCGCGACGGGGCCGACCTCGACCTCGTACTCCTCCCCGACCAGTGACTGCTTCTCGTTCTGGTTCTGCATGGTGGGGAGTGCTCCAGGGTTCAGGGGGTGGGTGGGGCGTGCGTGCAGTGGGCCGCGCACCGCCGTGAAGCGTGTGCAGTGCCGCCGGACGCGAGCCGGACGCGAATCGGATGCGAGCCGGACACGAGCCGGACGCGACCCGTCAGTCTACGTCGGGTCGCGTCCGGTCCCCAACCGCGCGGTGCGCGGCCTCAGCCCTTGCCGCTCGGCTCCTTGCGGCGCGTGTCCACGGGACCGCGGCGGACGGCGCCCGGGGCGCTCCACTCCTGCCGCTTCTTGGCCCGCTTCTTCGCCGCCTCGGAGGACGCCAGCTGGTACGGCACCGAGGTGACCATCACGCCGGGCGTGAACAGCAGGCGCCCCTTCAGCCGCAGCGCGCTCTGGTTGTGCAGCACGTGCTCGTACCAGTGGCCGACGACGTACTCCGGGATGTACACGCTGACCGCGTCGCGCGGGTTCTCGGTGCGCAGCCCCTTGACGTACTCGATCACCGGCCGGGTGATCTCGCGGTACGGCGAGTCGAGGATCTTGAGCGGTACGTCGATCCCGCGCCGCTCCCACTCCGCCTTCAGGGCACGGGTCTCGGCCGGGTCCACGCTGACGCTGAGCGCCTCCAGCTGGTTGGCGTGCAGCAGCTTCGCGTAGGCCAGGGCCCGCAGGGTCGGCTTGTGCAGCTTGGACACCAGCACCACCGAGTGCACGCGCGAGGGGCGCACGTACTCGTCGGGGCGCTCCTCGGCGGCGGCGATCTCGGCCGCGACCTTGTCGTAGTGGCGCCGGATCGCGGACATCGTCGCGTAGAAGATCAGCATGCCGAGCAGGGCGACCCACGCGCCGTGCGTGAACTTCGTGGCGAGGACGACGACCAGCACGAGGCCGGTGAAGGTGGCGCCGAAGGCGTTGATTCCGCGCGAGCGGTGCATCCGGCGGCGGGCCGCCGGGTCCTGCTCGCTCCTCAGGTGGCGGTTCCAGTGCCGGACCATGCCGATCTGGCTGAGGGTGAAGGAGACGAACACGCCGACGATGTAGAGCTGGATCAGCTTGGTCGAGTCGGCGTCGTAGATCCACACCAGCAGGATCGCCGCGCCCGCGAGCAGCACGATGCCGTTCGAGAAGGCGAGCCGGTCGCCGCGGGTGTGCAGCTGGCGCGGCAGGTAGCGGTCCTGGGCGAGGATCGAGCCGAGCAGCGGGAAGCCGTTGTACGCGGTGTTCGCGGCCAGGAAGAGGACGAGCGCGGTGGCGGCGGCGAGCAGGACGAACAGGAAGCTGCCGTCGCCGAAGACGGCCTCGGCGACCTGGGAGATCACCGGGTCCTGCACGTAGTCGGGGCCGACCGGCACGCCGTTGACCAGCAGGTCCTGCGCGGGCTTCTCCGCCATCCGCACGTCGGTGGCCATGGCCAGGCCGATGATGCCGCAGAACATGGTGACGGCCAGGGCGCCCAT
Source organism: Streptomyces sp. NPDC086023 (assembly GCF_044540325.1). Taxonomy (NCBI): domain Bacteria; kingdom Bacillati; phylum Actinomycetota; class Actinomycetes; order Kitasatosporales; family Streptomycetaceae; genus Streptomyces; species Streptomyces sp. NPDC086023. Next base: position 46,090 of record NZ_JBITRX010000018.1, read on the forward strand.
GAGGGCGAGGGTGCTGGCGGCGTTCTTGCTCTTGGGCTTGCGGAAGGCCGGGACGCCGTTGCTGATGGCCTCGACGCCGGTGAGGGCCGCACAGCCGGAGGAGAAGGCCCGCAGCAGCAGGAAGACCAGCGCGAAGCCGGCGATGCCCTGGTGCTCGGCCTTGATCTCGAAGTCGGCCGTGGGGGCCTTCATGGTGTCGTCGAGGACGAGTCCCCGCCAGGCTCCCCAGGCGATCATCAGGAAGACGCCGGCGACGAACACGTAGGTCGGGATCGCGAAGAGCTTTCCGGACTCCTTGACGCCGCGCAGGTTCATCAGCGTCAACAGCAAGATCATTACGACCGCGCTGAGCACTTTGTGCTCGATGACGAAATGGACCGCGGAGCCGAGGTTCTCCACTCCCGAGGAGATGGAGACCGCGACGGTCAGCACGTAGTCGACGAGCAGGGCGCTTGCGACGGTGAGTCCGGCCTTCGGCCCGAGATTGGTGTTCGCGACCTCGTAGTCGCCTCCACCGCTGGGATAGGCGTGGACATTCTGCCGATACGACGCGACCACCGTGAACATCAGCACCACGACCGCGAGCGCGATCCAGGGGCTGTAGTGGTACGCCGACACGCCCGCGATGGAGAGGACGAGGAGCACCTCACCCGGGGCATATGCCACGGAGGAGAGCGGGTCGGACGCGAACACGGGGAGTGCGATGCGCTTCGGGAGGAGCGTTTCACCGAGGCGGTCGCTGCGCAGCGCCCGGCCGATCAGGATCCGTTTGGGCAGGTCGGTCAGTTTGGACACGGAGAGGATGTTAAGCGTTCGAAAAGAGCGCTGACCAACCACCACCCGAACCCTGCCCCAATTACGCACCACCACCGCACAAGAGGTCACACTGGTGACCGCCCGTGTGTAGCTTGGGCCATGGTCTGAGACCCTGTGAAGCCAGAGGATCACCCGGGCGGAACGGGGTCCGAAACTATTGACAGCCGGAAGGACGGCCGTGCACATCGTCATTATGGGCTGCGGAAGAGTGGGCTCGGCCCTCGCGCAGACCCTGGAGCAGCAGGGGCATACGGTCGCCGTCATCGACCAGGACCCCACGGCGTTCCGTCGGCTGGGATCGGGCTTCGGCGGCCGTCGCGTCACGGGCGTGGGCTTCGACCAGGACACCCTGCGCGAGGCCGGCATCGAGGACGCGGGTGCCTTCGCCGCGGTCAGCAGTGGTGACAATTCCAACATCATCGCGGCCCGCGTGGCCCGCGAGATGTTCGGTGTGGAGAACGTCGCCGCCCGCATCTACGACCCGCGGCGCGCCGAGGTCTACCAGCGCCTGGGCATCCCGACGGTGGCCACCGTCCGCTGGACCGCGGACCAGATGCTGCGGCGCCTGCTGCCCTCCGGCGCGGAGCCGCTGTGGCGCGACCCGAGCGGCGGCGTGCAGCTCGCCGAGGTGCACGCCTCCCCGGCCTGGATCGGCCACAAGGTCAGCAGGCTCCAGGACGAGACGGGTGTGCGCGTCGCGTTCCTCACGCGGCTGGGCGAGGCCATGCTGCCGAGCTCCCAGACCGTGCTGCAGGAGGGCGACCTGGTGCACGTGATGATGCGCACGGACGAGATCGCCAAGGTCGAAGAGGCGTTCGCGCAGGGTCCCGAGGAGGCACACGCATGAGGGTCGCGATCGCCGGAGCCGGCGCCGTGGGCCGCTCCATCGCGGGCGAGCTGCTGGAGAACGGGCACGAGGTGCTGCTCGTCGACAAGGCGCCGACCGCCATCTCGGTCGAGCGGGTGCCGCAGGCGGAGTGGCTGCTGGCCGACGCCTGCGAGATCACCTCGCTGGACGAGGCCGCGCTGCAGCGGTGCAACGTGGTCATCGCGGCCACCGGTGACGACAAGGTGAACCTGGTCGTCTCGCTGCTGGCCAAGACCGAGTACGGGGTGCCGCGCGTGGTGGCCCGCGTGAACAACCCCAAGAACGAGTGGCTGTTCAACGAGTCCTGGGGCGTGGACGTCGCAGTCTCGACCCCGCGCCTGATGTCCGCCCTGGTCGAGGAGGCGGTGAGCGTCGGTGACCTGGTGCGCCTGCTCCGCTTCAGCCACGGCGACGCCAACCTGGTCGAGCTGACGCTGCCGCCGGAGTCCCCGATGGCGGGCGTGCGGATCAGCGAGATCAGCTGGCCGCAGGACACCTCGCTGGTGACGATCATCCGCGGCAACCGGGTGCTCACCCCGCACCCGGAGGAGAGCCTGGAGGCCGGCGACGAGCTGCTGTTCGTGGCCGCGCAGGCCCGCGAGGAGCAGCTGGAGGAGCTGCTGAACGCGGAGCGCTCCGCGGAGTAGGCCCCTGGCCGCCGTACGTGAGGAGGGCCCCCGGAACCGATCGGCCGATCGGTTCCGGGGGCCCTCCTCACGTACGGCGGCCCTCGTCGCGTATCCGGACCGAGCCTCGCTACGCCTCCCGGCGCCGCGCGGCCGCGGCGGCCTCCTTGCGCTGCCGCTCGGCCTCCTCCTCCGCCTCCATCTCGGCGAAGACGTCGATCGGCGGCGGGGCCTTGGCCAGGAACACCCAGGTGAAGTACACGGCCAGCACCATCGGCGGCAGCTTGAGGGCGATCAGCACCCAGCCGAGCTGCGTCGTGTCGCCCCACCAGTACAGCGGGAAGAGGATGGCGTACTTGGCCAGGAAGATCAGGCCCCAGGCCAGGCTGGCCTTGGTGTACGCGGCCTTGCGGCCGGGGTTGCGGGTGCGCCAGGAGAGGTTCTCCCGGAAGATCGGCCCCAGCACCACGCCGAGCAGCGGGAAGCCCACCAGCGCGGAGACGGTGAAGGCGACGCCGAGCCCGGCGCCGTAGATCATGCCCGGCAGGTAGAAGTCCTTGGCGTTGCCCGTGAACATGGCGAAGGCCACGCCGAAGCCCACGCCGAAGACGCCGCTGAAGGCGTGCTTGACGGTGTCCCTGCGGGCCAGCCGCACCACGACCAGCACGAGGGCGACCGCCACCGCGGCGATGGCGGAGAGCTTGAGGTCCTTGTTGACCGTGTAGATCCCGACGAAGAGCAGGCCGGGCAGCATGGTCTCCAGCGTGCCGCGGATCCCGCCGAAGGCGTCGAAGAGCGCCGCCTGCGTCACGGCCCTGGCGTCGGCGTCCGGGTCGGTACCGGGCGCCCGGTCGCCCCGGATGTCCTCCGAGCCCTCGTGGCCCTTTTTGTCGAGTGACGTCACCGGCTAATGCTCCTGTCCGAGCGGTCGGAGTTCGTACTTCGGATTGAAGAGCACCCGGCGGCCGTGGCTCATCGAGATGCGGCCGGAGGCGATCATCTTGCGGCCCGGTTCGATGCCCACGATCGAGCGCCTGCCGAGCCAGACCACGTCCAGCGCGGCGGAGCCGTCGAACAGCTCCGCCTCCAGGGCCGGGACCCCGGCCCGCGGTCGCAGGGTGACGGTGCGCAACGTACCAGTCACCTTGACTATCTCGCGGTCGTGGCAGTCACAGATACGGGTGCACCCCGCGGCCTCCGCGTCCTCCTGGAGCTCCGCGGAGTGCAGCTCCTCCTGCGAGGAGGACAGCCGCTCTATCATCCGGCGGAAGCGCCCGGCAGGCTTCGCGGGCTTCTCGGAACGAGGTACAGCACTCATACAGGAAGCCTACCGGCGCGGGGGTCACCTCTCGAAGCGGTATCCCATGCCCGGTTCGGTGATGAAGTGGCGGGGGTGCGCCGGGTCGGCCTCCAGCTTCCGGCGCAACTGCGCCATGTACACGCGGAGGTAGTTGCTCTCGGTGCCGTAGGACGGTCCCCAGACCTCCTGGAGCAGCTGCTTCTGGCTGACCAGGCGTCCGCTGTTGCGGACCAGCACCTCCAGCAGGTGCCACTCGGTCGGGGTGAGGCGCACGTCCCGGCCGTCCCGGCTGGCCTTCTTGGCGGCCAGGTCCACGGTGAAGCCGGCGGTCTCGACGGTCACCTCGTCGCCGCCGCTGCCGGGCACCGGTTCGGCCCGGCGGACGGCGGCGCGGAGCCGGGCCAGCAGCTCGTCCATGCCGAAGGGCTTGGTGACGTAGTCGTCGGCGCCGGCGTCGAGCGCCTCGACCTTCTCGTCGGAGCTGTGGCGGGCGGAGAGGACCAGGATCGGGACCCGGGTCCAGCCGCGCAGCCCCTTGATCACCTCGACGCCGTCCATGTCGGGCAGGCCGAGGTCGAGCACGACCACGTCGGGGTGCCGGGCGGCGGCGAGCTCCAGGGCGGTGGCCCCGTCGGGGGCGGCGTCGACCTGGTACTTGCGCGCCTTCAGGTTGATCACCAGGGCCCGTACGATCTGCGGCTCGTCGTCCACCACGAGCACCCGCGTCATGGAGATCCTGCTTTCTGTCGTCATCGCACTACCACGTCATCCTCCACTGCCGCCTGTGACGCGGCGCGGTCACGGGTGACGGCCGGCAGGCTCAGCACCATCGTGAGCCCCCCGCCCGGGGTGTCCTCGGCGGCGAGTGAGCCGCCGATGGCCTCGGTGAAGCCCCGCGCCACGGCGAGCCCGAGGCCGACCCCGGCACCGCGCGGGGCGTCCCCGTACCGCTGGAACGGGGCGAAGATCCGGTTCTTGGCCTCGTCGGGCACACCGGGCCCCCGGTCCACCACGCGGACCTCGACGCGGCCGCCGAGGGCGCTGGCCTTCACCTGGACCGGCGTCCCGGCGGGGCTGTACTTCACGGCGTTCTCGACCACGTTGGCCACCGCCCGCTCCAGCAGCCCCGGGTCGACGGCCACCATCGGCAGGGTCTCGGGGATGTCGAGCTCGACGCTGCCCTCCGGTACGCCGCCCAGCGCCATCGGCACGACCTCGTCCACGTCGATCTCGCGGATCAGCGGCGTGACGGTGCCGGTCTGGAGCCGGGACATGTCCAGGAGGTTCCCGACCAGGTGGTCGAGGCGGTCGGCGCCGTCCTCGATGCCGGCCAGCAGCTCGGCCCGGTCCTCCTCCGACCACTCCACGTCGTCGGACCGCAGCGAGCTGACCGAGGCCTTGATGCCGGCGAGCGGGGTGCGGAGGTCGTGGCTGACGGCGGCGAGCAGGGCCGTGCGGATGCGGTTGCCCTCGGCCAGCTCCCGGGCCTGCTCGGCCTCGCCGACCAGCCGCTGCCTGTCGAGGACGACGGCGGCCTGGGCGGCGAAGGCGCCGAGGACGCGCCGGTCCTCGGCGGGCAGCACCCGGCCGGACAGTGCGAGGGCCATGTTCTCGCCGACCGGCATGTCGACGTCGGCGTCCTCGGGGCGCTCCGCAGGGTGGGGCCCGACGCTGGCCGCCGGGGTCCAGGGCTCGACCTCGCCGTCGCGTTCGAGCAGGGCCACGGACTCCATCGCGAAGGTCTCGCGGACGCGTTCCAGCAGGGCGTCGAGGGTGGTCTCGCCCCGCAGCACGCTGCCGGCGAGGAAGGACAGCACCTCGGACTCCGCCCGCAGCCGGGCGGCCTGGTGGGTGCGCCGGGCGGCGAGGTCCACGACCGAGGCCACCGAGGCGGCGACGGCGAAGAAGACGCCGATGGCCAGGATGTTCTTGGGATCGGCGATGGTCAGCCGGTGCAGGGGCGGGGTGAAGAACCAGTTGAGCAGCAGCGAGCAGAAGGCCGCCGAGGCCAGGGCCGGCACCAGTCCACCCAGCAGCGCGGCGGCCACGGTGAGGGCGAGGAAGAGCAGCATGTCGTTGGCGAGGCCGAGATCGGTGTCGACATGCGTGAGCAGCAGGGCGAGCAGGGTGGGCAGGACCACGCCCACCACCCAGCCGGCGATGATCCGGGTACGGCTGAGCCGGGCCTTGCGGCTGACGGGCAGCCCCCGGCCCTTGGCCACCTCGTCGTGGGTGACGATGTGCACGTCGAGGTCGGGCCCCGACTCACGGGCCACCGTCATGCCGACGCCTGGCCCGAACACGTACTGCCAGGGCCTGCGGCGGCTGGAGCCGAGGACGATCTGGGTGGCGTTGACACCCCGGGCGAACTCCAGGAGGGCCTCGGGAACGCTGTCGCCGATCACATGGTGGAACGTTCCGCCAAGATCCTCGACCAGGGTCCGCTGGACCGCGAGCTCCTTGGGCGACGCGGAGGTCAGGCCGTCGCTGCGGGCGACGTAGACGGCGAGCACCTCCCCGCCGGCGCCCTTCTCCGCCAGCCGTGCGGCCCGGCGGATGAGCGTACGTCCCTCCGGGCCGCCCGTGAGGCCCACGACGATCCGCTCCCGGGCCTGCCAGGTGCTGCGGATGCCGTGCTCGCCCCGGTACTGCCGGAGGTACTCGTCGGCCCGGTCGGCGGTCCACAGCAGCGCCAGCTCGCGCAGGGCGGTGAGGTTGCCGGGCCGGAAGTAGTTGGAGAGGGCCGCGTCGACCTTGTCCGGCTGGTAGATGTTGCCGTGGGCCATCCGGCGGCGCAGCGCCTGGGGCGACATGTCGACCAGCTCGATCTGGTCCGCGCGTCGCACCACCTCGTCCGGCACGGTCTCCCGCTGCCGCACCCCGGTGATGGACTCCACGACGTCCCCGAGGGACTCCAGGTGCTGGATGTTGACGGTGGAGACCACGTCGATGCCGGCCCGCAGCAGCTCCTCGACGTCCTGCCAGCGCTTGGGGTTCCGCGAGCCCGGCACGTTCGTGTGCGCGAGCTCGTCCACCAGGGCTATGGCGGGCCGCCGGGCGAGCACGGCGTCCACGTCCATCTCGGTGAACACGGTGTCGCGGTACGCCAGCTCCCGCCGCGGCACCTGCTCCAGCCCGGCCAGCATCGTCCGGGTGCGCTCCCGCCCGTGGTGCTCGACGAACGCCACGACGACGTCGGTGCCGCGCTCGACCCGGCGGTGGCCCTCGGAGAGCATGGCGTAGGTCTTGCCCACGCCCGGTGCCGCGCCGAGGTAGATCCGTAGCTTGCCGCGTCCCATGTCCCTATTGTCTTTCACGCCCTGGAAACCCACCGTTGCGGGGGGTCGGCTCCGGGCCGCCCACCTGGGGGCGGAGGCCGAGCCGCAGGAGGGTCGACGGGGGCGCTCCCGGAGGATGTCGCTTTCCGGACCATCCGAGGAAACCTCGGTTCCGCGGCGTCCGGGCCGCTGTTGACGCCCTTCATACGCCGACGGCCGCGCCCTTGACGACTTCCTGACGCCGCACGGCCGTCCTCGGGTACGCCGATGGGCCGCACCCCCGGAGCGGGGGTACGGCCCATCGGCGTGAAAGTGCCCGTACGGCGCCGCCTGCGGGCCCCTGAGGGCCCGTCGGCGCCCGGTGCGGGACCAGGGCGAGGGCGACGGCTAGCGGACCTCGGTGATCTCCGGGCCGCGCTCCAGCTGGCCCATGCCGCCGGAGAAGCGGGAGCCCTCCTGGTCCTCGGTCTGCACGCCGTCCGGCACCATCTGCGCGTCGTTCGGCAGCTTGAGGACGATCGGGTCGCGCGGGGCCATCGGGCCCTCGCCGCGCACCACGACGGTGTCACGGAAGATCTGCTCCAGCAGACCGGCGGCCTCGGGCTGCACCGCGCCCTGGCCGGAGATCACACCGCGCAGGAACCAGCGGGGGCCGTCGACACCGACGAACCGCACGAGCTGGACGCCGCCGGTGCCGTCCGGCAGCTGTACGGGGACCTGCGCGCGCAGCTCCCAGCCCAGCGGGCCCTCGACCTCGTCCACGATGCCGCCCTGCTGGGTGATCCCCGAGGCGATCTCGTCGCGGACCTCGCCCCAGATGCCCTCCTTCTTGGGGGCGGCGAAGGCCTGGAGCTGGATCGCGCTGTCGCGCAGCACCACGGTCGCGGCGACGATCGCGTCCCCGGCGACCTCCACGCGCAGCTCCATGCCCTCGACACCGGGCACGAAGATGCCGCCCAGGTCCACGCGGCCCTCGCCGGGCGCGCCGACCTCTGCGATGTCCCACGGGCCGTCGGGCCGCGGGGCCGGCGGCAGGTTCACCCTGCGCTGCTCGCCCGCGGCGAGCCCGGCGAGCTCATCGGCGTCCTGCTCGACGCCGTCGACGACCTGCTCGGCCTCGCCCGCCACACTCTCGGCGGCGCTGCTCTTCTTGCGACGTCCGAACACGTCACTGTCCTTCCCGGTCGGATACGACCGAAGCGTAGCCATTCCCACCCTGCTGCCCAGCGCCGGATCCGGACACGGCCGCGTGACCGCCGGTCGATCCGAATCCCCCCTCGGCACGTGCCGAACCGGGAAGTTCCGCCACCTCGTGGAAGCGCACCTTCTCGACCCGCTGGACGACCAGTTGGGCAATGCGGTCGAACCGCTCGAACCGCACGCTTTCACGGGGGTCGAGGTTGACCACAATCACCTTGATCTCCCCACGGTACCCGGCATCCACCGTCCCCGGGGCATTCACGAGCGCGAGCCCGCAGCGGGCCGCGAGTCCCGAACGCGGGTGCACGAAGGCGGCGTACCCGTCGGGCAGCGCGATGGACACCCCGGTGGGGAGTACGGTGCGCTCGCCGGGGGCCAGCTCGGCGGCCTCCGTGGTGACGAGGTCGCAGCCCGCGTCGCCGGGGTGACCGTAGGCGGGCAGGGGCACGTCCGGGTCGACGCGCTTGATCAGCACGTCGAGGGGTGCGTGGTTGAAGGACATCAGGGGTTCACCTCGAAGGCGCGGGCGCGCCTGACCTGGTCCGGGTCGGCCATCGCCGCCTGGATCTCCTCGGGCCGACCGTTCTCGATGAAGTGGTCGACCTTGACCTCGATGAAGAGGGCGTCGGCGCGGACCGCGACCGGGCCCTCCGGGCCGCCTATCCGGCCCACGGCGGTGGAGTAGATCTTCCGCCCGGCCACGGCCGTCACCTCGGCCTCCAGGTGGAGGAGGGTGTCGACCGGGACGGGGCGCACGAAGTCGGTCTCCAGCCGGCCGGTCACCGCGATGACGCGCAGCAGCCAGTTCAGCGAGCCGAGCGTCTCGTCGAGCGCCGTGGCCAGCACGCCGCCGTGCGCGAGGCCGGGGGCGCCCTGGTGCGCCGGCTTGACCGTGAACTCCGCGGTGACGCTGACGCCCTCGCCGGCCCGGGCCTCCAGGTGGAGGCCGTGCGGCTGACCCCCGCCACAGCCGAAACAGTGGTCGTAGTGCGCACCGAGGAGCTCACCGGGGGCCGGGGCGTCGGGGTGCCGCACCGGCGCCACGGCGTCGGCAGGGGGCGTCAAGGCTGTGTTTCGTCCACTCACAGGCGCAGACCTTACCCGCGCCGCTACCCGCCGGTCGCCCCGTGCCAAGCTTGGGGTCATGCAGCTCTCCCCCGCGCACCACGACGAACGCCTCACCGCCCCTCGCTCCTGGTGGGCGATCACCGCCCTCGTCGGCGTCTCCGGTGCGCTGATCATGCTGCCGCTGGGCCTGCTGCCGATGGTGGCCGGGCTGGTCGGCGGGACGGCGCTGGCGGGGGTGCTCGTGAGTTCGTACGGTTCCGCGCGCGTGCGCGTGGTGGGCGGCTCGCTGGCCGCGGGCGAGGCCCGGATCCCGGTCGCCGCCCTCGGTGAGCCGGAGGTGCTGGACGCGGCGGAGGCGCGGGCCTGGCGGACGCACCAGGCCGACCCCCGGGCGTTCATGCTGATGCGCAGCTACGTGCCGACGGCGCTGCGGGTGCCGGTCACGGATCCGGCCGACCCGACCCCGTACGTGTACGTGTCCACGCGCGAGCCGGAGGCCCTGGCCGCGGCCCTGCGGGCGGCGCGGGGCGCCTGAGTCCCGCCGGCGCGGCTCACTCGCCGGGGCCGGGCTCCAGGGCGTGGGTGTTGTGCCCGGGCGGCGGCAGGGGGTGCGCCGGTTCCTCCAGGGGCGGGAGCTGCTTGAGCAGGGCCCAGGGGACGGCGTTGGCGCGCAGGTCGCCGCGTACCTTCTCGGCGAGCTTCCTGGTGTCGCGCCGGTTCATCGCGGCGCCGACCGCGGCTCCGATCATGAAGGGCATCAGGTTCGGGAGGTTCCGGACCATCCGCTTCATGATCTGCTGGCGCAGTTCGCGCTTCATCTGCCCGCCGAGCGCCGCGTTGATCGTCGTGGGCTTGGTGACGTCGATGCCGCGTTCCTCGGTCCAGGCGCCGAGGTAGGCCATGCTGCGTTCCCTGAGCCCGCCGGGCGGGCGGCGGCCGTAGACCTCGTGGAGTTCCGCGACGAGCTTCAGCTCGATGGCGGCGACGCCGGTGATCTCGGCGGCCAGCTCGGTCGGCATGGCGGGCGGCACCGGCAGCATCGCCGCCGCCCCGATGCTGGCGCCGACCGTGGACGTGGCGTTGCAGGCTCCCGCGATCAGCTTGTCGGCCAGCTGGTCGGGGTCGAGTCCGGGGAACTGCGCGCGCAGGGTCTCCAGGTCCCGCACGCGCACGCGCGGGGCGATCTCGATGACCCGGTCGGCGAGGTACGAGATGACCGTGCGGGCGCCCGTGAGGGCACCTTCTCCGCCCTTGCGTACGCCGTCCCTGACGGCGGCGCGCAGGCGAGCCCCGGCCGCGGCCCGGGGCCCCGCGGTGCCCTCCGCGACGGCGGGCGGCGAGGCGGAGGGTACGTCGCCGGCATCGTGGCCCGTCTCTGGGCCCATGCCGCTCCCGTACGCCTCCGCTGAACCCTGCTGCCTCCGGAAGCGGCGCTTCCGGGACGGCGTCGAGCCTGCCACGGCGGCTGTCAGTCGCAGTCGCGGCAGATCGGCTGGCCGTTCTTCTCGCGTGCCAGCTGGCTGCGGTGGTGGACGAGGAAGCAGCTCATGCAGGTGAACTCATCGGCCTGCTTGGGCAGCACCCGGACGGCCAGCTCCTCGTTGGAGAGGTCCGCGCCCGGCAGTTCCATGCCCTCAGCGGCCTCGAAGTCGTCCATCTCGATGGACGAGCTCTGCTTGTCGCTGCGCCGGGCCTTCAGCTCTTCCAGGCTGTCGTTGTCGACGTCGTCGTCGGTCTTGCGTGGGGTGTCGTAGTCCGTTGCCATAGTCGCTCTCCCCCTCTGGGTGTTAGCGGTGTCTCAGCGCACGTAACGCGCGAGAGGCCGGACTTGTGCCCGACCTGAGGCGGAGATTTTGCCTCACATCAAGGTCTGTTACTCAATCGACACCCAGCCGCACGCCTGAAGGAGCGATCGGCGGGGATGTCGAGCGGGACCGTACACGGTTCGACGGTCGCGCCGCATCGGTGCCACCCCGTGTATTTCCCGCCATTCGGGGGGCCGGAAACCCGGACTTTCCCGGGCTTTCCGGTACCCCAGAGGGTCACTGAACGTACAGGACCCGGCACGGCGCAATGTGATCGATCACACAGAAATCGACCTCTCGCGACCGCGCTCGATTTCGCTCAGGGCGAAATCATGTCCGGATGCTAGATGGGCAGCGTGACACGCATCACCAGGCCACCGCCCTCCCGGGGCTCCGCGACGATCCGTCCGCCGTGCGCCCGGGCGACCGAGCGGGCGATGGAAAGGCCCAGCCCGACGCCCTTGTCGCTGCCGGTTCGCTCGGTGCGCAGCCGCCGGAACGGTTCGAAGAGGTTGTCGATCTCGTATGCGGGAACCACGGGACCTGTGTTCGATACCACCAGGACCGCCTGGCCGTGCTGGACCTCGGTGGTCACCTCGACCCAGCCGCCCTCCGGCACGTTGTACCGGACGGCGTTCTGCACCAGGTTCAGGGCGATCCGCTCCAGCAGCACGCCGTTGCCCTGGACGACGGCCAGGGCGCGCTCGCCGCGGATCTCCACGCCCTTGGCGTCGGCCTCGGCGCGCGCCTGGTCGATGGCGCGCGAGGCGACCTCGGCCAGGTCCACGGGCTTGCGCTCGACGATCTGGTTCTCGCTGCGGGCGAGCAGCAGCAGGCCCTCCACGAGCTGCTCGCTGCGCTCGTTGGTGGCGAGCAGCGTCTTGCCCAGCTGCTGGAGCTCCACGGGCGCCCCGGGGTCCGAGAGGTGCACCTCCAGCAGCGTGCGGTTGATGGCCAGCGGGGTTCGCAGCTCGTGGGAGGCGTTCCCGACGAACCGCTGCTGGGCCGTGAAGGCCCGCTCCAGCCGGTCCAGCATCTCGTCGAAGGTGTCGGCGAGCTCCTTGAGCTCGTCGTCCGGCCCGTCCAGCTCGATCCGCCGGGAGAGGTCGGAGCCGACCACGCGCCGGGCGGTACGGGTGATCTTGCCCAGGGGCGAGAGGACCCGGCCGGCCATCGCATAGCCGAAGGCGAAGGCGATGATGCTCAGGCCCAGCAGCGCCATCAGGGAGCGGCTCAGCAGGTCGTCCAGGACCTGCTTCTTCTGCTGGTCCATGCAGGCCGAGATGGCCTGGTTGAACTGGTCGATCGTCTGGTCGCCGCCCACCCCGGGGCACGTCGCGCTGGTGACCTCGATCTTCTGCCCGCCGACGATCTTGAACGGCGGGAAGCTGCCCCCGTGCACCGCCTGGGCGGCGAGCAGGTAGATGATCGACAGCAGCAGGATCCCGGCGATCAGGAACATGCCGCCGTAGAGCAGCGTCAGGCGTATCCGGATGGTCGGTCTGAGCCAAGGGAAGGGACCCTCGGGCTGGCCGGGGTCCCAGGTGGGCTTCGGAGGCGCCGGTGGCGGCGCGGGGGTCGATGCCACCGCCGTCAGATCCGGTATCCGGAGCCGGGCACGGTCACGATGACCGGCGGCTCGCCCAGCTTGCGCCGCAGGGTCATGACCGTCACGCGCACCACGTTGGTGAAGGGGTCGGTGTTCTCGTCCCAGGCCTTCTCCAGCAGCTGCTCGGCCGAGACGACGGTGCCCTCGCTGCGCATGAGGACCTCCAGCACCGCGAACTCCTTGGGCGCGAGCTGCACCTCGCGGCCGTCCCGGAACACCTCGCGGCGGTTGGGGTCGAGCTTGATGCCGGCGCGCTCCAGGACGGGGGGCAGCGCGACGGTCGTACGCCGGCCCAGCGCCCGCACCCGGGCCGTCAGCTCGCTGAAGGCGAAGGGCTTGGGGAGGTAGTCGTCCGCCCCCAGCTCCAGGCCCTCCACGCGGTCGCTGACGTCGCCGGAGGCGGTCAGCATCAGGACGCGGGTCGGCATGCCCAGCTCGACGATCTTGCGGCAGACGTCGTCGCCGTGGACCAGAGGGAGGTCGCGGTCGAGGACGACCACGTCGTAGTCGTTCACGCCGACGCGCTCCAGGGCGGCCGCGCCGTCGTACACGACGTCCACGGCCATGGCCTCCCGGCGCAGTCCGGTGGCCACCGCATCGGCGAGCAGCTGCTCGTCCTCGACGACGAGTACGCGCACGTCGATTTCCTTCCTCATGGGCCCGTGGGGGGCAGCGTCTGTTGCGCGTCCATCCTGCCCTTTTCTCCGGTAAACCGGCTGTAAGGCGTCACTGGGCGGCCTCCGCGGGCGCCGGAGGCGAGGATTCCCGCGCCTTGCGAGGTTTCTGCGTTCCGGGGGGCGGGGAGGAGGGGGTCACACCCTCGATCACCCGGCCGTGGCAGACCCACGTGTCCTGGTGACCGGCGATGGGCCCCCGGCACCCCCGTGCCGGGCGGCCGAACCCCCGGCACCCCCGTGCCACCGACCCCGACCCACGAAGAGGGGGCGCACCATGGACGCATTCACCGCAGGTCTTCTGCAGCGCATCAAGACCACGGAGTCCGACCTCACGCAGGCGCGCGAGACGGGCGACGACTTCCTCGCGGAAGTCGAGCAGGCCGAGCTGGACGACCTGCACCGCCTCGCCGCCGAGCACGGCGTGCGGGTCAGCGCCGCATAGCGCGCACCGGCCGCACGAGAGGCGTCCGAGGCGATTCCGGTCCGTCCGGAACCTTCGTAGCCGCTCGAACCGTCACGAAGCACGACACGGGGGCCCCGGTACCGCGGGACGGTACCGGGGCCCCCGTGCGTGCGCGCAGGACCCTGGGCTGCGGGTTGCTCCGGGCCGCCCGGAGCCCGTGTACGCCCCGCGGGCGCGGACGCTCCGGCGCCCACGCCCCCGACGGGCCGCCGGGCCCGCGTACGCCCCTGGGCGGGGCGGTTCAGTCGTGCCAGGCCCCCGCCTCGTCCAGCAGGCCCTGGAGGGGCCCGAAGACGGCCGGGGTGGCCGCCACCGCCAGCTCGCCCGACGGGGGCTGTCCGGGCCGTCCGCCGGTGAGCGCGCCGGCCTCCCGGGCGATCAGGTCGCCGGCGGCCAGGTCCCACGGGTGCAGCCCGCGCTCGTAGTAGCCGTCGAGCCGGCCGGCCGCGACGTCGCACAGGTCCACGGCGGCCGAGCCGCCCCGCCGGATGTCCCGGACCTGCGGGATCAGCCGCTGGGCGACGTCCGCCTGGTGGGCGCGGACGGACTGGACGTAGTTGAAGCCGGTGGCGACCAGGGCCTGGTCCAGGGGCGCGGCGGCCCGGCAGCGCAGCGGTCCGCCGCCGGCCAGCCAGGCGCCGCCGCCCAGCACCGCGTGGTACGTCTCGCCGCGCATCGGCACGGCCACCACGCCGACCACGGTCTCGCCGTGGTACTCGGCGGCGATGGACACCGCCCAGGACGGCAGCCCGTAGAGGTAGTTCACGGTGCCGTCGAGCGGGTCGACGATCCAGCGCACCCCGGTGGTGCCCGGGCTGCTGGCGCCCTCCTCGCCGAGGACGGCGTCGTCGGGCCGGTGGGCGCCGAGGTGGCCGGTGATCAGCTTCTCGGCGGCGATGTCCATCTCGGTGACGACGTCGATCGGGCTGGACTTGGTGGCGGCCACCCCGAGGTCGGCGGGGCGGCCGTCGCGCAGCAGCTCTCCGGCCTGCCGGGCGGCCTCCAGGGCGATGCCGAGCAGTTCGGCGTTGAGCGGGTCGGTCATGGATCTCCCCTCAGCGGGCGGGCGGGGTGCGGTGGCGTCAGGCGTACGGGCTGTCCTCGCCGGCGGCGGCCGGGCGGGGCGCCCGGGCCGGGCAGCAGCGCACGGGGCACAGGTCGTGGCCGGCCCCCAGCATGCCGACCCAGCAGCGCTCGACCTCCTCGCCGCGCTCGACGGCGGCCCGCTCCAGCACGAGGTCGCGCACGGCGGCCGCGAAGCGGGGGTCGTCGCCGACCGTGGCCGAGCGGGCCACCGGAAGGCCCAGTTCAGCGGCCTTGGCGGTGGCCTCGGTGTCGAGGTCGTACATGACCTCCATGTGGTCGGAGACGAAGCCGATGGGGACCATCACGGCCGCCGGGGTCCCGGAACCGTGCAGGGCCTCCAGGTGGTCGCAGATGTCCGGCTCCAGCCACGGGATGTGCGGGGCGCCGCTGCGGGACTGGTAGACGAGGTCCCAGGGGTGCGCGACCCCGGTCCGGGCGGCCACCGCGTCCGCGATCACCTGGGCGACGTCCAGGTGCTGCCGGACGTACGCGCCGCCCTCGCCGTGCTCGGTGTGCTCCACGGCCGGGCCGGAGGCGTCGGCCGCGGCGGTGGGGATGGAGTGGGTGGTGAAGACGAGGCGTGCGGTGTCCCGGACGTCCTCGGGCAGCTCCGCGAGGGAGGCGACCACGCCGTCGGTCATGGGCTCGACGAAGCCCGGGTGGTTGAAGTAGTGCCGCAGCTTGTCGACGCGCGGCAGCTCCAGGCCCTCCTCGGCGAGGACGGCGAGCGAGTCCGCAAGGTTCTCGCGGTACTGCCGGCAGCCGGAGTACGAGGCGTACGCGCTGGTGGCCAGGACGGCGATGCGGCGGTGGCCGTCGCGGACCATCTCGCGCAGGGTGTCCGTGAGATACGGGGCCCAGTTGCGGTTGCCCCAGTACACCGGCAGGTCCAGGCCGTGCTCCGCGAAGTCCTTGCGCAGGGCGTCCAGCAGGCGGCGGTTCTGGTCGTTGATGGGGCTGACCCCGCCGAAGCCGAAGTAGTGCTGCCCGACCTCTTTGAGGCGCTCGCGCGGGATGCCCCGGCCCCGCGTGACGTTCTCCAGGAACGGGACCACGTCGTCGGGGCCCTCGGGGCCGCCGAAGGAGAGCAGCAGGAGGGCGTCGTACGGGCGGGCGTCGGCGGTGGCTTCGGGAGTCGCGAGCTGGTCTGGCATGTCCCGAATCCTGCCACCCGGTTCGGACACCCGGTAACCGGCCCGCCACGGGACCGCAGGTAAGGTTCACCTAACTTCTTTCCCCCGAGAAACCCCCTGCCGCCCCGTACCCGGCGCACGTAACCTGTACGGGCCATCTACGTCCCTTACGGAGGGCCCCTTGCCCAGTCCCTACCGCGCGATCTTCGCGGCGCCCGGCACCCGGGCGTTCACGGTTGCCGGATTCTTCGGGCGGCTGCCCCTCTCGATGCTCGGCATCGGCATCGTCACGATGATCTCCCAGCTCACCGGCCGCTACGGCCTGGCGGGAGCCCTCACGGCCACCCTGGCGCTGTCCGCCGCCGTGCTCGGCCCGCAGGTCTCCCGGCTGGTGGACCAGTACGGCCAGCGGCGGGTGCTGCGCCCGGCCGTGCTCATATCCGTGGCCGCCGTGACGGGCCTGCTCGTATCGGCGCGGGAAGGGGCGCCCGACTGGGTGCTGTTCGCCTTCACCGCCTGCGCCGGCGCGGTGCCGAGCGCCGGCGCGATGCTGCGGGCCCGCTGGGCGGCGCTCTACCGGGACTCGCCCGACCGGCTGCACACCGCGTACTCCTTCGAGTCCGTGATGGACGAGGTCTGCTTCATCGTCGGCCCGATCGCCTCCATCGGACTGTCCACCGTCTGGTTCCCCGAGGCCGGGCCCCTGATCGCGACGGTCTCGCTGCTGATCGGCCTGTTCTGGCTGACCGCCCAGCGCGCCACGGAGCCCGTCCCGCACCCGCGCGAGCCGGGCGCCGACCGGAGCTCCGCGCTCCGCGCCCCCGGCCTCCAGGTGCTGGTGGCCACCTTCGTGGCGACGGGCGCGATCTTCGGCTCGGTGGACGTGGTGACCGTGGCCTTCGCCGAGGAGCGCGGCAACCAGGCGGCGGCCAGCGTGGTCCTCGCGGTCTGGGCGCTGGGGTCCTGCATCGCCGGACTGCTGTTCGGCCTGGTGCGCCTGAAGGGCCGCAAGGAAAGGACCTGGGTCCTGGGCATCTGTGCGATGGCCGTGAGTATGATCCCCCTCCTACTGGCCGGGAACCTTCCGTTTCTGGCCGTGGCGCTCTTTGTCGCGGGCCTCGCCATCGCTCCCACGATGGTCACCACGATGGCCCTGATCGAGACGCACGTACCGCGCGCGAAGCTGACCGAAGGCATGACCTGGGTGGGTACGGGCCTGGCCGTCGGCGTCGCGCTCGGGTCCTCCGTGGCCGGCTGGGTGATCGACGCGGCCGGGGCGCGGAGCGCGTTCGTGGTGTCGATCTCGGCAGGGGCCGCCGCGGCGGCGGTCGCGTTCGCGGGTTACCGCAGGCTGACGAGGCCTGCGCTAGGGGAGGAACCCGATGGGCACGCAGAGCAGCACGAGGACGGCCGGCGCGACGACGCCCGGCACGTGGCGTAACTGGGCCGGCAACGTCACCGCGCGGCCCGCGCGGGTGGTCGCGCCCCGCACCGTCGAGGAGGTCAGGGAGGCCGTGCGCCGCGCCGCGGCCGACGGGCTGAAGGTCAAGGCGGTCGGCACCGGCCACTCCTTCACCTCGGCGGCGGCCACGGACGGGGTGCTGGTGCGACCCCAGGCCCTGGCCGGCATCCGGCGCATCGACCGCGAGGCGGGCACGGTGACGGTCGCGGCCGGCACGGCCCTGAAGGACCTGAACGCGGCCCTCGCCCAGGAGGGCCTGTCGCTCACCAACATGGGCGACATCATGGAGCAGACCGTCTCCGGCGCCACGAGCACCGGGACCCACGGCACCGGCCGCGACTCCGCCTCCATAGCCGCCCAGATCCGGTCGCTGGACCTGGTCACAGCCGACGGCGAGCTGCTGACCTGCTCGGAGAAGGAGAACCCGGAGGTCTTCGCGGCCGCCCGGGTCGGCATCGGCGCGCTGGGCATCGTCACCTCGATCACCTTCGCCGTGGAGCCGCTCTTCCTGCTCACCGCGCGCGAGGAGCCCATGTCCTTCGAGCGCGTCACGGACGAGTTCGAGCAGCACTGGGCCGAGAACGAGCACTTCGAGTTCTACTGGTTCCCGCACACCGGCAACTGCAACACCAAGCGGAACAACCGCAGCGCGGGCCCCGCCGCCCCCAACGGCCCGGTGAGCGGCTGGATCGAGGACGAGCTGCTCTCCAACGGCGTCTTCCAGGCGGCCTGTTCGCTCGGCCGGGCGGTGCCGGCGACGATCCCTTCGATCGCCCGCGTCGCCAGCCGGGCGCTGTCCGCCCGGACGTACACGGACATCCCGTACAAGGTGTTCACCAGCCCGCGCCGGGTGCGGTTCGTGGAGATGGAGTACGCCCTGCCGCGCGAGGCGGCCGTGGGGGCGCTGCGCGAACTGCGGGCCATGGTCGACGCCTCGGACCTGCGGATCAGCTTCCCGGTGGAGGTGCGCACGGCGCCGGCCGACGACATCGCGCTGTCGACGGCGTCCGGGCGCGAGACGGCGTACGTGGCCGTCCACATGTACAAGGGCACGCCGTACCAGGCGTACTTCACGGCGGCCGAGCGCATCTTCACCGCGCACGGGGGCCGTCCGCACTGGGGCAAGGTGCACACCCGGGACGCGGCGTACTTCTCCGAGGTCTACCCGCGGTTCGGCGAGTTCACCGCGCTGCGGGACCGGCTGGACCCGGACCGGGTGTTCGGCAACGACTACCTGCGCCGGGTCCTGGGCGACTGAGGCGACCGGGGCGACGGAGGCCGCGGCGGACGCTAGTTCCCGCCGCCGGCCGGCTCCGCGCCCCCGGCCGGGTCCGTGCCGCCGTCGGCCGTGCCGGGCCCGGAGCCCGAGCCCGAGCCGGCGCCGGTTCCCGATCCCGTCGACTTCCCGGGGCTCGGGGCCGGGGTGGGTTCCGGCGGGGTGGGCGTGGGGGTCGGCGGGGTGGGCTCCGGGGTCGGGTCCGCGGAGTGCGACGGCGTCGGCGTGCCCCTCGGGCGGGGGGTGGCGCCGGCCGGCCCCGACGGGTCGGGCGCCGGCGTCCCGGAGCGCGCGGGCTCCGGCTCCTCCCGCCCGTTCCCCGAGGGCTCGTCCTGCGGGGTGCTGCGGTGCTGCTGCGACGTCGTGCCGCCGGTGGTGACGCCGCCGAAGGCGGAGGTGTTGCCGGAGACCAGCTCGTACGCGGCTATACCGCCCATGGAGACCCCGAAGACCAGGGCGGCGGCTACCGCCTTGGCCTTCCAGCCGCGCACCCGGGTGCCGTGCGTGGTGGCCGAGCCGAAGTCCGCCGGCGGGCCCGGCGAGGGCCCCGGCCCGGGCGGTACGGCGGCCCCCGCGCCCGGCCGGCGTTCCGCCGGCGGCACCTGCCGGGCCTTGGGGCGGGCGGCTTCGCCGGTCTCCCGGAGGGTCTCGCCGGTGCGCTTGAAGAGGTGCTGGATGACCGGTCCGCCCGCGGTGGCGACGACGCTGACGACGCCGGCGCCCAGGATGGTCCCGTAGACGCCCATCTCGGACGCGAGGTAGGCGGCGGCGATGGTGGCGAGGGAGCTGCCCGCGACCTGGGCGACGCTCAGGTCGAGCCGCTTCTTCTCCGCGCCGCCCGCATCCGCGCCGCCCGCGTCCGCGTCGCGCGCCTCCCGCTCCGTCACTCCCGTCGCCGTCGTCCCAGCCGACGCGGTGTCCGTTTTCCGACCCATCCCCAGCCCCTGCCGTCACCGACCACTCCACTTACAGCAGTTACTGACATATGGGCGAAGCGGATAGTTCCACCGAGAGGGATTCTGTGAACCAAGACACCAGAAAACGCCCGTTCATCAGGCCCACGTAAGGAATCGCGCGCCCCAACTCCCCTGCCGCGGGACAAGTTCGGCGGCGCGGCGGTCCACCCAGGTGGCCCGAATGGAGTACTGTGGCGAGCCCTGGGACCGCGCTTCCTTTCGGATGCCCGGACTCGGGAGAGGGGGCCGGTCTTCGGAGAAACGGCGCTCGCTACCGGCGAAGCCGTGGGTTCGTACGGTGCCCCGCTGCACAGAGTGACCGCGTCGTCACTATGAGTGGCGAACAGGTAACCGTGCCATAACGGCGATCAAGGGCGCATGCCCGACACGCCGGTTTAACTCGGCAAGGTTGTGGCAGGCTGCACCCGGGCAGGCCACACTCGACTAGCGGAAGCAGCGACGCACGTGACGTCGGCAGGCACCACCCGGGAGGTCCCCATGCCCGAACTGCGTGTCGTGGCCGTCTCGAATGACGGCACACGACTGGTGCTCAAGGCTGCGGACGGCACGGAGTACACCCTTCCGATCGACGAGCGGCTGCGCGCGGCCGTGCGCAACGACCGCGCCCGGCTCGGCCAGATCGAGATCGAGGTGGAGAGCCACCTCCGCCCCCGCGACATCCAGGCGCGGATACGTGCCGGTGCCTCCGCGGAGGAGGTCGCACAACTCGCCGGCATCTCCGTCGACCGGGTACGCCGCTTCGAGGGACCCGTGCTCGCCGAGCGCGCCTTCATGGCCGAGCGCGCCCGCAAGACGCCCGTGCGCCGGCCCGGCGAGAACACCGGACCCCAGCTGGGCGACGCCGTGCAGGAGCGGCTGCTGCTGCGCGGGGCCGAGAAGGACTCCGTTCAGTGGGACTCCTGGCGCCGCGACGACGGCACCTGGGAGGTCCTGCTGGTCTACCGGGTGGCGGGCGAGCCGCACTCGGCGAGCTGGACGTACGACCCGCCCCGGCGGCTCGTCCAGGCCGTCGACGACGAGGCGCGCTCCCTCATCGGCGAGGCCGACGACCTTCCGGCGCCGGAGCCGAGCTTCCCGTTCGTGCCGCGGATCGCGCGGCTGCCGCGGGACCGGCCGCTGGACCGCGCCCTGGACCGGCAGCTGGAGCGGGCCCCCGCGCCGGCCCCGGAACCGGAGGAGGAGCGGGACTCGCTGACCAGCCTGCTGGAGGCCGTCCCGAGCTTCCGGGGCGACCTCGTCGTACCGGAGCGGACCACGCAGCCCGAGGAGTCCGAGACCGAGGCGGAGGAGGCGGCCACGGCGGCCCCCGCCGCGTCGGCCGGGGCCGGGGCGGCGTACGCGGACGTGCTCATGCCGCGTTCGGTGGCGGGCCACCGGGAGCGGCTGATCGGGACGACCGACCGGCAGGCCGAGGCGGACGGCGTCCGTCCCGGCCGCCGCGCGGCCGTGCCGAGCTGGGACGAGATCGTCTTCGGCACGCGCCGCAAGAAGCAGGAGTAGGAGCAGCCGGGGCCGCAGGCACGGCCCACAGGCAGGGCGTACGGGCCCGGTACCGCGAGTGGAGCGGTACCGGGCCCGTACGCGTGCACGGCCTCCGGCGTGACTACTGCGGGTCCGGACCCGTGGCCACCGGGCGCGACGGGTCGGAGCACCACTCCGACCAGCTGCCGGCGTACAGCGCGGCCGGCACCCCGGCAACGGCCAGGGCCAGCACCTCGTGGGCGCCGGACACGCCAGACCCGCAGTACACGCCCACCGGGCGCCCCCCGTCCACTCCGAGCGCCGAGAAGCGCGCCGCGAGCTCCGGCGCGGGCAGGAAGCGCTGGCCTCCCCCCACGTTCTCCGTGGTCGGCGCCGACAGCGCGCCCGGGATGTGACCGCCGACGGGGTCGATGGGCTCGACGTCGCCCCGGTACCGCTCACCCGCCCGGGCGTCCAGCAGCACACCTGCGCGGGCCAGCTCCGCGGCGCCCTCCGCGTCCAGCAGACCCATGCCACCCGGACTTGGCTTGAAATCACCCTCGGCCGGCGACGGGATCTCGGCCGACAGGGCACCGCCCGCAGCCACCCACGCCCCGAGTCCCCCGTCCAGCACACGGACGTCCTCGTGCCCCGTCCAGCGCAGCAGCCACCAGGCGCGCGCCGCGGCCCAGCCCAGGCCCCCGTCGTACACGACCACCGGGGTCTCCCGGCCCACGCCGGCGCGGCGCATCACCGCCGCGAAGGCCTCGGGGTCCGGGAGCGGGTGTCGGCCGCCGGCACCGGGCGGACCTGCCAGTTCGCGGTCCAGGTCGACGTAGACCGCGCCCGGGACGTGCCCGGCCTCGTACTCGGCCCGCAGGTCGGGGCCGCCCAGCTGCCAGCGGACGTCCAGCAGCACGGGCCGCGCGGGGCCGGCCGTCGCGGCCAGGAGCTCGGAAGCGGAAATGATCGGGTTCATGGGCACATCCTCCTCCAGCCGCCACGCCTGGCGTAACGGGCACGAAATCACCCGGGCGCATCGATTCGGACATCTCTGTCCCGCGGGCCGGAAAGGCGGCGCGGCCGGGGCGCGCGGCGGAGCGGGGAGTGCCACCATCGTCTCCATGACCGAGCAGGCGTTGCGGCGCTCCCCCGGCACCCCGTGCTGGGTCAGCCTGATGGTGCACGGCCTCACGACGACCCAGGAGTTCTACAGCTCCCTCTTCGGCTGGGAGTACGTGCCCGGCCCCGGGCAGCTGGGTCCGTACGTACGGGCGCGGCTGGACGGCAAGGAGGTCGCGGGCATCGGGCAGCTGCCGCCCGACCGGCACCTGCCGACCGCCTGGACCCCGTACCTGGCCACGGACGACGCGGACACGACGGCCGAGCTGATCCGCAGCTGCGGCGGCACGGTGGCGGTGGGGCCGCTGGACGCGGACCACGCGGGGCGGATGGCGATCTGCTCGGACCCGGTGGGCGCGGTCTTCGGCATCTGGCAGGCCTCCGCGCACGTCGGCTCTCGCCTGACCGGGGTGCCCGGCACGCCGGTGTGGAACGAGCTGGTGACCCAGGAGACCTCGACGGTGGCGAAGTTCTACCAGACCGTCTTCGGGCACGAGCTGGAGGCGCTGGTGTCGGCGGACTTCGACTACGTCACCCTGCACCTGGAGGGCCGCCCCGTCTGCGCGGTGCACGGCGTGGGCCGGGCCCTGCCGCACGACCGGGGGGCGCACTGGATGACGTACTTCGAGGTGACGGACCCCGACGAGGCGGCCCGGCAGGTGGTGGACCTCGGCGGCCACGTGATCCAGCCGCCGCGCGAGGGCGCGAGCGGCCGCCTGGCCACGGTCGCGGACCCCGAGGGCGCGGTCTTCACGATCATCCGCACGGAGCGCTGACGACGGCGGCCGTGGGGGGGGCCCCCGGGCCCGCCCCCGCCCCCCGGGGGGGACCCCCCCGGCGCGGGGGCGGGCCGGCGGCGGGCCGCCCCCCGGGGGGGCC
>NZ_JBITRX010000018.1:69204-146946 GCF_044540325.1 Streptomyces sp. NPDC086023
CGCCCCGCGCCGCCCGCCCCCCCCGGCCCCCCCCCCCGCCCCCCCCCCCCCCCCCCCCCCCCGGGGCCCCCCCCCCCCCCCCCCCCCCCGGGCCCCCCGCCCCCCCCCCCCCCCCCCCCCCCCCGCCCGCCTGGTCTTCACGCCCGGTCCTCGGGGCCGGACGTCAGGCGTCCGGACGCCGGGTGTCCCGGGCGGCGGACCGGACTAGCGGATGACGTCGAACTCCAGGGCCACCACGCTGGCGTCCTTGGCGTCGATCTCGAACTGCTCGGCCGGCGGACGCGGCACGCCGTTGGCGGCCGAGATGCCGAGCTTCTTGAAGTAGCCCTCGGTGCCGCCGGGCGTGTACCAGGCGAGCATCTTCACCGGGGTGTCGCCGAGGACGCTGTACGTGTGCGCCTTGCCGCGCGGCAGGAAGACGAACGAGCCCGGCCCGGCCGTCTCGACGCGGCCCTCCCAGCGGAGTTCCAGGCTGCCCTCAAGGAGGTAGAAGGCCTCGTCCTCGCCGTGGTGGGTGTGCGGCGGGGCGCCGGAACCGGGGTGCAGCACGACCTCCAGCAGGCCGAACGCGCCGCCCGTGTCCTGCTTCTCCGCCTTGAAGGTGTAGTGGTCACGGAATACCCACCGGGTGTCACCCTCGCCCTGGGCGACGTGGATGAGTTCCGGAGCCGACTGTTCCTGAGTGGTCACTGCTCTCTCCCTCTGTGGAAAGTTCTTCTGTGTGGCCTTCGCGTGGGACGGCGCCCGGTGAAGGGGCGTCACGTCCGGTTGTGCTGACGGTTCACCGGTTCAATGGGCCACCACCTCCTCTCCCTGCCGGGGGACTTCGTCACGCGGCCGCGTGGCGGCGGGCCGACCGGGCGGCGAGGCCGACGAGCCCGATGCCGACCACGAGGGCGGCCGCGAGGAGCAGCGCCAGGCTGGACAGGCCCGGCATGCCCTGCGGGATCTGGGCACCCAGTGCGACTCCGCCGTTGAGGATGAAGCTGTAGATCGCGGTGGCGGTGGCCCGGGCGGGCCCGGCGCTGGTGCCGACGGCCTGGACGAGGGCCGGGCTGACGGTCGAGATCGCCAGCACGTAGACGAAGAGCGAGACGCCCAGGCCGATCACGGAATCGGCGTACAGGGCGGCCGCGAGCAGTCCGACGGCGCCGACGGCGAACCCGATGACCGTCCGGGTCAGTGCGGACAGGCGTCCCATGACCGGCGCGAGGAAGACGGCACCGACCATGGCCGGGAGGGCGCTGGCGCGGAGGGCCAGCATCGTGTCGTGGTTCCCGACCACCTCCGCGGGCCCGTAGAGCTGCACACCGGTGTAGATCGCGGTGAGGCTGCCGAGGACGCCCAGGGAGGCCACGAAGAGCGCGACGATCGAACCGTTCCGCAGCACGCCGGCGACGGGCGAGGGCCCCTTGGCGTCGCGCGGCGGCAGGTCCCTGGCCTCGTCCGGCAGCAGGACCTTCCAGGCCACCGCCGCCACGACCGCCAGCAGCGGCGCCACCAGCCAGAACACGGACTGCCAGCCCAGCGAGGACCCCAGGATCTGCGCCATGACCTGGCCGACGCACAGCGCCACGCCCAGAGCGCAGGACACCACGGTGAGGGCCAGGGCGAGGCGGCGCGTCGGGACCCGGTCGCTCAGGTAGATGTACACCACCGGCGTGAACACACCGGCCATCGAGCCCTGCAGGGCCCGCAGAAGGGAACCGGTCACGAGATCGGACGCGAGCGGCACGAGCGCCGTCATCACGGCCATGACCGCGATGCTCGCGACCACGACGTTGCGGCGGCCGTACCGGTCGGCGAGGAAGCCGCTCGCCAGCGAGGCGCACGCGTAGGCGGCGGAGAACGCCGTGGTCGCCCACGCCGCGGAACCCTGCGAGACGCCCCACGCCTCACCGAAGTCCGGCATGAGCGGGATCGCCACGTAGCCCTGGCTGACGACGACGACGGCGGCGAGGGCGAGGACCGCCAAGGTCGTGGCGAAGGGGAACTGCTCGGCGCGCTCCTCGGCCGTGAGGCCGACCGCCGGTTTCGACGCCACTGTTCCGGTGGTGCGGACCGCGGCTGTTTCGCTGTCCGAGGCCGATGTGTTCGACATCAGAAATACTCTCCTTTGTGCGGCCAGGGCCGGGGAACGGACCTGGGCACGCTCGCGGTTGGCGTCTCTTCGCGGCGACGGATCGCAGCCCGCCGGCCAACCTTCCTGAAGGTTGCGGAGCGGGCTCGGGCAGGGTCAAAGGGGCGGGCGCGGGTCCGTCAGGTCCTCGGACCCGCCGACGCGGAGGCATCGGGGAGAGGGTCCATGTGCCCCTGGACGGAGGCTCCGTGGGCCCGCGGACCGGGCATCGGGCGGCAAGTGCCCCCAGTCCTGACAAACTCCCGGAATCGGATCCCGGCTCTCCGGACGGCTGCCGGAGCATGGCCGCTGGGTGCGCACGCGAGCACGATCCGCGCGCGGGCCCCGTACCCCACCACACCGGGAGATGACCATGCAGATTGACGCACTACCCGCGCAGCCCGGCACCGAGCCGGACTGGGGCGCCGAGAAGCTCGACCTGGACGCCTACCTGGCCCGCGTCGGCTACGACGGCCCGCGCACCGCGGACGCGGCCACGCTCCGCGCCCTGCACCGCGCCCACCTCGCCACGTTCTCCTTCGAGAACGTCGCCCTGGCGCTCGGCGGCGCCATCGACATCGACATCGACGCGATCCAGCGGAAGATGGTCGGCGAGGGCCACGGCGGCTACTGCTACGAGAACAACCTGCTGTTCGCCGCCGTCCTGGAGCGCCTCGGCTTCCCGGTCTCCCGGCTGCTGTCGCGCGTACGCCGCGGGAACGCGCCGGTCCGCTGGCGCTCCCACACCGTCCTGCTGGTCGAGGCGGACGGGCGGCGCTGGATCGCGGACGTCGGCTTCGGCGACGAGGGCCCGCTGGAGCCGGTGCCCTTCGAGGCCGGCGGTCTCCTGACGGCGGGCGACTGGACGTGGCGTCTGGACCGGGAGGGCGACGACTGGATCCTGCGCAGCGAGCACGCCGACGGCTGGTTCGACGTGTGGGCGGTCCGCCTGGAGCGGCAGCACGCCATCGACTTCCAGGTGGCGAACCACTACTCGTCCACGCACCCCCGCTCGCCCTTCGTGGGCCAGCTCGTCGCGCAGCGGCCCGAGGCGCACGTGCGCTACAGCCTGCGCAACCAGGAGCTGGTGCGGACCTTCCCGGACGGTCGCAAGGAGACCGTCCGACTGTCCGCCGACGAACTCGTCGACACCCTGCGCGAGACGTTCCGCATCGCGCTGACCGACGACGAGTCGAAGCTGCTCCGCGACCTCTACCCGGCCGCGAACTGACAGCCGCCCGGGCGGCGCGTCACGGACACCCCGTCACGCGCTGCCCCGGGCCGCCCTGGGCCGCCCTGGGCCGCCCTGGGCGGACGCGGTACCGGCCCGGAGGAGTCCCGGAATCGGCAGATCAGCCGGAGGCGACCGGGAGGACGTCCGGGGAGAGGGAGCCCGCGTGGGCG
Source organism: Streptomyces sp. NPDC086023 (assembly GCF_044540325.1). Lineage (NCBI taxonomy): Bacteria > Bacillati > Actinomycetota > Actinomycetes > Kitasatosporales > Streptomycetaceae > Streptomyces > Streptomyces sp. NPDC086023. The sequence continues at coordinate 72,728 of NZ_JBITRX010000018.1, forward strand.
GTGGCGCTGGTCATGTGGCGGCGGTGGTGGCGGCGGCAGAGGACCTCGTAGCCGATCTCCTCCGCGGGGCGGTTCACGTCGCCGACGACGACCTGCTCGCCCTCGACCACCATCACGCCGCCCACCGTGCGGGCGTTGTGCGTGGCGCGGGCGCCGCACCAGCACAGGGCCTCGACCTGGAGCTGCTCGATGCGGTCGGCCAGTTCGATCAGGCGCTGCGAGCCCGGGAAGAGCTTGGTGCGGAAGTCGGTGGTGATGCCGAAGGCGAAGACGTCCATGTCCAGGTCGTCCACGATCCGGGCCAGCTGGTCGATCTGGTCCGGCGTCAGGAACTGCGCCTCGTCCACGATCACGTAGTCGGCCTTGCCGCCCGCCGAGAGTTCCCTGACCAGGTACGCGTACACGTCCATCGGGTCGGTGACCTCGACCGCGTCCGTCACCAGGCCGAGGCGCGAGGAGAGCTTGCCCTCGCCGGCGCGGTCCTGCCGCGTGAAGATCACGCCCACCAGTCCCCGGGCCGAGCGGTTGTGCGTGATCTGGAGCGCCAGAGTGCTCTTTCCGCAGTCCATCGTTCCGGAGAAGAACACCAGCTCGGGCATGGGGAAGCGCTGACCTTTCGGGTCGGGTCGGGTCGAGTCGGGGAGGGGCGGGCGGGGCGGCAGGCGTCAGGTGCGGACTTCGAGGAGCGGCACGAACTGCTCCGCGGGGGTCATCGAGCCGTGCATGCCGGTCAGGGCGGACTCGTTGACCTCGGTGCGGGAGGCGATGATCGCGACGTCGTCCCGGGCGGCGGCGATCACGTCGCCGATCCGGCCCAGCACGCGCTCGTCGCACTCCCCCGGCGCCCCGAACCAGCCCAGGGCCAGGGCCTCCTCGCGGCTCGCCACCCAGAAGCGGTCCCCGAGCACCTCGCGCCAGACCGTGAGGACGTCGGCCTCCGCGCCCGGTACGGCGTACACGTGCCGCGCCCGGCCCTCGCCGCCCAGCAGCGCGACGCCGGCGCTCAGTTCCCAGTCCTCGTCGAAGTCGTAGCGGGACTCCTCGTCGAACGGGATGTCCACCATGCCGTGGTCGGCCGTGACGTACAGCGCCGACCGCGCCGGGAGCTGCTCCGCCAGCCGCTGGACCAGCCGGTCCACGTACATGAGCTGGCCGCGCCAGGCGTCCGAGTCGACACCCTGCCGGTGGCCGGCGCCGTCCAGCTCGCTGTAGTACGTGTAGACCAGCGAGCGGTCCCCGGCGCCGAGCAGCTCGGCCGCGAGGTCCATCCGTTCCTCGCCGGTGATCCGGCCGTGGAAGGTGCCGCCGCTCAGCGCGACCTTGGTCAGCGGCGTCCGGGCGAAGTCGGGAGACGACACCTGGGCCGTCGCCACCCCGGCCTCGTGCGCCATGCGGAAGACCGTCGGGTACGGCTGCCAGACGGCGGGCGAGGTCCAGGGCCGCCAGCGCAGCTGGTTCATCAGCTCGCCGGTGGCGGGGTTGCGGGCGGCGTAGCCGGGCAGGCCGTGCCGGGCGGGCGGCAGGCCCGTGCCGACCGAGGCCAGCGAGGTGGCGGTGGTCGCCGGGAAGCCGGCGGTGAGCGGGCGGCCGGTGCCGCCGCGCGAGCTGCCGAGAAGCGAGGTGAGGTACGGGGCCTCGTCCGGGTGCGCCTTGATCTGCTCCCAGCCGAGCCCGTCTATCAGGAACACGCAGTTCCGGTCGGCCGGGGTCAGCTCGGTGATCGTCGCCGTCAGCCCGGGCACGCCCTGGCCGGCCGCGAGCGTGGGCAGCAGGTCGGCGAGCGAGCCCGACCCGTACTGGGGCACGGGTGCGCCGTCGAGGTCGAGGAGTACCGGCTCGGGCTCGTGCCAGGCGGAGTGCACCATCAGCGGGCGCCGGTGGCGGCCGTGGCCTCGGAGAGGGCCTGCGCGAAGGCGAGGGTCTGGCGCACGGCCTCGGGGCCGTCGCCCGCCTCGCTGACGCGCAGGCTCAGGTCGTCGGCGGTGGAGTTGCCGGTGTAGCCGTGGTCGGAGTCACAGTTCGGGTCGCCGCAGGCGGCCGGCTCCAGGTCGATGCGGGAGACCGCGCCCCAGCCGATGGTCAGGACGACCTCGCGGGGCAGGGTGCCGGGCGTGTAGGACTCGGGGTTCGCCACGACGCGGCTGACCACCACGGAGGAGATCGCGCTGATCTTGACCGACTCGGTGGAGGTGGTCGCGTACGGGGACGGGGAGCCCGCGTCGGCGGCCTGCTCGTCGGTGTGGCTCACGATGAAGCGGTTGCCGGTCAGGACCAGGACGGTGACGTGCCGCCGCACCTCATTGGAGTCGAAGGTGGTCTCCTGGTGGACCAGGTACGACGAGATCGGCTCGCCGCCCACCGCGGCCTCCACGGCCTCGGCCACGAGGGCCGGGTAGTAGCCGCTGCGCTCGATCGCTGCGCGCAGCCCCTGGGTCGTCGTACCGGATTTCGCCATGGGGTCCATCCTAAGGCCCGCAGGAGGCGCCCAAGCCGCTCCGTGCGGCCGCTCCCCGCGGCGTCGGTCAGTAGCTCGGCAGCGTGCGGGGCCCGAGGTCGGTCCTGACCGGCGGGCGGGCGATCCGCACCTGTGCGCTGAGCACCGAGAGGCCCTCGGTCGCGACGACGACGGGCTCCAGCGAGACCTGGGCCACCTCGGGGTGCTCGTCCACCAGCCGGGAGACGCGCAGCAGCAGCTCCTCCAGGGCGGGGGTGTCCACCGGCGCGCTGCCGCGCCAGCCGAAGAGCAGGGGCGCGGTGCGGATGGAGCGGACGAGGGCGGCGGCGTCGCGGTCGGTGGCGGGCACGAGGCGGTGGGCGGTGTCGCCGAGCAGCTCGGAGGCCACGCCGGCCAGGCCGAAGGAGAGGACGGCGCCGACCGCGGGGTCGATGACGGACCGGACGACGGTGTCGACGCCCCGCGGGACCATCGCCTGCACCACGGGCAGCAGCTCGGCCGGCTTGCCGAGCAGCTCGGTCAGCTCCCCGTAGGCGCGGCGCAGCTCCTGTTCGTTGGCCAGCTCCAGGCGTACGCCGCCCAGGTCGGCCCGGTGCCTGAGGTGCGGGGCGGTGGTCTTCAGGGCCACGGGGTAGCCGAGCCGGGCGGCGGCGTCGGCGGCGGCGTCGGGGGTGGGCGCGGGCAGCGTGGGCAGCACCCGGATCCCGTACCGGGCGAGCAGCGCGTGGGCGTCGGCCTCGGCGAGGGTGGTGCCGGCGTCGCCGTCGGCGCCGGAGAGCAGCGCCTCCAGCTGGGCGGCGGCCCCGGCGGTGTCGATGTCCTCGTACTCCGGGACCTGGCCGGACACCGCGGTGCCGCGGCGCCACTCGGCGTACCGGACGGCCTCGGCGAGCGCGCGGACCGCCCGCTCCGGGGAGGGGTAGGCGGGGATGGGGCCGCGGGGCGGGCGCGTGTGCTCGGGGGCGGGGGCGGGGGCGGCGGCGGAGCCGGCGGGTGCGGAAGCGTGGGCGGGGGCGGCGGAGCCGCCGGGTGCGGAAGCGTGGGCGGGGGCGGCGGACGCGGGAGCACCGGAGGCCGGTGTGGGTGCGGCGGAGGCGTGAGCGGCCCCGGCGGGGGCCGCGGCCGGGCCGGCCGCCTGCGCTGCGGTGGCTGCCGGGGCCATTCCGGTGGCCAGCGGGTCCGGGCCGGACTGCGCTCCGGACGCCGGGTCTACCGCGGCCGCCGCGTCGGACTCCCGGCCCCCCGCCGCCGTCGTCGAGGCCGCGGTGGAGAGCGCCTCCGCGAGGTCGCCCAGCTCCACGTGCACCACGGCCACCGGCTTCGCCGGGGCCTGGGCCGCGGCCGCCCGGAGCGCCTCGGCCAGGTCCTCGGTGAGGGTGCTCTCCCCCACGGACGGGATGGCGGTGACGATCACCGCGTCGTTCCCGGGATCCCGCAGCGCCGCGCCCAGGGCGGCACGGAAGTCCTCCGGCGCCGCGGCCGTGGTCAGGTCGAGCGGGGCGTGCGGGCGCAGCCCCTCGGTGAGGCAGGCGTCGTACGAGAGGAGGCCGAGGGACTCGGAGTTGCCGAGGATCGCCACGCGCGGGCCGGCGGGCAGCGGCTGGTCGGCCAGCAGCAGGCCCACGTCCACGAGTTCGGTGACCGTGTCCACCCGGATCACGCCGGCCTGCCGGAGCAATTCGGAGACGGTGGCGTCCGGCAGCCGGGTCTCGGGCACGGTGTGGCCGGCCGGGCTGACCCCGCTGTGGCGGCCGCCCTTGGCGACGACCACCGGCTTCACGGCGGCGGTACGCCGCGCGAGGCGGGTGAACTTCCGCGGGTTGCCGAGGGTTTCGAGGTACAGCAGGGCCACGTCGGTGGCGGGGTCCTCGTACCAGTACTGGAGGAAGTCGTTGCCGGAGACGTCGGCGCGGTTGCCCGCGGAGATGAAGGAGGAGAGTCCCGCCCCGCGTCGTACCAGGCCGGAGAGCAGGGCGATGCCGATGGCGCCGGACTGGGCGAACAGGCCGATGCGGCCCGGCTCCGGGGAGCCGGGTGCGAGGGAGGCGTTGAGCCGGACCCCGGGGTCGGTGTTGATGACGCCGAAGGCGTTCGGCCCGATCAGCCGCATCCCGTACGAGCGTGCCTGGCGCACGAGTTCGCGCTGCCGCTCCAGTCCCGCCGGACCGCTCTCGGCGTACCCGGCGGAGAGGACGACCAGGCCCTGGACGCCGTGCTCGCCGCAGTCCGCGACCGCCTCGGGCACGCGTTCGGCGGGGACGGCGACGACCGCGAGGTCGACCGGGCCGTCGAGGCCCGCGAGGGAGCGGTACGCGGGTACGCCGGCCAGCGTCCGGCCCGTACCGTCCGCACCGTCCGGCAGGGCGGCGTTGACGGCGTGGACGGCTCCGGTGAAGCCGGAGTCCAGGAGGTTGCGCAGCGCGGCCCGGCCGACGCCTCCCTCGGTGCGGCTGACGCCGATCACCGCGACGGAGCGCGGCGAGAGCAGCCGCTGCACGGAGCGGGCCTCCGCGCGCTGCTCGCGGGCGCGCTGGACGGCGAGGGACTCGGCGGTGGGTTCGAGGTCGAGGGTGAGGTGGACGGAGCCGTCCTCGAAGCTGCGCTTCTGGGTGTAGCCGGCGTCCGTGAAGACCTTGATCATCTTGGTGTTGGCCGGCAGCACCTCGGCGGCGAAGCGCCGGATGCCGCGCTCCCGGGCGACCGCTCCGATGTGTTCGAGGAGTGCGGAGGCGACCCCGCGGCCCTGGTGGGCGTCCTGGACCAGGAAGGCGACCTCGGCCTCGTCGGCGGGGCCGGTGGCGGGGCGGCCGGTGGCGTCGATCCGGTCGTAGCGGACGGTGGCGATGAACTCGTCCCCCACGGTGGCGGCCAGGCCGACCCGGTCGACGTAGTCGTGATGGGTGAAGCGGCGCACGTCCTTGGCGGACAGACGCGGGTAGGGCGCGAAGAACCGGTAGTACTTCGACTGGTCCGAGACCTGCTCGTAGAAGCTGACCAGCCGGCCCGCGTCCTCTGTGGTGATCGGCCTGATCCGGGCGGTGCCGCCGTCGCGCAGCACGACATCCGCTTCCCAGTGGGCCGGGTACGAAGGATCCGACGGCGTCCGCATGGGCCAAGAGTACGGCCCGGGACCCCGCGGACCCCACGCGCGCGGCGGGTTGGGCAAGAGGGACGAACCAGGGCAAGCTGGGAGGTCGAACGGCAGGCTTCCTCGGGCCGAAGGTCGGTCGGATGCAGCCCGGCGGTCGTGAGATAGTGGTCTAGACAACCCGCAGAACCTGAAGGGCATCACCATGGCAGAGCGCCGCGTCAACGTCGGCTGGGCCGAGGGCCTGCACGCTCGTCCCGCCTCGATCTTCGTCCGGGCGACGACCGCTTCCGGTATCCCGGTGACCATCTCCAAGGTCGACGGCACGCCCGTCAACGCCGGCTCCATGCTCGCCGTGCTGGGCCTGGGTGCACAGGGTGGCGAGGAGATCATCCTGGCCTCCGACGCCGATGGCGCGGAAGCCGCCCTGGACCGCCTGGCGAAGCTGGTCGCGGAAGGCCTTGAGGAGCTTCCCGAGACCGTCTGAGCTTCCGGCCGGTTTCCGGCCGCCGAATGAGCCGTGACCCGTTCCGGGATGCGGCTCATTTTCCTTTTCTGGCACCTCGGCCGGACAGGGAATGGCGCGGCGAAATCAGGGCACGGAAAAAATGCGGCCCGACGAATTCCGCCACCCCTTTGTATACGGCCTTTGTTAAAGGCGGCCGCCCGCGGTGTTTACGGCAGGTTGCGAACCCCTCACCGGCCCCTCGCCCCGCGCCCTCCGCAGCCGGTGCGCCCCCGTGGTGCGGGCCATGTGCGCGGCGGCGAGGGCCCGCGCCCGGTCGGCGTCCCCGCGCGCCACGGCGTCGACGATGGCGCCGTGCTCGGCCCAGGACTCCACGGGGTGCGCCGGGGCCTCCACCACGTACATCCAGGCGATCTTGTGCCGCAGCTGGGTGAGCATCGAGATCAGAGCGGGGCTGCCGGAGGCCTGGGCGAGCGTCTCGTGGAACCAGCCGCCCAGGGAGCGCAGGTCCTCGCCCTGGCCCCGGCGGGCCCTCTCCTGGCCGAGGCGTACGAGCCCGCGCAGCACCTTCAGGTGGCCCTCGGTACGCCGCTGTGCGGCCCGGGAGGCCCCCAGGGGCTCCAGCAGCACCCGCAGCTCCAGCAGGTCGGCGGCCTCCTGCTCGGTGGGCTCGGCCACGCAGGCCCCGGCGTGGCGGCGGGTGGTGACGAAGCCCTCGGACTCCAGGGTGCGCAGGGCCTCGCGGACGGGGACGCGCGAGACGCCGTACCGGCGGGCGAGGAGCTCCTCGGTGAGCCTGCTGCCGCGCTCGAAGACGCCGGCGACGATGTCGTCGCGGATCGCCGTGCACACCGCGTGCGCGGGAATGCGCATGACCGGACCTCCGCTTAATCCCCGCGAAACGCGGTCGGCGTCGACATGTGTGCCGCCGACTCTATTGCAGAAACGAGGAATTCCGGAGCGCACCGATGAATTCCGGAATGGTTTTTTACCGGATCTGCACGTGTCGGATGCACACGCCGGCTCCGCGCACCTCCGGCGGAGGGCACGCCGAAGGCCCCGGCTCGGGGAGCCGGGGCCTTCGGGAAGCGTGCGACGCCGCGGTGGCGACGGGTGCGGTCGCGGGTCAGATGCTGACGCCGTGCGAGCGCAGGTACGCCAGCGGGTCGATGTCCGAGCCGTAGTCGGCCGAGGTGCGGGCCTCGAAGTGGAGGTGGGGGCCGCTGGAGTTGCCGGTGGAGCCGGAGAGGCCGATCTGGTCGCCCGGGGTGACGCGCTGGCCGACCGAGACGCTGATCGACGAGAGGTGGCCGTACTGCGTGTACGTCCCGTCGTTCATCTTGATGACGACGTTGTTGCCGTACGCACCGCCCCAGCCCGCCTCGACGACGGTGCCGAGGCCGACCGCGTGCACCGAGGTGCCGGAGGCGGCGTGGAAGTCGATGCCGGTGTGGCTGCCGGAGGACCACATGGAGCCGCCGGCCTTGTACGAGGTGCTGACGTACGAGCCCGCGACGGGGGCCACGTAGGTGAGCAGACGCTTGCGCTCGGCCTCACGGGCGGCGCGCTCGGCGGCCTCGCGCTCGGCCTTGGCCTTCGCCTCTGCCTTCGCCTTGGCCTCGGCGGCGCGCTGGCGGGCCTCGTTCTCGGCCTGGGCCTTGGCGGCGGCGATCTCGGCGGCGGCCTGCTGGGACTCGGCCTGGGCCTCGATCTGGCCCGCGAGGTCGTCGGCGACGACGACGGCGTTCAGGCCGGTGTCCTCGGGGCCACGGGAGTCCGCGTCGGTGGCGGCGAAGGCCGGGCCGGCCAGGGTGCCGACGACACCGGTGGTCGCGAGGGCGGCTATGCCGGCCACGTTCGCGCTCTTGCGGCTCAGACGGCTGGGGCCACGGTGCTTACCGGTGGCACGACTGCCAAAGGCCATGGAGAGGCTGATCCTTTCCTTCCCTCTCGCCTACCGGGTTAGCTGACGGGTTCGGAGCAGGAAGGTCTCCTACGGGCCACCTCTGGCGAGGCGGTCCGATTCACCCCAGGGACTGATGTGGGTCCCCGGCTCCCCAGGCTCGCGCCTGACGGGGACTCGGCGATCGCTGTCCGGTGCCGCGGGTGCGGCTGTTACAGCTGACGGACAGCGAGGTTGACGCTAGGCGGATCGTCGGACAATCACCAAACGGACACGCTGTTTTGTGGCGTACGCCACGGGTCATTCAGGCAACGACCACCCCGAAACGGACAGAGAGCACAAACGGGGCCTCGGTGGGCAATCCACCAAGGCCCCGCCTCATGTCGGCCCGGAATCAGGTCAGTTGGTGACCACGGTCACCTCTCCGATGCCCAGCGCCCGCACCGGGTCCGCGATCTGCGACGCGTCACCCACGAGCACCGTCACCAGACGGTCCACCGGGAAGGCGTTCACCACGGCCGAAGTCGCCTCGACCGTGCCGGTTTCGGCGAGTCGCGCGTACAACTGCGCCTGGAAATCGTCCGGCAGCTCCTGCTCGACCTGGTCGGCCAGGGTCCCGGCGACGGCCGCGGCGGTCTCGAACTTCAGCGGCGCGACACCGACCAAGTTCTGTACGGCCACGTCGCGTTCGGTGTCCGTCAGGCCCTCGGCGGCGAGGGTGCGCAGCACCTGCCACAGGTCGCCCAGCGCGGGGCCGGTGTGGGGCGTGTCCACCGAGCCGCTGATGGCCAGCATCGAGGCGCCGGTTCCGTCGGCCGTGGAGCGCAGCACCTGCCCGAAGGCGCGCACGCCGTACGTGTAGCCCTTCTCCTCCCGGAGCACGCGGTCCAGGCGCGAGGTGAGCGTGCCGCCGAGGCAGTACGTGCCGAGCACCTGCGCGGCCCAGACGCGGTCGTGGCGGTCCGCCCCGATCCGGCCGATCAGCAGCTGGGTCTGCACGGCGCCGGGCCGGTCCACGATCACCACGCGGCCGGTGTCGTCCGCGGTGACCGGCGTGACGGGGTACGCCTCGCCCGTGCCGCCGGTCCAGGAGCCCAGGGTGTCGGCGAGGACGGCGTCCAGGTCGGTGCCGGTCAGGTCGCCGACCACGACGGCCGTGGCCGTGGAGGGGCGCACGTGGGCCTCGTAGAAGGCGCGGACGGCCCCGGAGTCGATCCGGCCGACGGTCTCCTCGCTGCCCTGGCGCGGACGCGACATGCGCAGGGTGGCGGGGAAGAGCTCCTTGGAGAGCTGCTTCGCGGCCCGGCGCTGCGGGTTGGCCAGCTCGTGCGGGATCTCGTCGAGGCGGTTGCGGACCAGCCGGTCCACCTCGCTGTCCGCGAAGGCCGGGGCGCGCAGGGCCTCGGCGAGCAGGGTCAGGGCCTTGTGCAGGCGGGAGGCGGGCACCTCCAGCGAGACCCGGACGCCGGGGTGGTCGGCGTGCGCGTCGAGGGTGGCGCCACAGCGCTCCAGCTCGGCGGCGAACTCCTCGGCGGAGTGCTTGTCGGTGCCCTCCGACAGCGCGCGGGCCATGATCGTGGCCACGCCGTCGAGGCCCTCGGGCTCGGCCTCCAGGGGGGCGTCGAGGATGACCTCGACGGCCACGACCTGCTGGCCGGGGCGGTGGCAGCGCAGGACCGTCAGGCCGTTCCCGAGCGTGCCGCGCTCGGGGGCGGGGAAGGCCCACGGCTTCGGCTGTCCGGCCTGCGGCTGCGGGTGGAAGGTCATCGAGGAAGCGACGTCGGCGGTCACTGGTCTGCCCCTTCGGCGTTGTCTTCGGTGGCGGGCAGCGGTTCGTACACGAGGACCGCGCGGTTGTCCGGGCGCAGCCGGGCCGCGGCGACGGCCTGCACCTCTTCTGCGGTGACGTCGAGCACCCGCTGGACCGCGGTCAGCGCGAGCTGCGGGTCGCCGAACAGCACGGCGAACCGGCACAGTTCGTCGGCCCGGCCGGCGACGGTGCCGAGACGGTCCAGCCACTCGCGCTCCAGCTGGGCCTGGGCGCGCTCCATCTCCTCGGAGGTCGGCCCGTCGGCGGCGAAGCGGGCGAGCTCCTCGTCGACGGCCGTCTCGATGCGGGGCACCTCGACGCCGCCGGAGGTCTTCACGTCCAGCCAGCCCAGGGAGGGCGCGCCCGCCAGGCGCAGCAGGCCGAAGCCGGCGGCCACGGCGGTCTGGTCGCGGCGGACCAGGCGGTTGTGCAGGCGGGAGGACTCGCCGCCGCCGAGGATGGTCAGGGCGAGGTCGGCGGCGTCGCACTCGCGGGTGCCGTCGTGCGGGAGGCGGTAGGCGGCCATCAGCGCGCGGGCCGGGACCTCCTCGACGATCTCCTCGCGCAGCTGCGCGCCCATGACGTCCGGCAGGCTGCCGTCCCGCGGCGGCTGCTTGCCGTCGTGGGAGGGGATGCTGCCGAAGTACTTCTCGATCCAGGCGAGCGTCTGCTCCGGGTCGATGTCGCCGACGACCGACAGCACCGCGTTGTTCGGCGCGTAGTAGGTACGGAAGAACGTGCGGGCGTCCTCCAGCGTGGCGGCGTCGAGGTCGGCCATGGAGCCGATCGGCGTGTGGTGGTACGGGTGGCCCTCGGGGTAGGCCAGGGCGGTCAGCCGCTCGAAGGCGGTGCCGTACGGGACGTTGTCGTACCGCTGGCGGCGCTCGTTCTTCACCACGTCGCGCTGGTTCTCCATGGACTCGTCGTCCAGCGCGGACAGCAGCGAGCCCATCCGGTCCGCCTCCAGCCAGAGCGCGAGCTCCAGCTGGTGTGCCGGCATCGTCTCGAAGTAGTTGGTGCGCTCGAAGCTGGTGGTGCCGTTGAGCGACCCGCCGGCGCCCTGCACCAGCTCGAAGTGACCGTTGCCCGAAACGCTGGCCGAGCCCTGGAACATCAGGTGCTCGAAGAGGTGAGCCAGACCGGTGCGCCCCTTGACTTCGTGGCGCGAGCCGACGTCGTACCACAGGCAGACCGCGGCGACCGGGGTCAGGTGGTCCTCGGACAGCACCACGCGCAGGCCGTTGGCCAGGCGGTGCTCGGTCGCTGTCAGGCCGCCGGAGGCGGCCTGCGCTGTGGCCGTGTGACCCATGGGCATGTGATCCCTTCGATCGCGATGAGAGAGTCCTGCCACTGTATGCAAGCGCGCCGACGGGCGGAGAAGTTCCCGGGGCCTTCCGCGGCCCCTTCGCCGCACCCCGTCCGGGGGTACCCCCAGGGTCGGGGTCGGCGTTGTCGGCGGGGCGGTCCACAATGGACCGCGTCAGACCGATCTCGGATCACGAGGAGCCGCAGCAGCGATGGCCCGCCGCAGCACGAAGACCCCGCCGCCGGAGGATTTCGAGGAGAGGATCCTCGACATCGACGTCGTCGACGAAATGCAGGGCTCCTTCCTCGAGTACGCGTACTCGGTGATCTACTCCCGCGCGCTGCCCGACGCGCGGGACGGGATGAAGCCGGTGCACCGCCGAATCGTCTACCAGATGAACGAGATGGGCCTGCGCCCCGACCGCGGGTACGTGAAGTGCGCCCGTGTCGTGGGCGAGGTCATGGGCAAGCTCCACCCGCACGGCGACGCCTCCATCTACGACGCGCTGGTGCGCATGGCGCAGCCGTTCTCGATGCGCCTGCCGCTGGTGGACGGCCACGGCAACTTCGGCTCGCTGGGGAACGACGACCCGCCGGCGGCCATGCGTTACACCGAGTGCCGGATGGCGGACGCCACGTCGCTGATGACGGAGTCGATCGACGAGGACACGGTCGACTTCACGCCGAACTACGACGGCCAGGAGCGCGAGCCCGTCGCGCTGCCCGCGGCGTACCCGAACCTGCTGGTCAACGGCGCGTCCGGGATCGCGGTCGGCATGGCCACGAACATGCCGCCGCACAACCTGGGCGAGGTCATCGCCGCCGCCCGCCACCTGATCCGCTACCCGAACGCGGACCTGGAGGCGCTGATGCGCTTCATCCCGGGTCCCGACCTGCCCACCGGCGGCCGGATCGTGGGCCTCCAGGGGATCAAGGACGCGTACGAGTCGGGCCGCGGCACCTTCAAGATCCGCGCCACGGCGACGGTGGAGAACGTCACGGCGCGCCGCAAGGGCCTGGTCGTCACGGAGCTCCCCTTCACGGTCGGCCCTGAGAAGGTGATCGCCAAGATCAAGGACCTGGTCGGGTCCAAGAAGCTCCAGGGCATCGCGGACGTCAAGGACCTCACGGACCGTTCGCACGGCCTGCGCCTGGTCATCGAGATCAAGAACGGCTTCCACCCCGAGGCCGTGCTGGAGCAGCTGTACAAGCTGACACCGATGGAGGAGTCCTTCGGCATCAACAACGTGGCGCTGGTCGACGGCCAGCCGCTGACGCTGGGCCTCAAGGAGCTGCTGGAGGTCTACCTCGACCACCGCTTCGACGTGGTCCGGCGGCGCAGCGAGTTCCGCCGCAGCAAGCGCCGCGACCGCCTGCACCTGGTCGAGGGCCTGCTGGTCGCCCTGCTGGACATCGACGAGGTCATCCGGCTGATCCGGTCCAGCGAGAACTCCGCGCAGGCCAAGGAGCGCCTGATCGAGCGCTTCTCGCTGAGCGAGGTGCAGACCCAGTACATCCTCGACACCCCGCTGCGCCGGCTCACCAGGTTCGACCGGATCGAGCTGGAGTCGGAGCGCGACCGCCTGACGGCCGAGATCGGGGAGCTGACGAAGATCCTCGAATCGGACGCGGAGCTGCGCAAGCTCGTCTCGTCCGAACTGGCCGCCGTGGCGAAGAAGTTCGGCACCGACCGGCGGACCGTCCTGCTGGAGTCGGCCGGCGCCGCGGTCTCGGCCGTGCCGCTGGAGGTCGCGGACGACCCCTGCCGGGTGCTGCTCTCGTCGACGGGCCTGCTCGCGCGTACGGTCACGGGCGACCCGCTGTCCGAGGGCGACGGCAAGCGCGCCCGCCACGACGCCATCGTCTCCTCCGTGCTGGCCACGGCCCGGGCCGAGGTCGGCGCGGTCACCTCCACGGGACGTCTGCTGCGGCTGTCGGTGATCGACCTGCCGCAGCTGCCGGACACGCACGCCGCGCCGAACCTGGCGGGCGGCGCCCCGATCACCGAGTTCCTCTCCTCCCTGGCGCCCGACGAGAAGGTGGTCTGCCTGACCAGCCTCGACGAGGCGAACTCCCAGGGCCTGGCGCTGGGCACCGAGCAGGGCGTGGTCAAGCGCGTCGTGCCGGACTACCCGGCGAACAAGGAGGAGCTGGAGGTCATCACCCTCAAGGAGGGCGACCGGATCGTCGGGGCGGTCGAGCTGCGCACCGGCGAGGAGGACCTGGTCTTCATCACCGACGACGCCCAGCTGCTGCGCTACCCGGCGGGCCAGGTCCGCCCGCAGGGCCGCCCCGCGGGCGGCATGGCCGGCATCAAGCTGGCCGACGGCGCCAAGGTCATCCACTTCTCGGCGGTGGACCCGGCCTCTGAGGCGTACGTCTTCTCGGTGGCCGGCTCGCACGGCACACTGGACGCGTCGGGTACGTCGGCCAAGCTGACCCCCTTCGACCAGTACCCGCGCAAGGGACGGGCCACCGGCGGCGTCCGCTGCCAGCGTTTCCTGAAGGGCGAGGACCTCCTGGTGCTGGCCTGGGCCGGCTCCGCCCCGGTCCGCGCCGCGTCGGCCAACGGCACCCCGGTCGACCTCCCGGACCCCGACCCGCGCCGCGACGGCTCGGGCACCCCCCTGGCCAAGCCGGTCAGCACCCTCGCGGGCGCCGCGCTGTAGCCCCCGCGCGGAGGTTGAGCGCTGTCGGGCCCGATCCCCGGATCGGGCCCGAGGCGTCTCCCCGCTCAACTACAGTTCGGGCGGGGACTGTAGGTGGGGGAAGGCACAGCGGATGACCCGGCGATCGAGCGGCATGTTCAGCACGTGGGCCGAGGCCCAGCGGCACCTGCAGCAGGCGCAGCTGGCGGAACGTCGGGAACTCGAACGCCCTCGGCCCGTCGAGGAGCGGATTCCCACCCGCGGCGGGCGTGAGCAGCAGGCCTCCCACCGTCGGTATCGGGACGCGCAAGCGGCGCGCCGCACCACTGAGCTGGAGGCCAGGGTCTCGGAGCTGGAAGGTCTCCTCGCCCTCGGGTGCCGGGCCCCGGCCTTCAGGCTGGCGGCCATGCTCCGGCCCGAGCACGTCCAGGCGTACGACCCGGGCGACCTGGCGTACCCCGTGCCCATGCCGGACCCGGCCGCCTTCCAGACCCAGCCCGGCTGGGGGTTCAGCGCTTCGCGGCGCGCACAGGCGCAGCAGGAGGCCCAGGCGCGCTACGCCCAGGCCTGGCAGGCCGCGCAGGCGGCCGAGGCCCAGCGGCAGCAGCGGCTTGCGGCCCACCGAGCCCAGCACGACAGGTGGGCGGCCGCGCAGCTCGACGAAGTACGCCGCCACAACGCCGGCGTCACGGATCTGGAGACCGCGCTGCGGACGGGCGACGCGGAGGCTGCGGTGGAGTTCTTCTCCGCCGCCCTGTACGCGTCCACCGCCTGGCCGGCCGACCTCCCCCGCCGGCTGACCGCCTCCTACGACCGCGGCGCCCGGCAGCTCGTCCTCGACTGGGAACTGCCGAGGTTCGACGTCGTGCCCGCGGCCAAGTACGTCCGGTACATGCCCAGCGTGGACCGGGACAAGGAGACGGCCCGGCCGGTGACCCAGCGCCGGGCCCTCTACCGCAGCGTGCTGGCGCAGTGCCTGCTGCTGGTGCTGCACGAACTCTTCGCCGCGGACTCCTACGGGCTGCTCGACTCCGTCGCGGTCAACGGATTCGTCGACGACCACGACCCGGTGACGGGACGGCGCGCTCAGCCGGTGCTCGCCACCGTCGCGGCGGACCGGGCCGCCTTCGCCGGCCTGCACCTGGAGCGGGTGAGCGCGGTGGACTGCCTGGTCGAGGGGTTGCGGGGGCAGCTCTCGGCGCGTCCCGACCAGATGGCCGCCGTGCGGCCGGGACGCACGCCCCAGGACGTCGGCAGCGACGTGGTGACCCATGGCGCCGGGGTCGACGCCGGGGAACCCGACCTGTACGCCATGGACCCGATCGCCTTCGAGGGCCTGGTCGCCGACCTCTTCCGGGCCATGGGCATGGACGCGGTGACGACCCGGCGGTCGAACGACGGCGGCGTGGACGTGGACGCCCTCGACCCCGCCCCGATCCGCGGCGGGCGGATCGTGGTCCAGGTCAAGCGGTACCGCAACACCGTGCCCCCGACCGCCGTCCGGGACCTCTACGGAACCGTGCAGCACCGCGGTGCCAACAAGGGCGTGCTGGTCACGACCTCGTCCTTCGGGCCGAGCGCCCGGGCCTTCGCCGAAGGCAAGCCGCTGGAGCTCATCGCGGGGCCGGAGCTGGTGGACCTGCTGCGACGGCACGGCCTGCGCGGCCGCCTGGGCGACCCCTCGCAGGGCCCGGCGCAGCCGGTCCGGGATGCGGACACCCCTGCCGGCCCCGGCACCCGTACCGGCTCCGGCGCCCGGAACGGCCCGGCGCCCCGTACCGGCCCCGGCCCGCGGACCGTCCCGGACCCACGACGCCCCGAACCCGCCGGCCACAACACCCTGGGCATGACGTGGTCGGGACCGGTCCCCCTCGACGTCTGCGCTCTCGTCTGCGAGGGGAGCCGCGTCCTCGGGGACGACTGGTTCGTCTTCTACAACAACCCGCGGACCCCGGACGGAGCGGTGCGGACCGCGACCGGGAGCGGACCCGACAAGGCCGCCATCGACGTGGCTTTCGAAGCGCTGCCCGACCGCGCCGACCGGCTCGTCATCGTCGCCGCGGTCGATCCCGAAGCCGCGCCGGGCGCGGACCTGACCGGGTTCACCGGTGCCTGCATCCGCCTGCTGGACGGCGACGGGCAGGAGCAGGGCCGCCTCGACGTCTCCGACGGCCGGCCGCTGGAGACCGCCCTGGTCCTGGGCTCCTTCCGGCGGCGCGCCAACGGCGACTGGGACTTCGTCATGGGCGGCAAGGGCTACCGCGACGGACTCGCCCAACTGCTCGGCGACTTCGGCGTGGACGCCACCTGAGGCCTACTCCTCCTCGGCTGCCGGTGCCGGGCGGCGGGGGACATAGCGGAGGACGGACCACATGGCCTCCGGCGGGGTGTGCTGCGGGGACGGTTCACGGCAGGCGGCGAGGTCGCGGGTGAGCGCCTCGGGGTCGGTGCCGGAGCCGATCAGGACGAGCTGCGTGAGGCGCGGCTCGTCCCGCCCCCAGGGGGCCGGGTCGAAGCGCAGGAACCGGCCGACCGCGTGGACCTCGTACTTCTCCTCGTGGCCCGGCACCCCGAAGTACACGTAGCCCTTGATCCGGTACAGCCCGGCCGGGCGCCGGTCCAGGAAGTCGATCAGCCGGCGCGGGCTGAGGGCCTGCTCGGAGACGAATTCCGTGCTCTCGTAGGCGTGGTGGAGGTGGGCTGCGCCGCACGACGGGCCGCAGGCGTCGGTTCCGGAGCCGGTGTCCCCGTCGCCCGCCTCCCCCTGCTCCGCCTCCGCGATCAGGTCCTCGAAGGACAGCTGGCCCTGGGTCTCGGTCCAGGGCCGGCGGTCGAAGAGAAGTTCCGGATCGATCCGGCCGTGGTCCGCGCCGACCACCGGGATGCCGGGGCAGAGCGCGGCGAGGGCCGCCTCGGTCCGCTCCCGCTCCCCCGGTGCGGTCCGGTCCGTCTTGTTGAGCACCACGAGGTCCGCGACGCCCAGATGGCGGTCGGTCTCGGGGTGCCGGGCACGGGTGGCCCCGAACTCCGCGGCGTCGACCACGTACACCAGCCCGCCGTAGGTGATGCCCGGGACCTCGCTGGCCACCAGCATCCGGACCATCTCCTGCGGCTCGGCCAGCCCGCTCGCCTCGATGACGATCACGTCGATCCGGTGGACCGGCTGCGCCAGCTTCTCCAGGTAGGCGTCCAGCTCACTGCCGTCGACGGCGCAGCACAGGCAGCCGTTGCCGAGGGAGACCATCGAGTCGCCGACCTGTCCGGCCACGGACATGGCGTCGATCTCGATCTGCCCGAAGTCGTTGACCACGACTCCGATCCGGGTGCCACGGCTGCTCCTGAGCAGGTGGTTGAGCAGGGTGGTCTTGCCGGAACCGAGGAATCCGGCGAGGACGACGACGGGGATGGGCTGCCTGCTGGTCACGCCGTCCGATCGTAGCCGGATCCCGCGGCCCGCCCCGCCCCGGGCGGCCACCACCGGGCCCCTCCCGGCCGCCGACCGGCCGCCGACCGGTGGCCCCGGCCGATGCCGGTCGGGTCCGGGCACCTGACGGGCCGGAAGTACCGGAAAGCGCGGGCCCCGTTTACCGTTCTCCGTCATGAGCGCCGCCCCGGGAACCCTCCGCCGCACCGCCCCGCACCCGTGGCGGCTCGGGCTGCCCCGCCGGGTCTTCTCCCAGGTGCTGCTGATGCAGCTGGCCATCGCGGCCGGCGTGGCCGTTCTGGCCACCGGGCTCTTCCTGGCGCCGCTCGGCTCCCAGCTCGACGACCAGGCCATGCGCCGCGCGCTGGCCATCGCCCAGAGCACCGCCGCCGACCCCGCGATCGCCGCCGACCTCATCTCCTCTGGCCCCGCCCCCGACGGCCCGGTGCAGGAGGCCGCCGAGCGGATCCGCCGGGCCACCGGAGCCGAGTACGTGGTCGTGCTCGACCGGCAGCGCATCCGCCGCTCCCACCCGAGCCCGGAACGGATCGGCCGCCACGTGTCCACCGACCCCGCGCGCGCCCTGGCGGGCGAGGAGGTCATGGAGATCGACGACGGCACCCTGGGCCGCTCCGCCCGCGGCAAGGTCCCGCTGCGCGACGCCGACGGCGCGATCGTCGGCGCGGTCTCGGTGGGCATCGCGTACGAGGGCGTGCGCGACCAGTTGGTCGGCGCGATCCCCGGCCTCCTCGCGTACGCGGGCGGAGCGCTCGCGGCGGGCGCGCTGGCCGCGTACCTGATCTCCCGCCGGATCCAGCGGCAGACCCGTGACCTGGCGTTCTCCGACATCTCCGGTCTGCTGGCCGAGCGCGAGGCGATGCTCCACTCGATTCGCGAGGGCGTCGTGGCGTTCGACCGCGACGGCCGGGTCCGGCTGGTCAACGACGAGGCCCAGCGGCTGCTCGGGCTCGGCCCCGACGCCACCGGCCGCTCCCTGGACGAGCTGCTCGGCTCCGGCCGCACCACCGACGTGCTCGCCGGCCGCGTCACGGGCACCGACCTGCTGGCCGTGAGCGGTCCCCGGGTCCTGGTGGCCAACCGGATGCCCACCGAGGACGGCGGGGCCGTGGCCACCCTGCGCGACCGCACCGAGCTGGAGCGGCTGGGCCGGGAGCTGGACTCCACCCAGGGCCTGATCGACGCGCTCCGCGCCCAGGACCACGAACACGCCAACCGCCTGCACACCCTCCTCGGCCTGCTGGAGCTGGGCCTGTACGAGGAGGCGACCGCCTACATCACCGAGGTGTCCGGCGGGCACCGGGCGACGGCCGAGGAGATCACCGAGCGGGTCCGGGACCCGCTGCTGGCCGCGCTGCTGGTGGGCAAGGCCACGGTCGCGGCCGAGCGCGGCGTGTATCTGCGGCTGACGGAGAGCACGCTGCTGCCTGCCCGGCTGGTGGACCCCGGCGGCCTGGTGACCATCGTGGGGAACCTGGTGGACAACGCCCTCGACGCCCTGGCCGGCACCGCCGACGCCCGGGTGGAGGTGGAGCTGCTCGCCGAGGACGCCACGGTGGTGCTGCGGGTCCGCGACACCGGTCCCGGCGTGCCGCCCGGCCGGCTGGAGGAGATCTTCACGGAGGGCTGGTCCACGAAGTCCCCGCAGTCGCACGGCGGCCGGCGGGGCCTCGGGCTGGCGATGGTACGGCGCCTCGCCGAGCGGCAGGGCGGCAGCGCCCGGGCCGCCGCGGCGGACGGCGGCGGCGCGGAGTTCTGCGTGGTGCTGCCGGAGGCCCTGCGGTGACCGGCGTGCCCGGAACCCCGGCCGGCGCCCGGCGGGCCGGCGAGCCGGACGCGCCGATCGGCGTCCTGGTCGTCGACGACGACACCCGGGTCGCGCGGATCAACGCGGCGTACGTGGCCAAGGTGCCCGGCTTCCGCGTGGTCGGCGAGGCGCACAGCGCGGCCCGGGCCCGGGTGATCGTCGAGGACGAGGCCGTCGACCTCGTGCTGCTCGACCACTACCTGCCCGACGGGACCGGACTCGACCTGGTGCGGGACCTGCGCCAGAGCGGCCATCACACCGACGTGATCATGGTGACGGCCGCCCGCGACCTGGCGACGGTGCAGTCCGCGATGCGGCTGGGGGCGCTCCAGTACCTCGTGAAGCCGTTCACCTTCGCGGGGCTGCGCGCCAAGCTGGAGGGGTACGCGGAGCTGCGGCGCAGCCTGGCGGGCGGCGGCGAGGCCGAACAGGCGGAGGTCGACCGCATCTTCGGCGCCCTCGCGACGGCCGCGGGGCCCGTGGAGCTGCCCAAGGGCCACTCGCCCACCACCGCGGAGCTGGTGCGGCAGGTGCTGATGGCCGCCGAGGGCTCGCTCTCCGCCCAGGAGATCGCCGAGCGGGCGGGGCTCAGCCGCCAGACCGCGCAGCGGTACCTGAAGCTGCTGGAGCGCGGCGGCCGCGTACGGCTCAGCCTGCGGTACGGGGAGACCGGCCGCCCGGAGCACCGGTACGCGTGGCTGCCGGCGGGCCGGACGGGCGGCTGAGCCGGGCCGTGGACCTCAGACCGCCCCTGCTCCGGTGAGGGAGCGCACCTCGGTCTCCGCGTGCCTGGCCTCGTCCGGCACCTCGGGCGAGGTGACCGTGCCCAGCCAGCCCGCGAGGAAGCCGAGCGGGATGGAGACGATGCCGGGGTTCTGCAGCGGGAAGAGCTGGAAGTCGACACCGGGGAAGAGCGCGTCGGGGCTCCCGGAGACGACGGGCGAGAGGACCACCAGCAGGACGGCCGGGACTAGTCCCCCGTACACGGACCAGACGGCACCGCGTGTGGTGAACCCGCGCCAGAACAGCGAGTAGAGCAGCACGGGCAGGTTCGCGGAGGCGGCCACGGCGAAGGCGAGGCCCACCAGGAAGGCGACGTTCAGGTCCTGGGCCAGCAGTCCCAGGCCGATGGCGGCGGCGCCGATGCCGACGGCCGCGATCCGGGCCACCGTGACCTCGCTGCGCTGCTTGGCCCGCCGCCGCTTGAGCGAGGCGTACAGGTCGTGCGCGACGGAGGCGGAGGACGCGAGGGTGATGCCGGCGACCACGGCGAGGATGGTGGCGAAGGCGACCGCGGCGACGAAGGAGAACAGCACCGTGCCGCCCATGCCCTCCCCGCCCAGGAGCTTGGCGAGCAGCGGGATCGCGGTGTTGCCCGAGGCGCTGGAGGCCCGGACCGCGTCGGTGCCGACCAGTGCCGCGGCGCCGAAGCCGAGCACGATGGTCATCAGGTAGAAGCCGCCGATCAGGCCGATGGCCCAGACCACGGAGCGGCGGGCGGCGCGGGCCGTGGGAACGGTGTAGAAGCGCGAGAGGATGTGCGGGAGCCCGGCGGTACCGAGGACCAGGGCGAGGCCGAGGCTGAGGAAGTCGAAGCGGGCGGTCCAGTCGACGCCGTACTTCAGGCCCGGCTCCAGGAAGGCCCGGCCGTGGCCGCTGCGGTCGGCGGCGGTGAGCAGCAGCTCGTTGGCGTTGCCGTGGAAGCGGACCAGGACGAGCAGGGTGAGGGCGATCGCGCAGCCCATCAGCAGTACGGCCTTGACGATCTGGATCCAGGTGGTGGCGCGCATGCCGCCGAGCGACACGTAGATCACCATCAGGGCGCCGACGCCGACGACGGTCCAGGCGCGGGCCGCCCCGCTGGTGCTGCCGAGCAGCAGCGAGACGAGACTGCCGGCGCCGACCATCTGGGCCACCAGGTAGAGCACGGAGACGGCGACGGACGAGGTGCCCGCGGCGATCCGCACGGGGCGCTCGCTCATCCGGGCGGCGACCACGTCGGCAAGGGTGAACCGGCCGCAGTTGCGGACCAGTTCTGCGATCAGGAACAGCACGACGAGCCAGGCGACCAGGAAGCCCACGGAGTAGAGCAGTCCGTCGTAGCCGAAGAGGGCGATCAGGCCGGAGATGCCGAGGAAGGAGGCGGCGGACATGTAGTCGCCCGCGATGGCGAAACCGTTCTCCAGGGGCGAGAAGAGTCTTCCTCCGGCGTAGAACTCCTCGGCGGAGCCGTGGCGGTTGCGGCTGACCCAGGTGGTGATGCCGAGGGTGGCCGCGATGAAGAGGCTGAAGAGTACGAGTGCCAGCGTCCGGTCGCTCACCGTCCGGCCCCCCGGGTCCGCTCCTGGTCCCGGGCCTGCTCGAAGACTGTCCAGCGCAGGTCGAGTGCGGCGCGGTCCCGGCGGAGCCGGGCGTGGCGGGCGTAGGCCCAGGTCAGCAGGAAGGTGGAGAGGAACTGACCCAGTCCGGCGACCAGTGCCACGTTGACCGCTCCGGCCACGGGGCGGCCCATCAGGCCGGGTGCGGCGACGGCGGCGACGACGTACGCCACGTACCAGCCGAGGAAGGCGACACAGCCGGGGATGACGAACCGGCGGTAGCGGCTGCGCACTTCCTGGAAGGCGGCGCTGCGCTGGACCTCCAGGTAGATGTCCGCGGCTCCTGGGGCGCGGACCGTCCCGGCGGGCGAGGGGGCGGGGACGGCACGGGGCTCCGGGCCCGCGTCCCGCTCGTCGCCCTCGCCCCAGCCGGAGGCCAGTGCGTCGTACCAGGGGTCGTCGAGCCGGATCGTTCCGGCATCGGGACCTTCGTGCTTGTCCACCGAACTCTCCTTGTCCGCTGCCGCATTGGCCGCGTGCGCACAAGGATGCGCGGAAGAGGTGGTTTCCGGACTGGTGTCCCGGTGCTCTTCACCCCATCAGGTGATGGGGTGAAGAGCGGGCGGGATTTCCGGACGACCGGATCAGGCGTCGATGCGGGACCGGTCGAGGGTGGCCGCAGAGCTGGTGATGAACTCCTTGCGGGGGGCCACCTCATTGCCCATCAGCAGGTCGAAGACCTGCTCCGCGGAATCCAGGTCGCCGATGTTGATCCGGCGCAGGGTGCGGTGGCGGGGGTCCATCGTCGTTTCCGCCAGCTGATCGGCGTCCATTTCGCCGAGGCCCTTGTAGCGCTGGATCGAGTCTTTGTACCGGATTCCCTTGCGCTGGTATTCGAGGAGGGTCTGACGCAGTTCGTTGTCCGAGTAGGTGTAGACGTACTTGTCCTGGCCCTTCCTCGGCTGGACCAGCTCGATGCGGTGCAGGGGCGGCACAGCGGCGAAGACGCGGCCGGCCTCGACCATCGGGCGCATGTAGCGCTGGAAGAGGGTGAGCAGCAGGCAGCGGATGTGCGCGCCGTCGACGTCGGCGTCGACGAGCAGCACGATCTTGCCGTACCGGGCGGCGTCGATGTCGAAGGTGCGGCCGGAGCCGGCCCCTATGACCTGGATGATCGCGCCGCACTCGGCGTTCTTGAGCATGTCGGAGACCGACGACTTCTGGACGTTCAGGATCTTGCCGCGGATGGGCAGCAGAGCCTGGAACTCCGA
Organism: Streptomyces sp. NPDC086023; assembly: GCF_044540325.1. Classification (NCBI taxonomy): domain Bacteria; kingdom Bacillati; phylum Actinomycetota; class Actinomycetes; order Kitasatosporales; family Streptomycetaceae; genus Streptomyces; species Streptomyces sp. NPDC086023. Next base: position 95,241 of record NZ_JBITRX010000018.1, read on the forward strand.
GTTCCGCGCGAGCTTGGCGGTGCCGAGGGCCGAGTCTCCCTCGACGATGAAGAGCTCGCTGCGGTCGACGTCGTCGCTGCGGCAGTCGGCCAGCTTGGCGGGGAGCGAGGAGGACTCCAGCGCGGTCTTCCGGCGCTGGGCCTCCTTGTGCTGGCGGGCCGCGATCCTGGTGCGGGCGGCCGCGACGATCTTCTCCATCACGGCGCGGGCCTGCTGCTTGTCGTCCCGCTTGGTGGAGGTCAGGAACGCCTTGAGCTCCTTGGCGACCACGGCGGCGACGATCCGGGCGGCCGCGGAGGTGCCCAGCACCTCCTTGGTCTGGCCCTCGAACTGCGGCTCGGCGAGGCGGACGGTGACGACCGCCGTCATGCCCTCCATGGCGTCGTCCTTGACGACGTCGTCCTCGGCGACGCGGAGCAGCTTGGCGGCGCGGAGCACCTCGTTCACCGTCTTGGTGACCGAGCGCTCGAATCCGGACACGTGGGTGCCGCCCTTGGGGGTGGCGATGATGTTCACGAAGGACCGGACCGTGCTGTCGTACCCGGTGCCCCAGCGCAGCGCGATGTCGACGCCCAGCTCACGGGTGACCTCGGTGGGGGTCATGTGGCCGCGCTCGTCGAGGACCGGGACGGTCTCCTTGAAGGTGCCCTGGCCCGTGAGGCGCAGCACGTCGCAGACGGCCTTGTCCTCGGCGAGGTAGTCGCAGAACTCGCTGATGCCGCCGTCGTAGCGGAAGGTCTCCTCGGTCTTGCCGGCGCCGTCGACCGCGCGCTCGTCCCGGACGACGATGGTCAGCCCGGGGACGAGGAAGGCGGTCTGGCGGGCGCGCTGGTACAGCGTCTCCAGGGAGAGCTTGGCGTCCTTGAGGAAGATCTGGCGGTCGGCCCAGTACCGCACCCGGGTACCGGTGCGGGTCTTCGGGACGCGCTTGCCCTTGAGCAGGCCGTTCGCCGGGTCGAAGGGGGCGTCGGGGCCCTGCTCGGTGAACATGCCGGGGACGCCGCGGCGGAAGCTGATGGCGTGGGTGGCGCCGTTCCGGTCGACCTCGACGTCCAGGCGGGCGGAGAGGGCGTTGACGACGGAGGCGCCGACGCCGTGCAGACCGCCGGAGGCCGCGTAGGAGCCGCCGCCGAACTTGCCGCCCGCGTGGAGCTTGGTCATGACGACCTCGACGCCGGACAGCCCGGTCTTGGGCTCGACGTCGACGGGGATGCCGCGGCCGTTGTCCTTGACCTCGACGGAGCCGTCTTCGTACAGGACGACCTCGATGTGGTCGCAGTAGCCGCCCAGGGCCTCGTCGACGGAGTTGTCGATGATCTCCCAGAGGCAGTGCATCAGGCCGCGGCTGTCGGTCGACCCGATGTACATGCCGGGACGCTTGCGGACTGCTTCGAGGCCTTCGAGGACGAGCAGGTGCCGCGCGGTGTAGTTGGAACCGTCCCGGTCTGCTCCGGTCAGCAGCGCGCTGGAAGGCACGGACGTGTCGGCGGTCACGCAGTTCGCTCCTCGCTGAATTTCTTTTCTGGCCCGGTTGGGCGCAGCCCTGGCTCACTAGCCGGTCTGAGGGTACCGAGGCCTGGTAGAGCCGATGCAACGCCACCCTCGTGGTTCTCCAGCCTAGTGCAGACTCGTATGGATGTTCGATCCCTCGTAGGAGTGAAGGAAACATCACGTTCCCTTCCAGGCATGAACCATTTAGGGTTCGGGCACGTCCTCATGAACAACCGGCAAGACCGCCGGAGGTGGACGGACCCGCTCGGCATCGAGGCCGGGCAACGACCAACAACGCGAAACCGTAAAGCAACGCAATACGGCTCCTTCGCCGCCAACCGGCAGCAGCCGACCAGCTTCGGGAAGGAAGTTTCGAGGAAAAGCCGAGGGCGGGAACGTTTTCGGCCTGGTTGGATGTTGACCCTGGTACGACAGCTCGTCGAGCTAGAGAAGAGGCGACGTGACTACTGTTCTGACCCCCGCGACCCCGCTGACGGCCGCTGACCGATGCGACCGTTGCGGCGCCCAGGCATATCTGCGCGTCGTCCTGATGAGCGGCGGTGAACTGCTCTTCTGCGCCCACCACGGGCGTAAGTTCGAGCCGGAACTCAAGAAGATCGCCGCGGAAATACAGGATGAGACTGAGCGGCTGACGGCCGTCCCGGCCAGCGCCGACACCGAGGACCGCTGACCCTCCCATCCCGACGAGCACGACCGGTCCCGGACCGGCCGACGGGCGGCACCCCTGAGAACCAGGGTGGCCGCCCGTCCTCGTGTCCGCGGTGGGCCGGGGCCGCGTGCGTGACGGCCCGGCCGCACCGCGTCACCTCCCGCGGCCTCCCTGGGGCGCCGCCAGCAGTTCGAGCACCGGCGCGATCCGCGTGTAGACCCCGGGACTGTCCGAGCGGCCGCAGCCGCGCCCCCAGGACACCAGCCCGATGAGCCTGCCCTGAGCCACCAGCGGACCGCCGCTGTCCCCCTGGCAGGCGTCCCTGCCCCCTTCCCGGTGCCCCGCACAGAGCATCGTCGCGCGGGTGTACCGGCCGGCCGAGTCGCCGGGGTAGGCCTTTTCGCACGTCTCGTCCGGCAGCACCGCCACGCGGGCCGCGCGCAGCCCGGACGCGTAGTCGCCGTACCCGCTCGTGTCCCCCCAGCCGTATACGGTCGCCTCGGCCCCTGCGGCGTAGCCGGGGTGCCCGGCACCGGCCATCGGCAGTACGTACCGCGCCGGGAGCTCCTCGGCGAGGGTGAGTACCGCGAAGTCCCCCGAGTTCGTGACCGGGTCGTAGGCGGGGTTGGTCCAGGCGCCCCGTACGGCGATCTCGTGGCCGTCGGCGGCGAGGAGGTGCGTACGGCCGGCGATCACCCGGAAGTCGCGCACCGACTCGACGGGGCCGCCCAGCACCGCCCGGCCGAGGCAGTGGGCCGCCGTGAGCACCGCCGTGGGCGCGATCACCACACCCCCGCAGAACTGGCCCGCCCGCGTACGGCCGAACCGGTCACGGCTGGACAGCGCCACCACCCAGGGGCTGTCGCCCGCCCGGACCGCCTTGCCCCCGATGACGACGCCGTCGGCACGTGCGGAAGGGGCCTGGGCCAGGGGCGCCACGGCCGTCCCGGCCAGCAGGGTCAGCGCTCCCGCCAGGGCTCGGGCAAAGGAACGTCGCATGGGGCCTCCTGACTCCGGGTGTGCGTTGCTCCACTCAGAGTGGGCCGCCCTCCCCCGCCGCGCACGGCGAAGGCCCGCGGTCCCCGAGGGGGCCGCGGGCCTTCGTACGCACCGCCGGCGCGACTAGTCGAGGTAGTCGCGCAGCACCTGGGAGCGGGACGGGTGGCGCAGCTTCGACATCGTCTTCGACTCGATCTGCCGGATCCGCTCGCGCGTGACGCCGTAGACCTTGCCGATCTCGTCGAGGGTCTTCGGCTGGCCGTCGGTGAGGCCGAACCGCATCGAGACCACGCCCGCCTCGCGCTCGCTCAGCGTGTCGAGCACCGAGTGCAGCTGCTCCTGGAGGAGCGTGAACGAAACCGCGTCGGCCGGGACGACCGCCTCGGAGTCCTCGATGAGGTCGCCGAACTCGCTGTCGCCGTCCTCGCCGAGCGGGGTGTGCAGGGAGATCGGCTCGCGGCCGTACTTCTGGACCTCGATGACCTTCTCGGGGGTCATGTCGAGCTCCTTGGCCAGCTCCTCCGGGGTGGGCTCGCGGCCCAGGTCCTGGAGCATCTGGCGCTGCACGCGGGCGAGCTTGTTGATGACCTCGACCATGTGCACGGGGATGCGGATGGTGCGGGCCTGGTCGGCCATGGCGCGCGTGATCGCCTGCCGGATCCACCAGGTCGCGTAGGTGGAGAACTTGTAGCCCTTGGTGTAGTCGAACTTCTCGACCGCGCGGATCAGGCCCAGGTTGCCCTCCTGGATCAGGTCCAGGAAGAGCATGCCGCGGCCGGTGTAGCGCTTGGCGAGGGAGACCACGAGGCGGAGGTTGGCCTCCAGCAGGTGGTTCTTCGCCCGGCGGCCGTCCTCGGCGATGATCTCCAGCTCGCGCTTGAGCTTGGGGGCGAGCTTGTCCGAGTTGGCCAGCTTGTCCTCGGCGAAGAGGCCGGCCTCGATGCGCTTGGCCAGCTCGACCTCCTGCTCGGCGTTGAGCAGGGGGACCTTGCCGATCTGCTTGAGGTAGTCCTTGACCGGGTCGGCGGTGGCACCGGCGACGGCGACCTGCTGGGCCGGCGCGTCGTCCTCGTCCTCGTCGGAGAGCACGAAGCCCTTGGCCTCGCCGCTCTCCTCCTCTTCCTCGGCCCCGCCCTTGGCGCCCGGACCCTCCTCCAGCGGCTCTTCTTCGGAGAGCTCGTCGTCCTTCTTCGCGGCGGTCTTCTTGGCCGCGGTCTTCTTCGCGGCGGTCTTCTTGGCCGGCGCGGCCTTCTTCGCGGCCGCCTTCTTGGCCACGGCCTTCTTGGCGGGCACGGGCTCGGTCTCGTCGGCAGGAGCGTCCACGTCCACCGTCCCGGCCTCCGGCTCCGCGGGGGCCGTGACCTCCGGGGCCGCGGTCTTCGCGGCCACGGTCTTGGTGGCCGTGCGCTTGGCGGGAGTCTTCGCTGCGACGCTCTTGCGGGGGGTGCGCTTGGGCGACTCCGCGGCACTGACCATCAGCGTCACACCCTCTTCCTCGAGGATCTGATTGAGGCTGCGCAAGACATTCTTCCACTGGGTCGGCGGAATCTGGTCAGCCTCGAAGGCCCGACGCACGTCATCGCCGGCGATCTGCCCCTCAGCCTTTCCCCGCTCGATGAGCGCCATCACAGACTCGGACTCGGAGATCTCCGGGGGGAGCGTACGGGATGTGCTGGCCGACACGAACAACCTCTCGGAACGAAGGGAACGGCTTCCGGCCCCCGTCCTGGTGCTGGACCGGAGCCGACGACCACCGGCTGGGAAGGTCCGGCGGCGCGGGCAGCGACCGGGGAGCTGCACAGCGCCCTGAGAGGCTGCTGTATTCCCTCCGTCGGCCATCACCTCTTAGGTCATCGCGTGACCTCGCGGAGCGTTACGCCCAATCTTCGTGGCCCGAGTCACACCCCGTTTGATCCGAAAACGGTTTGGCCGGTCGTTCTGGGTGTTCTGCATGCACCCGCACACCCGTGTCGCCGGACCCGTCGGGGTCCGGCGACACGCGGTCCACGGGTACTGGCGGGAGGCCGTCCGGGGGGGTCGCCGGGAGTCCCGTCCGGGGGTTCCCGGGTCGTCGTCGCCGTCAGTGCTCGCGCGGGGCGGGGACGACGCGCTCCACCTCCGGATGCACCGTCAGCAGCTGGCGCATGGCGTTCTCGGCCGCCTGGGAGTCGCCGGAGGCGAGGGCGTCGACCATCCGGGCGTGGTGGGCCACCGAGGTCTCGCTGGGGCGGTCGCAGGCGGTGGCGGGGCTGCCGGAGACCTGGAGGGCCGCCGAGACGATCCCGGAGAGGTGCTCCAGCATGCGGTTGCCCGCGACCTGGATCAGCAGCGCGTGGAACTCGTTGTCGGCGCGCGCGAAGGTGATCACGTCGCCCTGGCCGAGGGCGTGGCTCATGATCTCGACCATGTCGGACAGCCGCTGCTGGATGTCCGGCCGGCCGTGGCCGGCCGCCAGCCGCGCCGCGAGGGGCTCGATCGTCCACCGGAGCTCGTTCAGCTCGCGGCGCTGGTCGTCGCGCTGCGGGCCGAAGGCGCGCCACTCGATGATGTCGGGGTCGAGGAGGTTCCAGTCGCTGACCGGGCGGACCCGGGTGCCGACGTTGGGACGGGCGCTGACGAGGCCCTTCGCCTCCAGGACCCGGAGGGACTCCCGGACGACCGTGCGGGAAACCTCGAAGCGCTGCCCGATCTCCTCAGGGACGAGCGGACGGTCCGCGCCGAGGTCGCCCGAGACGATCATCTGGCCGAGCTGCTGGACGAGTTGGCCGTGCAGGCCACGGCCGCGGCTGCCCGCGGTGCGGCGGCCGACCCGGCTCAACTCGACGTCGGCGCCGTCCCAGTGGGGCGTGCCGACGCGGTCGGCGCCGGGGGCCTCCGCGTAGGGGTAGCGGTCGAGTTCGCCCGGTCCTGCGAGGCCTGATTCGGCATGGCGGGCGGCGGTCATCATGGTGTGCGCAAGGGTACTCACGAATCCTTTGTCGGCGCGGCTTCCACGACCCTTGAGGTCTTTGGTGAAAAGCACACGAAAGGGTGATCAGCGCCACCTGCGCAATTGACGCCTTATCGTAAAGAACCGGGCCTTTTGAGGGGAGTTGCGGTCCGCCCGGCCGGTTGCGGTCGTTCCATGATCCAAAGCGATCACCAACGCACGCGACTGCGAAGTCCCGTGAACCCGTACGCACACATGAGGACCGTCAGGGACAACACCAGCGCCGTGCCGACGGGTTGGGCCATCACCCGCAGGGCCCCCATGACCAGCCGGTCGGCCTCCGGCGGCCACTGCGCCCAGGCGAGGCCGCGCAGCCGGGCGGAGAGCCCGGCCACCGGGTACGCGGAGGGGCCGTCGAACACCTTGCGGACCAGCGGCACGACCAGCACCGGTACGGCCAGCACGGCGGCCAGTCCGGCGGTCGCGGACCGGAACACCCCGGAGGCGAGCACCCCGGCCCAGGCGCATCCGACCAGCAGGCCCGCCCAACTGACGGCGGGCGACAGCCAGTCGGCCGGCGTTCTGATCAGGTCGGTGTCGAAGACGAGCCGCAGGGCGGCGGCGTCGGCCGTGACGGCGAGCCCGCCCAGGGACACGGCCAGGCCGGCGGAGACGCCGAGCTTGGCCAGGAGCAGGCCGAGCCTCCTCGGCACGGTCCCGCGGTCCGCCGCGAGCGCGGGGAAGCGGTACTCCTCCCCGAAGGCCAGCGCGCCGAGCAGGCCGGCGGCGAGCGCGGCGGGGGGCAGCGGAAGGTACGAGGGCCAGGCGGCCAGGAGCCGGGTCTGTGGGACGTGGCCGCCGCGCGCCAGGAGGAGGGTGATCAGCACGGACAGGACGGCGGTGGCTCCGGTGACGGCGGGCACGACGGCGGTGCCGAAGGCGCGGCGCAGCTCGTAGCGCCAGGGCCGCAGCGGCCCGCCGATCCGCCGGACGGCGGACACGGGCGCTCCGGTCCGCGCGTGCCGCGGCCCGCCCGCGGCATACCGCCCCTGCCCGGGCACGCCCGGAGCCCCGCGGCTGCCGTGCCGGTTCGCGTCGGCCACGGGGCCGGCTCCGCCGGCGGGCGCCGGCTCGCCGGCGGTGGGCGGCACTGCAGAGGCGTCCCCGGACCGCCCCGGGACGGGACCCGGGTGGCCATCGGCATCCGGCCCCGGAGCGGCGTCCCGCCGGGGAAGAGGCTGAGCGCCGACGTCCGTCCCCGAGGCCGCCGTCCGAACAGGCACAGGGCGGGCGTCGGCGACCGCCCCGGGGCCCGTCGCCAGGACGGGGCGCGGCCGAGCGTCGGCGTCAGGCTCCGAGGCCCGCACCCGGACGGGCAGAGGCTCGGCGCCGACATCCGGCCCCGCCCCCGGCAGCCGGAGCGGCAGGGGGCGGGTGTCGGCGTCCGCGCCCGGCCCGGTCCCCCGAACAGCGGCGGCGTACGCCCCCGGCGCGGCGGCCGGGGCGGGCCCGACGCCGTCCGCCACGAGGTTCCGGCAGTCAGCGGCCGTATCCGTGCCCGACCCGGAGGCTCGCGCATGTCCGTGGTGCCGGGCGGGGTCGGCCACGGGCGCGCCGGCCCGTACGGGGCCCCGGTCGCCGGCTTCGGCGGGGGCAGCCCGAACGGGGCCGCTTCCGGCGCCGGGGTCGGTCCCGGACGCGCAAGCGCCGACGTGCCCGTGCCGCTGGGCGGTGTCCGTCCCTGAGGCGGCGGTCCGGTGCGCCCCCCGGTCGCCGGATCCTCCCGGGTCCGCGACACGAACGGGCCTGCACCCGGAGCCCACGAGGAACCCGCCGTCAGCGGCGTGGACGATCCCCGGCGCTGCGGCCCGGCCAGCCTCGCGGTGGTGGAGGGAGTCCGGTCCGGGCTCGGAAGCCCGGACGGACCCCAGGACACCGGGCTCAGGGGCGCCAACACCAACCCCGAGGGACCCGGCCCGGCCCTGAGCCCCGAGATCCGGATCCGCCTCTGGTCCCCGACCGGACCCGCGGAAGGAGCCGGAGTCGGACTGCGCCACGGCGGTCCGGGCGAACCTGGCGCCAGGCGCGACCGGCGGCACGAGGCCGGCACCCGCACGAGCCGTGTCGGCGGCACCGTCGGCACCCGGGGCGGCCATGCCACCCGCGCCGGGAGCCCACACGGCACCCGGCCCGTCACCGTGCCCCGGTGCGGGCACGATGCCCGCACCGGGAACCGGGCCCGCGCACTGCCCCTGCCCGGTCGCGAGGCCCCGAACGGCCCCCTGACCGGCGGCCGGCATGGCGCTGGACGCCCGGGTTGCGCCGGAACCGGGGGCGGGCACGGAACCCTGGCCGTGAACGGGGCCCTGCATGTCGTAGTGACCGGGAGTGGGCGCGGAGCCCACCCCGGGCGCGGTCCCGGGCGCAGACGCGCGCCCTTGGCCGTTCAAGGGCGCGGGGGCCCCCGCGGTCCCGGGCCGGGGATCCGGCCCCGAAGCGTGGCTGTCGTCCGGCGACGCCGAGGCAGGCGCGCGCCCCCGGCCGATCGCGGGCGCCGACGCGCTCGCGTCGCCCGCGCCGGCCTCCGAGGCGGAGGTGTGGCCGCTCTCCGGGCCAACGCCGGACGCCGAGGCAGCTCCGTACCCGCGGCCGGCCGCGGACACCGCCGCGGACGCGCCCTCCGGGCCGGTCGGCTGGATGTGGGGGTGGCCGTCGGCCACCGGGGCCGGCGCCTGGCGTGCGTCCGGGCTGCCGGTCCGAGCCGGAGTTCGCCCGGAGTCCGGGTCGGTGGCGCTGGAGGATGCGGACAGGTGCCGAGGGGCGGCGGAGTCGGGGGCGGACCGGTCGGTTGAGGTGGCCACAGCCTGCGGGGCGCCGGGTGGCGGCGTGTGTGCCGCGGCCGCTGCGTCGCTGTCCACGGTTGCGGGAGGAAGCGGCGGCATGCCGCACGCGGCAGCCGAACGCGGCTCCGCGCCGGCTGTCTCCGGGGCACGGGGTGTCATGTCGCCTGCTGCCACGGAACGCGTCTCCGGGGCGCCCGCCGCCGCGGGACGCGGTGCCCTACCGCCCGCTGTGGCGGAATGCGGCGCCGGTCCGCCCGCTGCCGCGGGGCGCGGGGCCCTGCCGTCGGCTGCACCGGAATACGACTCCGGACCCGCTGTCTCCGCGAGGCGTGCCGCCGGGTCACCCGCGGCGTGGTGCGGTGCCGCGGCGTCCGCTGCCGCGGGGACCGGCGCCGAGTCGGCCGCCGGCGTGGGGCGGGCGGACGGGTGGTCGCGGGTCGGGGTGGGGCGGGGGAACGTGGGGCCGGAGTCGCCGGTTTCGTCGGCGAGCTGGTGGACCAGGACGCCGTGCCGGAAGGCGGTTTCGCCCACCTCCGCGCAGCTGCTGCCGTAGACCGACAGGCGGCTGCCGCTCTCCTCCACGATCTCCACGGACTTCTGCGCGGCGCGGGCCTCGCGGCTGAGCAGCGCGGCGAGCCGGGCCGCGTGCGGGGTGCGCACGGCCACCCGCGGCCGCAGCCGGGTGCGGGCGAAGTCCGCGGCCTCCTGGTCGGCGACCAGCCGCCCGCCCGCGATGCTCACGACGCGGTCCGCGCTGCGGGCCGCCTCCTTGGCGTCGCTGGTGGTGAACAGCACCGCGCCGCCCAGCTCCGCGTGCCCCCGAAGCAGCCGGTACAGCCAGCTCTGGTCCCGCGGGGAGAGCCCGGCGGAGGGCTCGTCGAGCAGCAGGGTGCACGGGTCGGCGAGCAGCGCGGAAGCCAGGCCCACCCGGCGGTCCATCCCGAGGGACAGGGAGCCGAGCCGCTGGTCCCGCAGCCCCGAGATGCCGACGACCTCCATCATCGTGTCGGCGCGTGAGGCCGGTACGCCGACCGCCGCGCACAGCATCCGCAGCTGGCCGCGGACCGTGCGCGCCGGATGGCCGGGCACGTCGCCGAGCAGGACGCCGACCTCCCGGGCCGGATGTGGGATCCGGTGCAGGGGGCGGCCACGGAAGTAGGTGACGCCGCGGCCCGGTTCGAGCTCGAGCATCAGCCGGAGCGCCGTGGTCTTGCCCGCTCCCGGCTCGCCGAGGAGGGCGGTCACCCGGCCCGGGCACGCCTCGAAGGTGAGGTCGTCCACGGCGGGCGGGAGGTCCTTGCGGGGGGCACTGGTGAGTCCGATGGCCTGGAGCATCGCTTCTCTCGCGGGGTGTGAGACCGCCATGCGGCAGGGAGGGTACCCCTAGAAGATAACGCGATATGTCCGATTTTTGGCGTAACTTGGCGCGTGCCGGTGTCGGGCCGTCAGACCTCCGGCCGCAGCATGGGCGGGTTCAGCAGCGTGGCGCCGCCGGCCCTGAACAGCTGGGCGGGCCGCCCGCCCTGACGGGTGGTCGTGCCGCCGGCCGGCACGAGGAAGCCCGGCGTGCCGGTGACCTTGCGGTGGAAGTTGCGCGGGTCGAGGGCCACGCCCCACACCGCCTCGTACACCCGGCGCAGCTCTCCGACCGTGAACTCCGGCGGGCAGAAGGCGGTGGCGAGCGAGGAGTACTCGATCTTCGAGCGGGCGCGCTCGACGCCGTCGGCCAGGATGCGGGCGTGGTCGAAGGCCAGCTGGGCGGATTCCTCGCGGTCGAAGCCGGTCCCGGCGTCCAGGAGTTCGTCCACGGGAGCCCAGCGCGCGAGGTTCGCGTCGCCGCCGGCACGCGGGGCCGGCAGATCGGGGGCGAGGACGAGGTGCGCAACGCTGACGACCCGCATCCGCGGGTCCCGCCCGGGGTCGCCGTACGTGGCGAGCTGTTCCAGGTGCGCGCCGTTGCCCGCGCCGGGCTGGGCCGGGTCGTGGGCGCACAGGCCGGTCTCCTCGGCCAGCTCCCTGGCCGCGGCACCCGCCAGGTCCTCGTCACCCCTGACGAAGCCGCCGGGCAGCGCCCAGCGACCCTGGAACGGCTGCTCACCACGGCGGACCACGAGCGCGCAGAGCGCGTGGCGCCGCACGGTGAGCACGACCAGATCGACGGTGACGGCGAAGGGCGGGAAGGCCGACGGGTCGTAGGGCGACATGCCGCGATCATAGTCGTCTTCCTGACGATAAACAGTCCTTTCGCGATCTCCTTCACCACACGCATCACGGATCCCGTCCGCTCAGACACCCAGCTGGAGCGCATCGGCGGCCTCCTCCACCATGCCCAGACCGAGTCTGCTGACCCGGGCGGCGAACGGTTCGCCCGCCACCTGCAGCCCGGAGAGCCGCAGGGCGCCCAGGGGCGCGCTGCCGAGCGGCTCCAGGGCGACGGTGCCGGCTGGGGCGTCGGGACGGATGCCGGCCAGGGCCACCAGGACGTGGATTCCGGCGGCGGCCGACACCGCGGCGGGGCGGCAGGCCGCCGGGTGGGGCAGCGGGGCGCTCCCGGCGGTGCGCTGCGGGGCCGCGTACATCTCCGGCAGCCGGTGGCCGAAGAACTCGGCGGCGTCGAGGAGCCCCTTGAGCAGGCCGCCCGCCTCCTTGTCGAAACCGGCGGCGGCCAGGCCGGCGACGGCCACCGCGGTCTCGTGCACCCTCACCGCGCCGGACCGGTGCCCGAAGGGGTTGTGTCCCGACTCCTTGACGCCCAGGCTGCGCAGTCCCCAGCCCGAATCCATGGCGGGCGCACCCAGCAGCCGGGCCAGTTGCTCGGTACGGACCCGGTCGAGCAGACCTCGGGCGAGGCGGCCGCCGCCGAGCAGTCCGGTGTCGAGGAGGTGGGCGCTCGCGCCGGTGAGGTGGGCCAGGGGTCTGCCGTCGGGATGGACGGCGGCGGCGGGCGCACCGCCGGACGGGGTCTCGGTCCAGAAGGAGGCGTGGAAGCGGTCGCGCAGGGCGTCGGCCCACTCCCGCCACTCGTCCGCTCCCGGCCGCCCGCAGTCCTCCAGCAGGTCCGCGCCGAGGAGCGCGGCCCGGTGCGCATGGGCCTGGGTCTCGCACCGGAAGGGTCCGGGCACGGGATCGGCGAGGAATCGCGCGCCCTCGGTCCGGCTCCGCAGCCAGGCCAGGCACCGCTCGGCGGCGGGCAGCAGGGCCGCCACCTCGCGCTCCGGCATCCCCCAGCGGCGGGCCTCGGCCAGTACCACCGGGAAGGCCAGGGTGGCCTCGGTTCCGGTGCAGCCGGGCGGCAGGCCGGGCCCCGCCACCCGCAGCGGGCCTGGGATCCACCCGCCGTCGGGCCCCCGGCCGTCGGCCTGGGTGCGCGCGAGGGTGCGCAGGGTGGCGGCGGCCAGGCCGGTGCCGAGCGGCAGGGCCATCCTGGCCGCCCAGAGGGACTCCGCGGGGGCGAGACCGCAGCGCCAGGGCACCCCGGCCGCCGCGTAGGCGTCGGCGGGCTCGGCGGGGTCGCGCAGGAGCAGGGCGCGCAGGTCGTCCAGACCCGTGCGGAAGAGCGCCTCGGTGCGGGGGTCGTCGCCCTCGGCGCGGGCCGCGGAGAGGGGCCCGGCGAGCTGCGCCACGGGCGTTCTGGAGACGCGATCCTGGGCGGTGCGCAGCTCGATGGTGACGGCCGCGCCCGGCCGTAGTTCCAGCTCCCAGCGGAGCAGGCCCAGGGAGGCGAGGGCGTCGTCGGGCGGAGGGTCCGCGGTGGTGAAGGCCTGCGCCCCCTGGGTGCTCCAGCGCAGGCCCGCCGCGTGGACCCCGGCCGGGAGGTCGGGGCCCGCCCGGCCGGCGGCGACCGCGCCCAGGTCGGCGAGGTCGGTGCCGAGGGAGAGCTCCACGGGCAGCCGGAGCGGGTGGGGGGCGTGGCTGCGGAGGGTGATCCGCTCGGTGCCGTCGGCGTGCCTGACCCGGTCGACGCTGACGTCCGGGTCGGGGCCGGGCGCGGCCCCGGTGCGCACGGTGGCGGTGAACCCCGCCCGGTCGGCGCCGAGGCTGCGGCCCTGGACGGCGACCGGGTCGCGTCCCGCGACCCGCAGGACGCAGCGGGAGAGGAGGCGGCGGCCCGAACGGTAGATGCCGTCGAGCCCGCGGCCGGTGAGCTGGCCGTGCTCCGGCGAGATCGCGAGGCAGGGAGCGGCCACGCAGATCACCGCCGCGTGGACCGGGGGCAGTTCGGCGGGGGCCCGTGCGGGGCCGCGCGGCCGTCCGGCGGACGGGCCCTGCGGGGTCACGGACGTGGGTCTGCGGGCGGGGGGAACGGGGTGTGCCATGGGTCGCCTCGGGTGCGCGCCGGTCGGGTGGGCGGGGCGGCGGTGCGGCAGGGCGCCCTCCACCCCCCAACTGAACGGCGGGGCGGGCGTCCGGGTCACGGGCCGCCGTCGGCACTGATGGAGGCTCATTCCGGCTTCCTCTCGGGCTGCTTCGGAATCCGCCGGGACGGCTGGGCCCCCTTGGGCCGCCGGGCACGGGGCCGTGCCCGCTCCGCCTCGGGCCCGCTCCGACCGGGCCCCGTCGGTCCCGCCGGGCCTGCGGGGGCCGGCCCGGCGCCGGCCGCGCCGGGCCGGCGGACGGCCGGGTGCCCCGGATCGGTGGGCTTCCGCAGGACGACGGGTACCGACGGGTCCGTGGACGCCCGGGGCACGGAGCGACCGCCCGGCCCGCCCGCGTCCTGCGGGTCCGCGCCCTCCCCTCCCGGAACCCGCGCCGACCCGAGCCCGCCCGGAGCAGGTCCCGCCGGAGCCGGGGCGGCCGGGTCCCGGAACGCCGGGCCCTGCGCGGTGCGGGGCCCGGACGGGGTCGGGCGGGACTCTCCGGGCGCGGGCTTGCGCGGCGGGGGGACGGTACGCCGGGGAGCTTCGGGCGTGGCGGGCCGGGCGGCCTTGCGGGTGGTGTCCGCCGGGGGTGTGCCCCACGTGCCCGGCGCCACGTCGCCCGCGCCCTCCGGGGCCGGGGCGGTGTACGGGCCGGGGATCTCCGCGGAGCCCTCCCCGGTGCGGGCTTCCCGGCCCGGTCCCAGGCCGAGGCCCGGTGCTTCCGGGGCAAGGACCGGCGGGAGCTGGTCCTGGCGAGGCCGCGGCCGCCGCCGGGCCTCGGCGAAGGCCGGCCCGTCCCGCCGGCGCCGCTCGTCCCGCAGACAGCGGCGCAGGCTCTCCGGGTCGACGCCCTCGTTGCACGCGTGGTGGAGGAGCAGCGCGAAGCGGTACCCGGGGTCGGCCCGCAGCGCAAGGGAGAAGGCGATCCGGGCGTACGGTTCGTCGCCCATGGACCAGGTCACCCAGCCGGCCAGCGTCAGGGGCGCGGCGGCGTGCTCGTGGTACTCGCCCGCACAGCGGCGCGCGAGCGCCCGCCAGAGCCGCAGGGCGGGCCCCGCCTCCTCGCCCTCCATCCACTCCGCGGCCACGTCGCGCGTCTCGCGGTCCTGGAGCCCCAGGACGAGCAGCGCCGCCTCCTCGTCCTCGATCAGCGCGTCGTCCCACGTGTCCGAGCTCGGGCCGCCGTCGGTCGGAGTGGCCCTGGCCAGCCGCCGCATCACGGTGCGGGCCAGGGCGAGGGTCTCGGCGGCGACCTGGCCGCGGTGCGTGCCTTCGAGGATCCGCGGCACCAGGGCGGCGGCCGCGCGGTCCAGGGCCCGCACCATGTCCTCCGCGGCCGGTCCGGTCACGGGGCTGAGCCTGGCCTGCAGTTCCTTGAGGGTCCCCCGCACCTGGAGTCCGGCGTACGTGGCGGCCGCCGCCATCACCGAGGTGCCCGGCATGGCCAGTGCGGTGCCCTCCGGAGGGCAGCACCGCGGGTCGGGGCAGCAGTAGCTCCAGTACCGGCCGCCGGAGAGGCAGAGCGCTTCCAGCACGGGCACGTCGAGCGCGCCGCAGGCCAGCCGGATGCCCTGTGCCAGGGGGCGCAGCCGGGCCATGACCCGGGCGGGGTCCTCCCCGGCCGGCGGGTCCTGGCAGAGGAAGAGGACGATGCCGTCCGGCCGGGCGCCGCGGCGCTCGCTGCCGCCGATGAGGGTCTCGGCGACCTGGCCCGAGAGCTCCTCCCATTCCTCGGGTGCGGGTGGGATGCCGACCCGCAGCCTGCCGCCGAAGCGTCCGCCGCTGCCGTGGACGGTCACCATGACGATCGAGTCGTCGGGGTGGAAGCCGAGCATGTACGGCAGGGCGTCCGCCAGTTCCGCGGGACTGCGCAGGGTGATCTGCCGGCCGGAATCGGGACCTGTGGTGTCGAAGTGGTTCGTCATGCCCCGACGTTCCCGCGAACCCGCCGATCTCCGCGACCCCTGTGGATAAAGTTGTCCACAGGCTGGCGGGGGCGTTCGCGCGATGTCGGTGGCATCGGGTTGCATGGGGGTATGAACGCAGACCTCAGGGCCCAGGCCGATTCCGTACTCGCCCGCCTCGTCGGTGACCCGACGGGCTCCGCGCGGCTGCGTGAGGACCAGTGGCGGGCGATCGAGGCCCTGGTGGCGGACAAGCGGCGGGCCCTGGTGGTGCAGCGCACGGGCTGGGGCAAGTCGGCCGTGTACTTCGTCGCCACCTCCCTGCTCCGCGCGAGCGGGAGCGGACCCACCGTCATCGTGTCCCCCCTGCTGGCCCTGATGCGCAACCAGGTGGACGCGGCCGCCCGCGCGGGCATCCACGCCCGCACCATCAACTCCGCGAATCCCGAGGAGTGGGAGACGATCCAGGCCGAGGTCGCGGCGGGCGAGGTGGACGTCCTGCTCGTGAGCCCGGAGCGCCTGAACAACCCCGAGTTCCGCGACCAGGTGCTGCCCAAGCTCGCGGCGGCGACCGGTCTGCTGGTCGTGGACGAGGCGCACTGCATCTCGGACTGGGGCCACGACTTCCGCCCGGACTACCGCCGGCTGCGCACCATGCTGGCCGATCTGCCGCCCGGCGTCCCGGTGCTGGCGACGACGGCGACCGCCAACTCCCGTGTGACGGCGGACGTGGCCGAGCAGCTGGGCACCGGCGCGGGCACGGACGCGCTGGTGCTGCGCGGGCCCCTGGACCGGGAGAGCCTGAGCCTGGCGGTGCTGCGGCTGCCGGACAATCCGCACCGGCTGGCGTGGCTGGCCGACCACCTGGACGAACTGCCGGGTTCGGGGATCGTCTACACCCTCACGGTGGCCGCGGCCGAGGAGGTGACGGCGTACCTGCGGCACCGCGGGCACGCGGTCGCCTCGTACACCGGCCGCACGGAGAACGCGGACCGGATGCAGGCGGAGGAGGACCTGCTGGCCAACCGCGTGAAGGCGCTCGTGGCCACCTCCGCGCTGGGCATGGGCTTCGACAAGCCGGACCTGGGTTTCGTGGTGCACCTGGGCTCGCCCTCCTCCCCCATCGCCTACTACCAGCAGGTGGGCCGCGCCGGACGCGGCGTCGAGCACGCGGAGGTGCTGCTGCTGCCGGGCCGCGACGACGAGGCGATCTGGCAGTACTTCGCCTCGGTGGCCTTCCCGCCCGAGGAGCAGGTCCGCCGCACCCTGGACGTGCTGGCCCAGGCGGGCCGCCCGCTGTCGCTGCCCGCGCTGGAGCCGATGGTGGACCTGCGCAGGACGCGCCTGGAGACCATGCTCAAGGTGCTCGACGTGGACGGGGCGGTGCACCGGGTCAAGGGTGGCTGGACGTCCACCGGGCAGCCCTGGGCCTACGACACGGAGCGGTACGCCTGGGTGG
This sequence comes from Streptomyces sp. NPDC086023, assembly GCF_044540325.1. Taxonomy (NCBI): domain Bacteria; kingdom Bacillati; phylum Actinomycetota; class Actinomycetes; order Kitasatosporales; family Streptomycetaceae; genus Streptomyces; species Streptomyces sp. NPDC086023. Next base: position 111,894 of record NZ_JBITRX010000018.1, read on the forward strand.
CCCGTCAGCGGGCCGCCGAACAGCAGGCGATGCGCGAGTACGCGGCCACGACCGGCTGCCGCATGGAGTTCCTGCGCCGCCAGCTGGACGACGAGGAGGCCGCGCCGTGCGGCCGCTGCGACAACTGCGCCGGCGCCAGGTACACGGCGGACGTCTCGCAGGCCGCCCTGGACACCGCGCGCGGCGAGCTGAGCCGGCCGGGCGTGGAGCTGGAGCCGCGCCGGATGTGGCCGACCGGACTCCCGGCCGTGGGCGTGGATCTGAAGGGCCGTATCCCGGCCGGCGAGCAGGCGTCCACCGGGCGTGCGCTGGGCCGGCTCTCGGACATCGGCTGGGGCAACCGGCTGCGCCCGATGCTCGCCGCGGGGGCTCCCGACGGGCCGATCCCCGACGACGTGACCCAGGCCGTGGTGAGCGTGCTGGCCGACTGGGCGCGGGGGCCGGGCGGCTGGGCCTCCGGGGCGCCGGACGCGCCGCCCCGCCCGGTGGGCGTGGTCGCGATGGCCTCGCGTTCCCGGCCGGTCCTGGTCGGCTCGCTGGCCGAGCGGATCGCCGAGGTCGGCCGGATGCCGCTGCTGGGCACGGTCGAATACGCCGGTGAGGCGCCGCCGTACGGGCTGCCGTCCTCCAACAGCGCCCAGCGGGTGCGGGCCTTGCACGAGCAGCTGACGGTCACTCCGGAGCTGGCCGGGGCGGTTGCCGCGGCGGCCGGCCCCGTACTGCTGGTCGACGACCGCTCGGAGAGCGGCTGGACACTGGCAGTGGCCGCGCGGCTGCTCCGCCGGGCGGGCGCGGGGGAGGTGTTTCCGCTGGTCCTCGCGGTTCAGCAGTAAGGCGATGCGTCAATAGCGGTGTGACTGGGCAAGGATATGAACGGCATACCGGCGCAATCCGGCCGGTGACGTCAATTGCTCGTTGCCGCGCACAGACGGGCCACGCAAGAATTGGAGTGCTCCCGCATGGCTCGTCAGCCCTCTCTTAGGGCTGCGCCGCGGCGTGCCTGCACCCACTCGTGCCCCACCGCGGGCACCACCGAAGGGAGGACCATGACCTTCGGATTCGCTCCGTCCGCAGCCGCTTCGACGCCCGCCTCGCAGGGCAGCGCCAGCCGCCACGGTCGCGTGCTGGAGCCGGCCGAGTGGGCGGCGGCGGGAATCCCCCTGCTGAGCAATCCCCGCGAGGTCGTCAGCGGCCTGCACTCCCGGCACAACCCCGGGGTCTCCACGGCCGTGATCGCCGTGCTGGGCCCCGAGGAACGCCTGGTCGCCAGCGCGTCCTTCACCCAGCGGACCGCCTCGGCGGACGGCTGGGACTACCGCAACTCCCTGTTGTCCGCACTGCGCCGGGTGATCCCGCACGACCTGCGGCGCAAGACGCCCGCCCGGACCGCCGTGCTGCTCTTCTGCCGCGAGGGGGACGAGCGGTGGACCGAGGAGGACGGCGCCTGGATGTGGGGGCTGCGCGACGCCTGTACGCTCCACGGGCTGCGCTGCGGCGCGTACATCACGCTCACCCGCGCCGGCTGGCAGGTGCTGGGCGAGGGCCGCGGCGGCAGACACCCCAGCGCCGGTTCCCGCCCCCTGCGCCTGGAGGACACCGGGATCGAGCCGGGGCCCCCGTCGCTGCGCACGGTGGCCGGAGCGATAGAGCCGCTGCGTCGCACGGCCGCGCGCTGACCGCACGGCGGCGGGTCGCCCCGCAGGCGGTCCGCTGACGGTCCGCAGGCGGTACGTCGGCGCCCGCCGGCGCCGCGGCGGGCGCGCCGACGTCACGGCGCCGGGCCGGATCCCGGACACCGGGCGGTCCCGCCGGTGCCACGCGGCGGGACCACAGAGCGTCAGACGCCCGCGCCCAGCACGGAGTTGATCTGCTGCGCGTCGCCGCACACGACCAGCAGCGCGGTGGCCCGGGCGAGAGCGACGGGAAGGCTGCGCGCGACGTCGGCCGGCTCACCGCCGTTGACGGCGAAGACCACGACCGGACGGGCGGCGGCCCGCTCGGCCTGCGCGGCGTCCGCGTAGAAGACGTCGTCCCGGGCGTCGTGCTGCGCCCAGTAGGCGGCCTCGCCGAAGGACAGCTCGTGCGCGGCCCACGGGTGGAGCTCGCCGGCGGTCAGGACCAGCACGTCACCGGGGGCACGACCGGTGTCGAGCAGCAGGTCGACGGCTTCCTCCGCCGCGTCGAGCGCACCCTCCGCCGAAGCGGGGATCAGCTGGACCTGCGGCACCTGCGTGGAGACGGAGGGGGTGGTGGCGGCCGGCCCGGGCTTCGCCGGCTGCTGCGGGGTGCGCTGCGCGGGCGGAGCGGGACGGGGGCCGGGGCGCCCGGGCCGCGGTACGGCTGCGGGACGCGGACCAGGTACGGGGCGGGGGGTCGGCGCGGTACGGCTCGGGGCCGGGGTCGTCGCGGGACCCTGGGCACTCTCGTGAATCTGAGGCTCCTCAGGAGGCTTGAGTGGATGGGAATTTCAAACGCCGGTACGAGTCATACCGGATGGTGGCACATGCGTGCGATCAGAAATCGAAGCCGAGTTGGCCTCCGTTTTCCAGTTCGATGGCCTCTTCGCTCCTGCGGACCTTCTTCAGGTGCCGCCACTGCGGAAGCGCGTCGAGGTACGACCACGACAGGCGGTGGTGCGGCGTCGGGCCGCGGGTCTCCAGCGCCGCCCGGTGCACGGGCGAGGGATAGCCGGCGTTGGCCCCGAAGGCGAAGTCCGCCAGGTCCGGGCCGAGTTCGGCCATCATCCGGTCCCGCCGCACCTTGGCGATCACCGAGGCGGCGGCCACCGCTACACACGACTGGTCGCCCTTGATCACCGTACGGACCCGCCAGGGCGCCCCGAGGTAGTCGTGCTTGCCGTCGAGGATCACCGCGTCGGGCCTGACGGGCAGTCCGTCGAGCGCGCGCACCGCGGCCAGCCGGAGGGCGGCGGTCATGCCGAGTTCGTCGATCTCCTCGGGCGAGGCGTCGCCGAGGGCGTACGCGGTGACCCAGCTCTCCAGCACCAGGGCGAGTTCGTCCCGCCTCCTGGGGGTGAGCAGCTTCGAATCGGTGAGTCCCTCGGGCGGGCGGCGCAGTCCCGTGACGGCCGCGCACACGGTGACCGGGCCGGCCCAGGCCCCTCGTCCGACCTCGTCGACCCCGGCGATGATCTTGGCGCCGGTGGTTGCGCGGAGGGAGCGCTCGACGGTGTGGGTGGGTGCTTCGTACGGCATGGCGCCATTAGGTTACGCCGCCCGGTTCGCCCGCGACACCCCGGGCCACGCCCCTCTCGCCTGGTGATCGGGGCGGACGCGCTGAACCGCGCGTTCCGCCCCGGCACCGGGTGCCGCAGTGCTCAGCCCGCAGTGGTCAGCCGCTCGTCTCCGGAACCCACTCCGGCAGCAGCTCGGTCTGCGCCAGCCACTCGCCGGGGACGTGCCCGTCCCCTCGGCCGGCCAGCACCCCGCCCACGATCGCGCAGGTGGTGTCCACGTCGCCGCCGACGCCCGCCGTGGTCCAGAAGGCACCGGCGTAGTCGCCGAGGTTCCTGGCCGCCGACCAGAGCGCGAAGGGCACCGTGTCGTGGGCGCTGGTCCGCCGCCCGCAGCCGAGCACGGCCGCCACGGTGGTCGCGTCGCCGTAGTCCAGCATGTCCCGCGCCCGCCGCAGCCCCGCGCCCACGGCGCTGCGCGGCACGAGCGCGATGACCCCGTCCAGCAGGGCCTCGGCCGTGGGGGGCCCGGCCGGGTCGGCGGCGATGGCGGCGGCGGCCGCCACGGCCATCGCGCCCATCACGGCCTCGCGGTGCTGGTGGGTCGTGTAGGCGGAAATCTCCGCCTGGTGGGTGGCCTGCTCGGGGTCGTCGGCGTAGTACGCGCCGAGCGGCGCGATCCGCATGGCCGCGCCGTTGCCCCACGACCCCTGGCCGTTGAACAGCTCGGCGGCCAGCTCCCGCCAGTCCTGGCCCTCCCGGACCAGCCTCAGCATGCGGTTGACCGCCGGGCCGTAGCCGCGGTCGAAGTCGTGGTGGTGCGCGAAGGACGAGGCCAGCGCGTCCTGGTCGATCCGGCCGTGCTCGGCGAGCACGGCGAGCACGGAGCAGGCCATCTCCGTGTCGTCGGTCCACTGCCAGGGACCGGGGGGCAGCTCACGCCGCTTGAGCAGCGGATAGTTCGCGGGGACGAAGAACTGGGAGCCCAGGGCGTCACCCACCGCCAGTCCGCGCAGGCTGGCCAGGGCGCGTGCGTAGCGCCGGTCGGGAGAGGAGTCAGGGGTCATCCCGCGTAACTCTATCCCCAAAGGTCAAATGTCTGGGGTGTGGTCCACCTCTCGAAGGGGCGGTCCAGCCGATAGCGGCCGTCCGGACCCAGCACCAGCGTGCGGTGGGAGCCGTTGTCCGGGTTGGACAGGCACTCGAACTCCGCGACCGACCAGTGGAACCAGCGCATACAGAACAGCCGCATGGTCAGCCCGTGGGTCACCAGCAGCACGTTCGGCGGGTGGTCGGGCGCCTCGAAGCTGCGGTAGAGGCTCTCCAGGAACGAGCCCACCCGGTCGTACACGTCGGCGCCGGACTCGCCCTGCGCGAACCGGTAGAAGAAGTGCCCGTAGGCGTCCCGGTACGCCTTCTGGAGCCGTACGTCCGCCAGGTCCTGCCAGTTGCCCCAGTCCTGCTCCCGGAGCCGGGGCTCCTCGCGCACCCGCACCCGCGCGGGGTCGAGCCGCAGCTCGCGGAAGGTCTCCAGGGTGCGCCGGTACGGGGAGACGTACGCGCTGACCCGCTCCTCGCCGAAGAGCGCGCGCAGCCGCTCGCCCGCCTCCGCCGCCTGGGCGAGGCCGGTGGGCGTCAGGGCCAAGGCGTGGTCGGGCTCCCGCTCGTACACGGTGTCGTCGGCATTCCCCTCCGATTCCCCGTGCCGGACAAGGACGATGCGCCGCGGTCGTGCCATACGTCGACCCTAAGCCGGGGGACGCCCGTTCGAGCGGCGCGACGGGCCGGAGCGTGCGCCGGGGTGCGCTCCGGCACGCCCGGTCACGACCACGGCCCGGGCCCCGCTCAGACGGTCCACGACGGTTCGAGGTCGACCACGTCGCCCGTGAGCCCCTCCAGGTCGGCCTCGATCTGCGCGCGCAGCGACAGCCGCTCCACCCGCTCCTCGCGGTACTTGCCGTGCTCCGCCGCCGAGCGCCACATCGACAGGATCAGGAACTCCCTCCCCGGCGCCTCGCCGAAGAGCCCGCGGATCATGCCGGGGGAACCCGCCATTGCAGGGTTCCACACCTTCTCCTGCATCAGCGCGAAGTGTTCGAGCCGGCCCTCCCGGACCTTGCAGTGCGCCACGCGCAGCACGTCGGAGTCCGTGAAGCGCGGCTCGAAACCGGTCTTCACGTCGAAGCGGTGGTCGAAGAGGGTGACCCGGGAGTCCTTGTACGTGCCGTTCTGGGAGGCGGCCAGCCGGTCGTGGGAGCGCGCCATGAAGGAGTCGTAGAAGGACCGGCTCTCCCAGAACGCGAAGACGTGCGCCACCCCCGGGCGGCTGCGGCTCCATCCCCCGCCCTGCCCCCGGAATCCCGGTTCCCCCGGCAGACCCGCCCACTTCCGCTGCCCGCGCTCGAACCCCCGGCGGTCCACCACCGTGCAGCGAATCCACTTGACCAGCACCGCGCCATCGTACGGGGATCAGCGCGGCCCCGTTCGGACTCCGGGCCAGTACGTGCCGACGAGTTCCGCCGCGTCCGCCTCGGGCAGCTCGATCCCGAACTCCCGTGCCAGCAGTCCCGCGAGTTCCGCAGGCCCGACGGCGCGGCGCCCGGTGCCCCCGTCGGCCCGCAGCTCGGTCAGCGTCTCCCGCACGAGGGCGGCGCGCAGCTCCGCACCGGCCTTCTGGACCACGATCTGGCCGGTGAAGTGGGAGCGGGGGTGGGTGGAGCTGTAGTGGTTCATCGGCACGAGGTCGACGGCGTACGTGCGCTGTGGCGCGAAGGCGTACAGGTCCCGCCACCCCTGGTCCCGGAGCATCCGCAGGACCAGGATCCCGTCGGCCTCCCGCCCGATGCCGTACGTCCAGGGCCCCTGCCGCACCTCGCCCGGGGCGTCCAGCGGCACCGGCTCCAGCGGACCCTGGTGGCCGAAGCCGGCGTCCGCGAGCCAGGTCCGCCCGCCGGCGGCGACGACGAGGACCGCGTGGGTGACCGGCGTCAGCTCGGCGCCCCGCGTGCGGTTGCGGGCGCCGCGCCCGGCGACCTCGAAGCCGAGCCGCTCCAACGCGGCGGCGAGCAGGGAGTTCTGCTCGTAGCAGTAGCCGCCCCGGCGGCGGCGCACGAGCTTGTCCTGCACGCTCGCGAGGTCGAGCGGCACCGGGCGGCCCAGCGCCACGTCGAGGTTCTCGAAGGGTACGGACGTCACGTGCGCCCGGTGCACCCCGGCCAGCGTCTCCGCCGTGGGCTCCAGCGGTCCCGCGTACCCGATCCGCTCCAGGTACGCGTCCAGGTCCAGCTCGTCACCGCTCCACATGCCCCGTCCCCCCGTCGCCGTCCGTCCCGACGATCATGCCAGGGCCGGGCCTCGGCATGCCGGAGGGGACCGCCCCTTCCGGGACGGTCCCCTCGTCGGTCACTCAGCGGAGCGGATCAGCTGCAGCCGCTGGTCGAGCCGCAGCCCTCGCAGATGTAGCAGGAGCCCGCGCGCTGCATCTTGGTGCCGCACGAGAAGCACAGCGGAGCGTCGGCGCTCACGCCCAGCTGCATCTCCACCAGCTCGGCGTTGGTGTGGGCCTGCTTCGGCGACGAGGCCGGGACGACCGGCTTCGGGGCCGCGGGGACCGCCGCCAGCGGGGCCGACTGGGCCAGGCCCTCGACGTCGATGTCCTCCTCGACCGGCTCGTACGAGCCGGTCTCCAGGTGGCGCTGGCGCTCCTCGGCGGAGTGGATGCCGAGCGCGGAGCGGGTCTCGAAGGGCAGGAAGTCCAGCGCCACGCGGCGGAAGATGTAGTCGACGATCGACTGCGCCATCCGCACGTCCGGGTCGTCCGTCATGCCGGCCGGCTCGAAGCGCATGTTGGTGAACTTCGAGACGTAGGTCTCCAGCGGGACGCCGTACTGCAGGCCGACGGAGACGGCGATGGAGAAGGCGTCCATCATGCCCGCGAGGGTCGAGCCCTGCTTGGACATCTTCAGGAAGACCTCGCCCAGACCGTCGTCCGGGTAGGAGTTGGCGGTCATGTAGCCCTCGGCGCCACCGACCGTGAAGGAGGTGGTGATCCCCGGGCGGCCCTTGGGCAGGCGCTTGCGGACCGGGCGGTACTCGACGACCTTCTCGACCCTGGCCGGCTCGACGGCCTTGGTCTCCGCGGCCTTGTCGGCCTTGTCGTCGTCCTTCTTCTTGGCCGACAGCGGCTGGCCGACCTTGCAGTTGTCGCGGTAGATCGCGAGGGCCTTGACGCCGAGCTTCCAGGCCTCGAAGTAGATCTCCTCGACCTCCTCGACGGTGGCCGTCTCCGGCATGTTGACCGTCTTGGAGATGGCGCCGGAGATCCAGGGCTGGATCGCGGCCATCATGCGGACGTGGCCCATCGGGGAGATGGAGCGCTCGCCCATCGCGCAGTCGAAGACCTCGTAGTGCTCGGTCTTCAGGCCGGGCGCGTCGATCACGTTGCCGTGCTCGGCGATGTGGGCGACGATCGCCTCGATCTGCTCCTCCTGGTAGCCCAGGCGGCGCAGGGCCTGCGGGACGGTGCCGTTGACGATCTGCATCGAGCCGCCGCCGACGAGCTTCTTGAACTTGACCAGGGCCAGGTCCGGCTCGACACCGGTGGTGTCGCAGGACATCGCCAGGCCGATGGTGCCGGTCGGGGCGAGGACGGACGCCTGCGAGTTGCGGAAGCCGTTCTTCTCGCCGAGGCGGATGACGTCCTGCCAGGCCTCGGTGGCCGCGGCCCAGACGGGGGTGTCCAGGTCGTCCATGCGCGGAGCTGCGGCGTTGGCGTCGGCGTGCTGCTTCATGACGCGCTTGTGCGGCTCGGCGTTGCGGGCGTAGCCGTCGTACGGGCCGACCACGCCGGCCAGCTCGGCGGAGCGCTTGTACGCGGTGCCGGTCATCAGCGAGGTGACGGACGCGGCCAGCGCGCGGCCGCCGTCGGAGTCGTACGCGTGGCCGGTGGCCATCAGCAGGGCGCCGAGGTTGGCGTAGCCGATGCCCAGCTGGCGGAAGGCGCGGGTGTTCTCGCCGATCTTCTGGGTCGGGAAGTCCGCGAAGCAGATGGAGATGTCCATCGCGGTGATGACGAGCTCGACGACCTTGGCGAAGCGCTCGACGTCGAAGGACTGGTTGCCCTTGCCGTCGTCCTTGAGGAACTTCATCAGGTTCAGCGAGGCGAGGTTGCAGGACGTGTTGTCCAGGTGCATGTACTCGCTGCACGGGTTCGACGCGGTGATCCGGCCGGACTCGGGGCAGGTGTGCCAGTTGTTGATCACACCGTCGTACTGGATGCCCGGGTCGGCACAGGCCCACGCGGCCTCGGCGAGCTTGCGGAAGAGCGCCTTGGCGTCGACCTTCTCGATGACCTCGCCGGTCATGCGGGCACGCAGGCCGAACTCGGTGCCGTTCTCGACGGCCGTCATGAACTCGTCGTTCACACGGACGGAGTTGTTGGCGTTCTGGTACTGGACGGACGTGATGTCGTCGCCGCCCAGGTCCATGTCGAAGCCCGCGTCGCGCAGGGCGCGGATCTTCTCCTCCTCCTTCACCTTGGTGGCGATGAAGTCCTCGACGTCCGGGTGGTCCACGTCGAGCACGACCATCTTGGCCGCGCGGCGGGTGGCGCCGCCCGACTTGATCGTGCCGGCGGACGCGTCGGCGCCGCGCATGAAGGAGACCGGGCCGGAGGCGTTGCCGCCGGAGGAGAGGAGCTCCTTGGAGGAGCGGATGCGGGAGAGGTTCAGGCCGGCGCCGGAGCCGCCCTTGAAGATCATGCCCTCTTCCTTGTACCAGTCGAGGATCGACTCCATGGAGTCGTCGACGGCGAGGATGAAGCAGGCGGAGACCTGCTGCGGCTGGGGCGTGCCGACGTTGAACCAGACCGGGGAGTTGAAGCTGAAGATCTGGTGGAGCAGGGCGTAGGTCAGCTCGTGCTCGAAGATCTCGGCGTCCGCGGGCGACGTGAAGTAGCCGTGGTCCTCGCCGGCCTTCGTGTAGGTCTTCACGATCCGGTCGATCAGCTGCTTGAGACCGGTCTCGCGCTGCGGGGTGCCGACCGCGCCGCGGAAGTACTTGCTGGTGACGATGTTGACCGCGTTCACCGACCAGAAGTCGGGGAACTCGACGCCGCGCTGCTCGAAGTTCACCGAGCCGTCGCGCCAGTTGGTCATGACGACGTCACGGCGCTCCCAGACCACTTCGTCGTACGGGTGCACGCCGGGGGTGGTGTGGATGCGCTCGATACGCAGGCCCTTGCTCGCCGCCTTGGTTCCCTTGGCGCGGGAACCACGTGCCGGACCGCTCGCCGTCTCTGTCATGCCGCTGCCTCCCATATACGGGCAAAAACGCCCTAAAGTGCCCGCGAAATTCCGTATCCGTTGGCACGGTGTGTGTCTGATGTAGCCGGTTCGTCCGCCCGCCCTCGGGCGCGCGGACAGGTCTGTGGTCCCGCCCTGCGGGACGGCCGCCGTGCGGCCGTCCGGTCAGTCGGCGGCGGAGGCGGGCACGGGGACCGAACCGGTCCCGCCGGGCCCGCACTCTTCATGCGGAGGACGCCGGTCGCGCAGCTCGGCGATGGCGGCCTCGAAGTCTTCCAGGGTGTCGAAGGCGCGGTAGACCGACGCGAAGCGCAGGTACGCGACCAGGTCGAGCTCCTGGAGCGGGCCGAGTATGGCCAGACCCACGTCGTGGGTGGTCAGCTCGGCGCTACCGGTGGCGCGCACCGCCTCCTCGACCCGCTGGCCGAGCTTGGCGAGGGCGTCCTCGGTGACGGGGCGTCCCTGACAGGCCTTGCGCACGCCGGAGATCACCTTCGTACGCGAGAAGGGCTCCGTGACGCCGGACCTCTTGATCACCATCAGTGACGCGGTCTCCACCGTGGTGAAACGGCGGGAGCAGTCCGGGCACTGGCGGCGCCTGCGGATCGACGTCCCGTCGTCCGTGGTGCGGCTGTCTACTACGCGGCTGTCGGGATGCCTGCAGAAGGGGCAGTGCACGGCTCCCATCCCTCCCTCATGGCACGACTGAATCGCTCCGGAGCACCACCGGACAGGTCTCTGTCGGGGCTCTCGAAGCAGCCACCAGCATATGCGATGTCGGGACCCTCGGCAGACCGAGGACCACAACTTCTGGGTGGCTACGCCAATCCAACCACTAGATCTTGGGTTTCGGCAGTACGTCACACCCGGGCGTGTCGCCCGTCTCCGAAAGAATCCGGACATGGCGGAAGCAGCTCACGAGCCTACTGGGGCGCGGGCCGGTACGGGAATTCCGGGGTCCCGGATGCCACACTGGGCGAAGACCCCGAGCGGTGGCGATCCGACCGGGAAGGGTACCCTAATGAACGGATTCGGCACCGAACCCGCGTTCGGTGCGCTGATCGTCCATACACCTCTTCATGTGATCACGTCCGGTGAACTGCGATTTTTCACTCGAACGTGTGTTTGGCGCAACCTTTCGAAAGCCACTACCGTTGTCCGCTAGGGAGAGCAAGCACATTTCGAGAGGGGCCGCCGACGTGACCACCACCGCAGACAGTGCCACCATCACTGCCCAGAACCGCTCCCACAGCCGACTCGAGCCGGTGCATGCCATGAACGACGCAGCCATGACCCCGGAGCCGGACGCGATGCGCCCCGCACGCTCGCTGCCTGGCCGGCCTCCAGGCATCCGGGCGGACAGCTCCGGCCTCACCGACCGGCAGCGGCGGGTCATCGAGGTGATCAGGGACTCGGTGCAGCGGCGCGGCTACCCACCGTCGATGCGGGAGATCGGACAGGCGGTCGGCCTCTCCAGCACCTCCTCCGTCGCCCACCAGCTGATGGCCCTGGAGCGCAAGGGCTTCCTCCGCCGGGACCCGCACCGCCCCCGTGCGTACGAGGTGCGCGGCTCCGACCAGCCCAGCACCCAGCCGACGGACACCACCGGCAAGCCCGCCGCCTCGTACGTGCCGCTCGTCGGCCGGATCGCCGCCGGCGGGCCGATCCTGGCCGAGGAGTCCGTCGAGGACGTCTTCCCGCTCCCCCGCCAGCTGGTCGGCGACGGCGAGCTCTTCGTCCTCAAGGTCGTCGGCGACTCGATGATCGAGGCCGCGATCTGTGACGGCGACTGGGTCACGGTCCGCCGCCAGCCGGTCGCGGAGAACGGCGACATCGTGGCCGCCATGCTCGACGGCGAGGCCACCGTCAAGCGCTTCAAGCGCGAGGACGGCCACGTCTGGCTGCTGCCGCACAACGCTGCGTACCAGCCCATCCCCGGCGACGAGGCGACCATCCTCGGCAAGGTCGTCGCCGTGCTGCGGCGCGTCTGAGCGACCGCCCTCCCTGAACCGGACCCCGGGACCCACTGCGCCGGTCCCGGGGTCCTGCCATGTCCGTCTTCCCCCTCTCCCGGGTCCGGGAAGGGGAGAAGACGGGATACGGACTACCTGCCGTCGGCCTTCGCGGCCGCGTCGATCGCCGCGAGGGACTTCCGCACCTGGTTGCGGTCGGTCGTGTACCAGAAGTCGGGCAGCGAGGACCGCAGGAAGCCGCCGTACCGCGCGGTGGCAAGCCGCGGATCGAGCACCGCCACCACACCCCGGTCGCCCGAGGCGCGTACGAGACGGCCGGCGCCCTGCGCCATCAGCAGCGCCGCGTGCGTCGCGGCCACGGCCATGAAGCCGTTGCCCCCGGCCTCCTCGACCGCCTTCTGCCGGGCGCTCATCAGCGGATCGTCCGGACGCGGGAACGGGATACGGTCCATCACCACCAGCTGGCAGCTCGGGCCCGGCACGTCCACGCCCTGCCACAGCGAGAGCGTGCCGAACAGACAGGTCGCCGGGTCCCCCGCGAACGTCTTGATCAGCTCGCCCAGCGTCTCCTCCCCCTGGAGCAGGATCGGGTTGTCGATCCGCCCCCGCAGCTCCTCCGCCGCCGCCTGCGCGGCCCGCATCGAGGAGAACAGCCCCAGCGTCCGTCCGCCGGCGGCGCCGATCAGCTCGGCCAGCTCGTCCGTCATGTCGCCGCGCGTGCCCTCCCGGCCCGGCGTGGCCAGGTGCTTCGCGACGTACAGGATCCCCTGCTTCGGGTAGTCGAACGGGGAGCCGACGTCCAGGCCCTTCCAGACCGGTACGTCCTCCCCCTGTACGCCCTCGGGCGGCAGGCCCAGCGAGGCGCCCACGCCGTTGAAGTCGCCGCCCAGCTTGAGGGTGGCCGAGGTGAGGACGACCGAGCGCTCGGCGAAGAGCTTCTCCCGCAGCAGGCCGGAGACGGACAGCGGAGCCACCCGCAGCGTCGCCCCGCTGTGCCGATAGGCGGCTCCCCCGCGGGGCTCGTGCCGCTCGTACCAGACCACGTCGTACTCGGAGCCCTGCGTGATCCGCTCCGCCACGGCGTGGACGTTCTCCACCGAGGCCATGGCCTGCTTGCGCACCGCGTCCTCGTCCTGCACGGACTTGTCGCGGGTGGCGCCCAGCGCCGAGATCACGTTCCGTGCCGCGTCCCGCAGGGCCAGCAGCGCATACCCCAGGTCCTCGGGCACCTCCTCCAGACGGCCCGGCAGCGCCAGCTCCATCACCCGCTCGAAGGACTCCGCGGCGGTCTGGAGGGAGTCCGCCGTCTTCTCGTCGACCAGCTTGGCCGCACGCTTCACCGCGCGGTTGACCTGACCCGGCGTGAGCTCGCCGGTGGCCACACCGGTCACCCGGGACACCAGCTCGTGGGCCTCGTCGACGATCAGCACCTCGTGCGAGGGCAGCACGGGCGCGCCCTCGATGGCGTCGATGGCCAGCAGGGCGTGGTTGGTGACCACCACGTCGGCCAGCTTCGCCCGCTCCCGGGCGGCCTCGGCGAAGCACTCGGCACCGTACGCGCACTTGCTCGCGCCCAGGCACTCGCGCGAGGACACCGACACCTGGGACCAGGCCTTGTCGGAGACGCCCGGGGTCAGGTCGTCCCGGTCGCCGGTCTCCGTCTCGTCCGCCCAGTCCCGCAGGCGCAGCAGGTCCTTGCCGAGCTTGCTCGTGGGCGCGACGGCCTCGAACTGGTCGAACAGGCCGTCCTCCTCGTCCTGGGGCGCGCCCTCGTGCAGGCGGTGCAGGCAGAGGTAGTTCGACCGGCCCTTGAGCATCGCGAACTGCGGGCGGCGGCGCAGCAGCGGATGCAGCGCGTCCACCGTGCGCGGCAGGTCGCGCTCGACCAGCTGCCGCTGGAGGGCCAGCGTGGCGGTGGCGACCACCACGCGCTCCCCGTGCGCCAGCGCCGGCACCAGGTAGCCGAGGGACTTTCCGGTGCCGGTACCGGCCTGGACCAGGCGGTGCGACTGTTCGTCGATGGCTTCGGCGACGGCTTCGGCCATGGCCACCTGGCCGGGACGCTCGGTGCCGCCGACGGCGGCGACGGCGGCGTGCAGCAGGTCGGGGAGGGAGGGCTTCGTCATAGCACTCACCACCCTACGCGGCCCCGCTGACAGCGGGCTTCACGGCCGGTACAGGGGGTTGGGCACCGTACCGTCGACCACCGCGTGCGGGCGCTGGGCGCGGTCCCGGTAGCCGTCGGCGTACAGCCGGTTGCGGTTCAGGCAGAGCCGCTCGATCCGCGGGGTGAAGAGGTCGAACATCTCGAAGCGCTCCTTCAGCTCCGGGAAGCGCTGGTGGTACCGGACGATCTCCGCCCGTACGAGCGACCAGAAGCGCTCCTCCGGTACGTTCAGCCGGTCCGCGCAGAGCGCCGAGAGGTAGCGGAAGACGCCGACGAACAGGCCGGAGTGGATGAACTGGGTGAGGAAGCCGGGCGGCTCGGTGAGCAGCACCGCCCGCACCTCGTCCGGCATCGAGCCGTGCTCGGGCAGCGGGCGGGCGCTGACGTTGATGTCGTCGACGAAGTCCTTGACCGCCAGCCGCACCGGTACGTCGTGCTCGTCGTAGACCACGATCGCGTTCTCGCCGTGCGGGGAGAAGACGGTCCCGTACCGGTACAGGAAGTGCAGCAGCGGCGGGAGCAGCGCGGCGAAGAGCCGCGTCAGCCACACCTCGGGGGCGAGGCCGGAGCGGGCCACCAGCTCCTCCGTGAAGGCGCGCCCGCGCGGGTCGGTGTGGAGCAGGGACGCCAGGGTCCTGGCTCGCTCGCCGGGGGCGAGCCGTCCGGTGAGCGGCTCCCGCCAGATCGCGCCGAGCAGCTCGCGGTACTGGTAGGGGACCTCGGGCAGCGCGTCGTAGACAGGGTGCGCCACGGTGACCGAGGCGACCTCTCCGAGCAGGATCACGCCGCACTCGGTGTGCAGGAACGGGTCGGCGTCGCGCAGGCCCTGCACCCAGGCCGTCGCCGCCGGGGCGGCCAGGGTCCGCTCGGTGGGCAGGCCCCGCCAGACCAGGGTGTTCAGGACGGACAGGGGCAGCTTGACGGTGTGCCGCTCGGGCCGGCTCAGGTTGAGGAAGGTCCGGATGGACTGCTGGGGCAGGCGTACGTCGGGGTCGGCGCGCAGCGGTACGAGGGTGCCGGCCGCCAGCGCGGGGGCGAACAGCGGCAGCACCACCTCGTCCCACTGCCAGGGATGGACCGGCAGGTACAGGTACCCGGCCGGGTCGAGTCCCCGCTCCCGCAGCTCCTGGTCGAAGGCGGCGCGGGTGGCCGGGTCGAGCTCGTGGGCGTACAGCCGGCCGGGGTCCGCCAGGGCGCCGGTGCCCCGGTAGACGGCGAGCGACGTGTGCGCCGCCAGCCAGGGCAGCCGCCGGCGGACCCGGGCCTCCGGTGCCCAGGCGGCGGTGTCGCTGCCCGAAAAGCCGAGCCGTCCCTTGTTGAGGACCAGCCAGGGGTGGCCGGTCTGGTGGCCTTCGAGCTCGGCGTAGTCGAGGCCGGCCAGCACGTCGGCCGTGCGGGCGGTGTGGTCGATGCGCGCGTCGGCGGCCAGGGTGGTGCTCAGCTCCCGCAGGAGGTGCCCGAGGGTGGTCCCGTCCAGGTCCAGGAGCTTCCTGGCCAGGACGATGAAACGGAAGGGGTCCCCGAACTCGACGGGCGCCGCGTCCGGTTCCGGCGGGGTGTGGGTGATCGACCGGGCGTCGACGCGCCAGCCGTCGTACGCGCCCCTGCGCGCCCGGAAGCCGAGCGTGCCGCCGCCCTCGTCCAGCGGGAGGGCCCAGGCGTCCTCGCCCTGGGCGGGGACGGGGGTGACGATGCCCTCGTACGCGAACTCGCCGAGCATCTTGGCGAGGAGCCGCCGTGCCGCGGTCTCCCAGGTGGGGCCGTTGAGCTCGGGCGGGCAGTGGGGCGGCCGGGAGACGGGGGGTCCGGCCGAGTCGTGGGTGGCGGGGAAGGTCGGCACGGGACTCCTCGGTGGGCGCTCGGGGTCGGGGACCGGGGGCGGGACGGGTGACGGGTTGGGTCACGCGGTCACGGTCACAGGAGGGTGCGCAGCGCCCGTTCGCGGATCATCAGGGCGGCGCGCTTGGCGGGCAGTTCGATCTCCGCGGAGTAGCGGAAGCCGGAACTGAGGAAGGCCGACACGGACGGGACGTTCGCCAGGTCGGGTTCGGCGACGACCCGGGCGCACCGGGGCCGGTTGTCGAGCACCAGGTCGGCCACGGCGCGCAGCAGCAGGGTGCCCAGACCGCGTCCGCGGTCCGCCGCGTTGCCGATGAGCAGGTGGAGGCCGGTGTCGTGGGGGCGGGCCGGGTAGTGGCGGGAGAGCGGGTCGAGGTCGGCCCGGTAGATCTCCCAGTAGCTCATCGGGGTGCCGTCGAGGGTGCCGAGGCAGGGGATGCTCCGCCCGTCGCCGTCGAGCTGGGCGCGCAGGTGGGCCTCGGTGACGGATTCGGGGCCGGCCAGTTCCCAGAAGGCGGCGACCTCGGGGTCGTTCATCCACCCGGTGATCAGGGCGAGGTCGCGGTCCACCCGTACGGGTACGAGCTGGAAGGCGCCGGCAACGGTGGGGACCGGGCCCCATTCGGCGGGCGAGTCCAGCAGGTCGGCCTCGGCGAGGTAGGGCAGGGTGCTGAGCGCGGTGGCCCGGGCGGTGGCGGCGCTCTCGTCGGCGAGCAGGGCCAGCAGCTCCGTGGGGATCCGCAGGTCGAGCGTGTCCTCGCAGCCGCTGCCGGTGCGGGGCGCGGAGGTGGGGGCGTGGGCGGGGGCGTGCGTCGGGGCTGGAGCGTGCGTGGGGGCGGGGGCGGTGTCGGCGTCCGTGGGCGGCATGGCGGGCTCCGGTCAGCTGGGGTCGTGGAGGGGGTTGGCGATGGTGACGTACACGGACTGGGTCTCGACGGGGCCGACGAGCTCGTCGAGCCCTTCGAGCCGGGTGCGCAGGTTGGCCTTGCAGCGCAGGGTGGGCGAGTCGAGCAGCAGGGCGGGCAGCGGGCCCAGCCGGCTGTTCTGGCCGAGGAACCGGCGGAAGGCGGCGAGCAGGACCCGCTCGTCGGCCAGCCGCTGCGCGCCGAAGGCTCCGATGAGGCCGAGGACGTTGTTGATCCCGACGTAGTAGGCGAACCGCTCGTCGGTGACCGCGTCGGGCACGAAGGTGTCGCTGACGGTGCCGATGCCGGGCAGCCGCCGGTCCAGCTCCGCGCGCCGGGACTCGCGGAAGTAGTAGCCCTGGTTGTCGCGGTAGCGGCCGCCGACGGGCCAGCCGTCGGGCGACAGCAGGACGAGGGTGTTCTGCTGGTGCGCCTCCAGGGCGATGCCGGCCAGCGCGTCCAGGGCCAGCACGGGCCGGACGACCTGGTCGAGGTAGCGCAGGAACCACTCGGCGGAGACGGCGGAGCGGGGGCGGCCGGTGCGGGCGGCGAGCCGGGAGACGGTCTCGGCGAGCCGGGAGCTGACCGTCGGGCGGCCGGGCCAGGGGCGGGGCGAGGTGAGGGACGCGACGCACACGGCGTCGTCCGCGGGGCCGAAGGGGTTGTGGCGCAGCAGGACGTCCAGGCCGGGGACGGGGTCGCCGTCGGGGCCGTCGACGGCGACCCAGGCGGGGTCGCGCACGATGTCGAAGCCCGGGTGGCGGAACGTCCACTCCTTGGCCAGGCCGGCGCGGAGCAGCCGGTGGACCTCGACTCCCCGGTGGAGTTCCTTGCGGAGGTTCTCCCGGCGGGAGTTGGTGATGGGCAGGCCCAGCGAGAGCTTGAGCATCGCGGGGGCGCCGGGCCGGTGCACGGTGCGTACGGAGGAGGTGGGGTGCCAGGCGGCACCGAAGGGGCCGAGGTCGTGCAGGGCGCCGGTGTCGAGGAGTTCGCGGACGGCGGGCCGTTCCAGCAGGTCGCGGGCCTGCCAGGGGTGCAGGGGCAGCGGGGTGCTGCCCGCGGGGAGGGGCAGGCCGGGGGCGAGGCGGGCGAGCAGCTGCGCGGCGGGGACGGAGCGGCCGCTCTCGGTCCAGGCGGAGTCGGTGGCGAGCGCGGAGCGGTCGACCGCCGTCCAGTGCAGGGGGAACGAGCCGTACAGCTCGGGCGAGTAACGGCGCCCTTCGGCCTCGGAGAGTCCTTCGCGGCTCTTGGGGGTGGGGTGCAGGGGGTGGCCGAGTACGAGCGACTGCTCGGCGGCGAGGAACGGGTCTGCGGTCTCGGGCGGGGCGGGGCGCCGGCGCCGGTCGGCGATGAAGGCAGCGGTGCGGCGCACGGAGTCGGACACCCGGCCGACGAGTTCGGCCCCGCCGCGTGAGCCGCCCTCGCGGACCAGCAGCCCGGCGAGGGTGACGGCGTCGAGGGCGGGGGCGCCGGGCGGCGCGGATTCGAGGCGCGCCGGGGCGAAGCGGTGCCAGCCGCCCTCGGACCAGTGGCGGACCGGTACGAGCAGGGCGGTGCCGGAGGCGGTGAGGGGGATGCGCAGCACGGGCCCGTCGGGGCGGGCCAGGGTGTTCTCGCGGACCCAGCAGCGGAGCAGGTTCTCCACGGCGGCGGCCTCGGCGGCGACCGCGGGGTCGGCGTGGTCGAGCAGGTCGGGCTGGTCGGCGGGGTGGGTGCCGGGGGCTGCGGGGGCGGCCGGCCGGAGGCGGGTGACGCAGTCCTTCTGGCGCGGAACCGTGGCGGGCGGTGCGGCCGGGGCGGGGGGCTGGGAGCCTGACGGGCCGTCGGCGGGGGGCGGTTCCGGTGCGGGGGTGGAGTTCACGGGTGCTTCCTTGGAGGGTGTCCGGATCGGTTCCGGAGGAGTTCGGCGGCGGCGACGGCGTCGGCGAGCCGGTCGAGCACGGCCGTGGCCTGTTCGTCGGTGAGGGTGAGCGGGGGGAGGAGCCGGACGACGCTCTGGTGCCTGCCGCCGAGTTCGACGATCAGGCCGCGCCGGAGGCACTCCCGCTGGACCGCGAGGGCGAGTTCCGGGTCGGCGGGCGCGGGTTGCCCGGGGACCTGCTCGGCTTCGGGGTCGACCAGCTCGATGCCGGTCATCAGGCCGCGGCCGCGCACGTCGCCGATGCCGGGGTGGTGTCCGGCGAGGGAGCGCAGGGCGGTCAGGATGCGCTCGCCGAGAGCGGCCGCGCGTTCGGCGAGGCGGTTCTCCCGTACGTACGCGAGGGTGGCGGTGCCCGCGGCCATGGCGAGCTGGTTGCCGCGGAAGGTGCCGGCGTGGGCGCCGGGCGCCCAGGTGTCCAGTCCGGCCCGGTACACCACGACGGCCAGGGGCATGCTGCCGCCGATGGCCTTGGAGAGGACCATCACGTCGGGGGTGACGCCCGCGTGGTCCACTCCCCAGAACGCGCCGGTCCGGCCGACGCCGGTCTGCACCTCGTCGGCGATCAGGGGGATGCCGCGGTCCGCGGTGACCTTGCGGAGGCGGCGCAGCCAGTCGTCGGGGGCGGGGTGGACCCCGCCTTCGCCCTGGACGGGTTCGAGGATCATTCCGGCCGGTGCGGGGACCCCGCTCTTGGGGTCGTCCAGCAGGTTCTCGGCGAGCCGGGCGCACAGGTCCGCCCCGCGCGCGCCGCCCTCGCCGAAGGGGCAGCGGTAGTCCTGGGGGTACGGGAGCCTGGTCACGCGTACGTCGGTGGCGCCCCCGGAGGCGTCGAGCGCCCCGGCGGTCATGCCGTGGTAGGCCCCGGTGAAGGCGACGATGCCCTGGCGGCCGGTCGCGTTGCGGACGAGCTTCAGGGCGGCCTCGACCGCGTCGGTGCCCGCGGGGCCGCAGAACTGGACCCGGGCGTCGGCGGCGAGGGCGGGCGGCAGGTTGGCGAACAGCTCGGTGGTGAAGGCATCCTTGACCGGGGTGGCCAGGTCCAGCACCTGGAGGGGCGCCCCGGAGTCGATGACCCTGCGGATCGCCTCCAGCACCACGGGGTGGTTGTGGCCGAGCGCGAGGGTGCCGGCGCCGGAGAGGCAGTCGAGGTAGCGGCGGCCGTCGGCGCCCTCGATGGTCAGCCCCCTGGCCCGCACCGGCACGACGGGGAGGGCGCGGGCGTACGTGCGCGCCGCCGACTCCCGCAGGGACTGGCGGCGCAGGATCGCGGCCGGCCCGCAGGCGCCCTGGCCGGCCAGGGCCTCGGGCGCGCCGCGCGGCACGGGGACGGTGCCCCGCACACCGGCCGGTTCCGCGGCGCCCGGCGCGGCGGGGTCCGCCTCCCGTGCGCCCGCCGGGTCCGCCGCCCGTAGGCCCGCCTCCGCCGCCCGTAGGCCCGCTTCCGCCGCCCGTGCGACCGCCGGCTCCCCGGCGGCCGGCCCGGTGCGGTGGTCTTCCGCCCGCACGGCGCGGGGCCCTTGGGGCAGGGCGCCCGCGGTGGCGTCCGCCGGGCCCTCCCCCGGTCCCTCGGCCGGCACGGACGCGGCAGGCTGCTCGGTCACGGCCACGGTTCTGGTCCTCCCGCATCGATCGCATGTCGAATCGAACGCTGCCCTCGCGTTCCCCCGTACGTACCAACGACGCGGACCCCGGGGGATCACGGGTGGATCCGGAGATCCTTGCGAGCGGACGGCCCCGGCGGGCGGGAACCGCGGACCCGGCCTGCACCGTCCCCAACGGCAGCGGCATAGTGGGGGGTTGCACTCCACGCCTCGAAGCACCAGGGGGATTCACGACATGCGACCGATCCGACCGGCCTCCGACGCCCCTCGCGGGCGCAGCTCCCGTCGCGGATCCCGGACCCTCGCGGCCGCCGCGCTGTGCGCCGCCCTCACGCTGACGGCGGCGGCCTGCGGGCCCGGTTCCGACCAGGCGGACGGGCAGCCCTCGGTGGCGGCCAGCGACCCGGCAGGTGGCCCCGAAGGGATCAAGATCCCGGACGACATCAAGCAGAAGCTCAAGGAACACGGCATCGACCTCGACAAGTGGCGGGGCGGTGCCTGGAAGAACTGGGATCGCGACAAGTGGCTCCGCGAGGCCGAGGACTTCGTCAACCCGATCATCGAGGACCTGTGGGACCCGGACCGGATGGGCCGCGCCAAGCAGCCCGAGAAGCCGACGGTCGACCCCGACCTCGGCAAGGACCAGGGCGTCACGGACCCGACCCCGGCCCCCGTCCGCGCGCGGACGGTCGACGCGCCGTACCACCAGAGCGTGCCGGAGGCCGGCAAGGTCTTCTTCGACGGCCCCGAGGGCTCCATGGTCTGCTCGGCGACCGTGGTGAAGGACCCGGCGCACCCGGGCAAGTCCAACCTGGTGTGGACGGCCGGCCACTGCGTGCACGCGGGCAAGAAGGGCGGCTGGTACCGCAACATCGCCTTCGTGCCCTCGTACAACGACGCGGGCCGATCGGCTGCCCGGCTGAAGGGCGCGACGCGCGAGCAGGTGGCCCCGTACGGCGTCTGGTGGGGTGACTGGGCGCAGACCTCCGACCAGTGGATCGCCGAGGGCGGCCCGACGGGCGGCGCTGGTGCCCCGTACGACTTCGCGGTCATCCACGTGACCCCGGAGAAGGGCAACGCGAAGTCGCTGGAGGAGACGGTCGGCTCCGCGCTGCCGGTGGAGTTCAACGCCCCGGCCGTGCCGAAGGTCGGCCGGATCACGGCCACCGGCTACCCGGCGGCCCCGCCGTACGACGGCCAGCGGGCCTACCAGTGCGCGGACCGGCCGGGCCGGCTGTCGATCGACGCGGCCGCGCCGGTGATGTACCGGATCGGCTGCACCATGACGGGCGGTTCGTCGGGCGGCGGCTGGGTGGCCGAGGGCCGCGACGGGCAGCCGGCGCTGGTGTCGAACACCTCGATCGGCCCGGTGACGGCCGGCTGGCTGGCCGGGCCCCGTCTCGGCCCCGAGGCGAAGGCCGTCTTCACCGCGGTGAGCGGGAAGTTCGCGCGGTAGTGGCGTGGCGCCGCGGCGCGCATGACGGAGGGCCCGCCCCCCTGGACCGGGGGCGGGCCCTTCGTCGTACGTCGGCCTGGAGACGCTGCGGTCCGCGGGCTGTGGCGTCAGTGCGCGGCGGGCACGAACGGCGTGAACTCCGCCGCCAGTTGCTCGTGGACCCGCGCCTTGAGCAGGGTGCCCTCCGCGGTGTGCTCCTCGGAGATCACCTCGCCCTCGGCGTGCGCGCGGGCGACCAGGCGCCCCTGCGTGTACGGGACCAGCGCCTCCACCTCGACCTCGGGCCGCGGCAGTTCGGCGTCGATGAGCGCGAGCAGCTCGTCGATGCCCATGCCGGTGCGGGCCGAGACGGCGATGGAGTGCCGCTCGATGCGCAGCAGGCGCTGGAGGACCAGCGGGTCCGCCGCGTCGGCCTTGTTGACGACCACGATCTCGGGGACGTCGACGGCGCCCACCTCGCGGATCACCTCGCGCACGGCCGCCAGCTGCTCCTCCGGCGCCGGGTGCGCGCCGTCGACCACGTGCAGGATGAGGTCGGAGTCGCCGACCTCCTCCATCGTGGAGCGGAACGCCTCGACGAGGTGGTGGGGCAGGTGGCGGACGAAGCCCACGGTGTCGGCCAGGGTGTAGATCCGGCCGGACGGGGTCTCGGCCCGCCGCACGGTCGGGTCGAGGGTGGCGAACAGCGCGTTCTCCACCAGCACACCCGCGCCGGTCAGGCGGTTGAGCAGCGAGGACTTGCCGGCGTTGGTGTAGCCGGCGATCGCGACGGAGGGCACCTTGTTGCGCCGGCGCTCCTGCCGCTTGACCTCGCGGCCGGTCTTCATCTCCGCGATCTCCCGGCGCATCTTCGCCATCTTCTCGCGGATCCGACGCCGGTCCGTCTCGATCTTGGTCTCACCGGGGCCTCGGGTGGCGAGGCCGCCGCCCTTGCCGCCGCCCATCTGACGGGACAGCGACTGACCCCAGCCTCGCAGTCGCGGCAGCATGTACTGCATCTGCGCGAGCGCGACCTGCGCCTTGCCCTCTCGGGACTTGGCGTGCTGGGCGAAGATGTCGAGGATCAGGGCGGTCCGGTCGATCACCTTGACCTTGACGACGTCTTCGAGGGCGATGAGCTGGCCGGGGCTGAGCTCGCCGTCGCAGATGACGGTGTCGGCGCCGGACTCGATGACGAGGTCGCGCAGCTCCAGCGCCTTGCCGGAACCGATGAAGGTCGCCGGGTCGGGCTTGTCGCGGCGCTGGTAGACACCGTCGAGGACGAGGGCGCCGGCCGTCTCGGCCAGTGCGGCGAGCTCCGCGAGGGAGTTCTCGGCGTCCTTCAGGGTCCCCGAGGTCCAGACGCCGACCAGCACGACCCTTTCGAGTCGCAGCTGGCGGTACTCGACCTCGGTGACGTCTTCGAGCTCGGTGGAGAGGCCCGCGACACGGCGCAGGGCCGCGCGCTCGGAGCGGTCGAGCTGGTCGCCGTCCCGCTCTCCGTCGATCTCGTGGCTCCAGGCGACGTCCTCTTCCATCAGGGCATCGGCCCGAAGGCTCTCGGTGAAGCTCTGCGCGTCCTGCGCGTCCTGGGAAGGGTACGAAGAGGAGGTCATTGGATCCTTACGTCGATGCGAATCTTCTGCGTCGGCTACAACGTGTGACGGCCGGCGATGATTCCCCGGCCTGCGGGAGACTACCCGGCCCGGGGAGATCCACCCGCGGCGCCCGCCGACATGTCGATGGTGACATGCCCCCGCGAAGGCCGTCACACGCTTTTCCCCGCCGCCCGGGCCCGGCCGTCCCGCCGGACCCGGGCGGGCTCAGCCCGCGGCGGCGGGGACCGCGGCCGCCTTCCACTCGGGGTGGCCGGGCACCTTGGGCGTCTTCTGCCCGTACAGCCAGGCCTCGAAGAAGCCGGTCAGGTCGCGGCCGGCCTCGGCGGACGCGAGCTTGACGAAGTCGTCGGTGCCGGCGACGCCGTCCCGGTGGTCGGCGACCCAGCGGCGCTCGATCCGGTCGAAGGCGGCGGTGCCGATCTCCTTGCGGAGCGCGTACAGGACGAGCGCGGAGCCGTCGTACACCACCGGCCGGAACAGGCCGATCTTCTGGCCCGGGGCGGCAGGCTTGGGGGCGGCCGGCGGGCCGCCGGCGGCGCGCCACTGGTCGGAGCGCTCGTACGCCTCGCGCATGCGCCGCTCCAGGGAGTACTTGCCGAGCCCGTCCGCGTACAGCGCCTCGTACCAGGTGGCGTGGCCCTCGTTGAGCCACAGGTCGGACCAGCTGCGGGGGGTGACGCTGTCGCCGAACCACTGGTGGGCGAGCTCGTGGACCATGACGGCCTCGACGTACCACTCGGGGTGGGCGGCGTCCGTGAACAGGCCCCGCTCGAAGAGGGAGAGCGTCTGGGTCTCCAGCTCGAAGCCGGTCTTGGCGGCCGCGACGAGGACGCCGTAGTTCTCGAAGGGGTACGGGCCGACGCGCGCCTCCATCCACTCCAGCTGGCCCGGGGTCTTCGCCAGCCAGCGCTCCAGGGCGGCCCGGTCGGCGGCCGGCACCACGTCGCGGACGGGCAGGCCGCGCGGCCCGGTGCGGTGCACCACCGCGGACCTGCCCACGGAGACCTGGGCCAGCTCGGTGGCCATGGGGTGCAGGGTGCGGTACGTCCAGGTCGTGTCACCGGAGGCGGCCGGCCGGCGCGCGGGGGTTTCCGCGATGCCGTTGGCCACGGCGGTGAGCCCCTCGGGGGCGGTGATCCGGAAGGTGAACCGCGCCTTGTCCGAGGGGTGGTCGTTGCAGGGGAAGACGCGGTGCGCGGCGTCGGCCTGGTTGGCCATGGCCAGCCCGTCCTCGGTGACGACCCAGCCGCCGTCGCGGGCGCCCGAGGGATCACTGGTGTGGCGGACCGTGATCCGCATCAGGCCGCCCTCGGGGACCGGCCGGGCGGGCGTGAGCACCAGGTCCTCGCCGGCGCTCGCGAAGGTCGCGGGCAGGCCGTTGACCTGCGCGGACGCCACCTTGCCGTGGGTGAAGTCGAGGTTGATGCGGTCCAGGGGCGCGGTGGCGCGGGCGTCGATCACGGTGGTGGCGTCCAGCGGCTGCCGGTTGGTGCGGTACGTGAACGACAGGTCGTAGGCGAGCACGTCGTAGCCGGGGTTGCCGAGCGCCGGGAAGAGCGCGTCGCCGATGCCGAGGGCCCCCGGGGGCGGGACGGCGGCGGCGACCAGGGCGAGGGAGGCCGCGGCGAGCAGGGCGGCACGCGGGCGGCGGGAGGTGAGCTGCATCCCCCACCGCTACCAGCGACCGCGCCGCGGCCGGGCCCGACGCGCGACGGGCCCACCCGAACGGGAGACGGCCGGGGTCAGGCCCGGCTGACGTCGTACACCCCCGGCACGTCGCGCATGGCCCGCATCAGGGCGGGGAGCAGGGTCGCGTCGGGGAGCTGGAGCGTGTAGGTGTGCCGCACCCGCTGCTCGCTGGGGGGCTCGACGGTGGCGGAGACGATGTCGACGCCCTCCCGGGAGATGGCCTCGGTGAGGTCGGCCAGCAGGTGGGGGCGGCCGAACGATTCGGCGACCAGGGTGACGCGGCAGTCGGCGGTGGCCCGCCAGTGGACGGCGACCGAGGTGCGGCCCAGGCCGCGCATCTGCTCGACGGCCGGGCACTGCACGCGGTGTACGGTCACGGCTCCCCCGCGTACGACGAACCCGGCGACGGAGTCGGGCGGTACGGGCGTGCAGCAGCCGGCCAGCCGCACCGTCGCGTCCGGCAGGTCCGCCACGGCGTTGCCGCCGCCGCCCCGGGCGCCGACCATCGGCAGCGGCGCGCGGGGCGCGGCGGGCTGCACCTTCACCTCCTCGGGGTGCTCGCGCAGCCAGCGCTGGATGGCGATCCGGGCGGCCGGGGTGCGGGCGTGGTCGAGCCAACCGGAGGCGGGGCCGGAGGCGGCGTCCTGGGACAGCAGCAGCTGGACGGTGTCGCCGTCGGAGAGCCCGGTGCCGAGGGCGGCGAGGCGTCCGTTGACCCGGGCGCCGATACATCGGTGGGCCTCCTCGCCGTGCAGGGCGTAGGCGGCGTCGACGCAGCTGGCGCCCGCGGGGAGGCCGATGCTGCCGCCGTCGGCGCGGTAGACGGTGATCTCCCGGTCCTGGGCCAGCTCCTCGCGCAGCGAGCTCCAGAAGGTGTCGGGGTCGGGGGCGGACTGCTGCCATTCGAGGAGCCGGGAAAGCCAGCCGGGCCGGGTGGGGTCGACCCGCTCCTCACCGGGGTCCGGGGCGTCTGCGGGGGCGTACGGGTTGCCGAGGGCGATGACCCCGGCCTCGGCGACCCGGTGCATCTGGTGGGTGCGGATGAGGACCTCGGCGACGTCCCCGCCGGAGGTGGCGACGGCGGTGTGGAGCGACTGGTAGAGGTTGAACTTGGGGACCGCGACGAAGTCCTTGAACTCGGAGATCACCGGGGTGAAGCAGGTGTGCAGCTCGCCGAGGACGCCGTAGCAGTCGGCGTCCTCGCCGACGAGCACGAGGAGCCGCCCGAAGTCGGAGCCGCGCAGCCGGCCGCGCTTGAGGGTGATCCGGTGGACGGAGACGAAGTGCCGCGGCCTGACGTGCACTTCGGCGGGGATGCCGGCCTCGCGCAGGACGGCGCGCACGGAGTCGGCGATGGCCGGCAGGGGGTCCTGCTCGCCGGCGTGCGCGGCGATGAGGGCGCGGGTGTGCTCGTACTCCTCGGGGTGGAGGATCGCGAAGACGAGGTCCTCCAGCTCGGTCTTGAGGGCCTGGACGCCGAGGCGTTCGGCGAGCGGGATGAGGACGTCGCGGGTGACCTTGGCGATGCGGGCCTGTTTCTCGGGGCGCATCACGCCGAGGGTGCGCATGTTGTGCAGCCGGTCGGCGAGCTTGATGGACATGACGCGGACGTCGTTGCCGGTGGCGACGAGCATCTTGCGGAAGGTCTCCGGCTCGGCGGCGGCGCCGTAGTCGACCTTCTCCAGCTTGGTGACGCCGTCGACGATGTAGCAGACCTCCTCGCCGAACTCGGTGCGCACCTGGTCGAGCGTCACCTCGGTGTCCTCCACGGTGTCGTGGAGGAGCGATGCCGTCAGGGTGGTGGTCTCGGCGCCGAGTTCGGCCAGGATCAGCGTGACGGCGAGCGGGTGGGTGATGTACGGCTCGCCGCTCTTGCGCATCTGGCCGCGGTGTGACGATTCGGCCAGTACGTACGCACGGTGCAGTACGGCGAGGTCGGCGTCCGGATGATGGGCGCGGTGCGCATCGGCCAGATGGCTGATGGCGTCGGGCAGCCGGTCGCGCGGGGCGGGGCCGAGGAGCGCGGCGCGGCCGAGCCGCCGCAGGTCGAGTCTGGTGCGGCCGCGGCGGCGGCCTGGAGCAGTGTCGGAGCGGAGCTCCGGGCCCGTGTCTGGGTTCGTGGCCTCTGCACTCATGGGCACCTCCGGCGGCTTCGACCGGCGGTGGCGGGCATGGGGTGAGCCCTGAGGGCCGGTGTCTGATGCTACCGACCCCACCACGTGGCGCAGTCCGGCTCTCGCCGAGCGTGAAACGGATCACCCATTCGAGGGAAGCTTCAGCCGAAAGCCGTTTCGGTCAGCCAGGCGGGGTCGATCTCGCCTTCGGCCACGATCACGGCGGGCCCGGTCATCTCGATCTCGCCGTCGGGGTGCTCGGCGATGACCAGCGTGCCGCCCGGGAGGTCGACGGTGTACGTGGCGGTCGTGCCGGTGACGGCCGGGTCGGCGCCGTCGCGCCGGGCGGTGGCCACGGCCACGGCGCAGGCCCCGGTGCCGCAGGAGCGGGTCTCGCCCGAGCCGCGCTCGTGGACGCGCATCGCGACGTGGCGGGGACCCCGGTCGACGACGAACTCGACGTTGACGCCGGTGGGGTAGGCGGAGGCGGGGCTGAACGGCGGTGCGGCGTGGAGGTTCCCGGCGTCGGCGAGGTCGTCGACGAAGGCGACGGCGTGCGGGTTGCCCATGTTCACGTTGGTGGCGGGCCAGCTGCGCTCGCCCACGGAGACGGTGACCTCGCCTTCGGGCAGCACCGCGCGGCCCATGGAGACGGTGACGTCCCCGTCGGCGGTCAGCCGGACCGTCTTGACGCCGCCCCGGGTGGCGACGGCCAGCTCGCCCTCGCCGGCGTACCCGGCGTGCCGGAGGTAGCGGGCGAAGACCCGGACGCCGTTGCCGCACATCTCGGCGACGGAGCCGTCGGAGTTGCGGTAGTCCATGAACCACTCGGCGACGTCGGCCATGGCGCGGGCCTCGGGGTGCTCGGCGGAGCGTACGACGTGCAGCAGCCCGTCGCCGCCGATGCCGGCCCGGCGGTCGCAGATCCTGGCGACGGCGGACGGGGGCAGGTCGACGGCATTGTCCGGGTCGGGGATGATCACGAAGTCGTTCTCGGTCCCGTGGCCCTTGAGGAAGCTGAGCTGCGCGATGGTCACCCGGCCATCCTACAAAGCGCTGGTGGGACGGGGCGGGAGTGGCCGGAGGGTGGGACGGACCGCTTCCGAGGGGCGCCCGACGAGGCGAACTGCGTACCGGCCCGACGCCGGTGGTGATCCCGGCGGCGGCTCAGCGGAGGCGGGCGACGCGCCAGACGGCCAGGAACGCCAGGGTGAGCACCACCACGGCGTACAGGGCCACGATCCGCCAGTCCGGGCGCTCGCCGGAGCCGCGGGCGGGCAGGCCCGGCCAGGAGTAGCCCACGCGGCGGGCGGCCATCATGCCCCAGCCCCCGGCGCAACAACTGATCAGCAGGCCGAGCATGGCCACGACGGCGCCGCCGTCGCCGAACTCGAAGGCGAGGGGGAAGGCGAACATCAGGGAGCCGGCGGCGGCGAGCATGACGATGGGCGCGAGCTGCCAGATCCGCAGCTTGCGCTGCGGCCGCAGCTCGACCTCGACCTCCGGGACGACGGTCTCGTCCTCGGGCCCGTCCGGCGTCAGCCGGGCGGGCTCCGCCGGAAGGCCCAGATCACCGGGAAGGGCAGACTCCGGACCGGGTCCGGTGCCGTTCCGCTCGGTGTCGCGAGGGCCGGCCTCCATCGCCACGCGCCCTCCCCATCAGAACTTCCTGGACTTCACTCGCTAGCGTGCCCGCCGGTGCGTACGACCGGCGGGAATTTGATGATGGCACGCCACCGGGCCCCCAACAGGCGTGCGGGGCGTCCCGATGCCATCACGTGATCAGGCTGTAACCGCTCGTTCGACCAACGACTGCGCGAGTCCGGGGAGTTCCGCGCGGTCCTCGGCGGCCCCGCTGAGCCAATGCACGCGGGGATCGCGGCGGAACCACGAGTCCTGCCGACGGGCGAAGCGCTTGGTGGCGCGGACGGTCTCGGCGCGGGCCTCGTCCTCGGTGCAGTCGCCCGCGAGGGCGGCCAGCACCTGCTGGTAGCCGAGGGCGCGGGAGGCGGTGATGCCCTCGCGGAGCCCCTGCGCCTCCAGGGTGCGCACCTCGTCGACCAGGCCGGCCTCCCACATGCGGTCGACGCGCAGCGCGATCCGCTCGTCCAGCTCGGGGCGGGCCACGTCCACGCCGATCTGCACGGTGTCGTAGACGGAGTCGGGGCCCGGGAGGTTGGCGGTGAAGGGGCGCCCGGTGATCTCGATGACCTCCAGGGCGCGGACGATCCGGCGGCCGTTGCTCGGCAGGATCGCGCGGCCGGCGTCCGGGTCGGCGGCGGCCAGCCGGGCGTGCAGGGCGCCGGGCCCGCGCAGGGCCAGCTCCTCCTCCAGCCGGGCGCGCACCTCGGGGTCGGTGCCGGGGAACTCCAGGGCGTCGATGGCGCCGCGGACGTACAGCCCGGAACCGCCGACGAGGACCGGCGTGCGGCCCTCGGCGAGCAGGCGGTCGATCTCGGCGCGGGCGAGCCGCTGGTACTCGGCGACGCTGGCGGTCTCGGTGACGTCCCAGATGTCGAGGAGGTGGTGCGGGACGCCGCCGCGCTCCTCGGTCGTCAGCTTGGCGGTGCCGATGTCCATCCCGCGGTAGAGCTGCATGGAGTCGGCGTTGACGACCTCGCCGTCGAAATGCCGGGCGAGGTGGACGCCCAGATCGGACTTTCCGGCCGCGGTGGGACCGACGACGGCGATGACCCGCGGGGCGGGGGCTGCGCTTCTCACCGCCCCAGTCTCGCAAACGTCGGGGCCGCTCCCCGAACGGGTGAGGTGACGGCCCCGGAACCCGGTCGTTGCCCTGGCGGGGTTCCGGCCCGGGAGACGCCCGTTCGGCCTCTTGCGGCAACGCGGAACCCTGTCCTCACGAGTAACGTTATGGGAGTAGACATGGGCGTTTTCGCATGGTTTCGCCGTAAGGACACGGACAAGGCCGCCGTCGAGGCGGCGACCGAGGAGGCACCGGTGACGGCCGAGGCGGCGGCGGACGCCGACGGAGCGGCCGGGGCCGTGGTCCCCGGGGCCGGGACGGCCGCCGAGGAGGCGGAGCAGCCGGGCGGCGGCACGGCCGCCGAGGCCGGCGCCGCGATCCCCCGGCAGCAGTCGGCCGACGGGGCCGTCGACAGCGAGACCGGTGACGGCGCCCGTATGTGAACCCCCGCCAAGAGAAGGTGACCCATGGGCCTGCTGGACAACCTCAAGGCCAAGCTCGCGCCCGCCAAGGACAAGGTCGGCGGCCTCGCGCAGCAGCACGAGGGAAAGATCGGCCACGGTCTGGACAAGATGGCGAAGGCCGTCGACTCCAAGACCAAGGGCAAGTACCACGACAAGATCGAGAGCGGTACGGGCAAGGCAAAGGGCGCCCTGGGACGGATCGCGCACAAGGACGACGACGGCGCCGGAGGCACGACCGGCACCCCCGGCCCCACCCCGCCGCCTGCCTCCTGACACGGCCCCCGAGGAACGGGGCGCGGTTCTTCCGCGCCCCGTTCCCGCGTCCGGGTGCCCCCGCGGGGCGGGCGGGTCAGGACCAGGCGGCGACGAAGTAGCCGACGCCGTACGGGGCGTCCTCGTACAGCAGCCGGCCGGCCAGCCCGGCGCCCTCGGCGGCACCCGCGAGCACCTGCCAGGGCGCCCGGCCGGCCGCCTGCAGCTCGTGGGCGAGCCCGGCGTCGACCGCGGCCAGCGCGGCGGTGTCGGCCGCGGCCAGGGCCCGCGCCGCCGCGGCGTCGAAGCCCGCGGCACGCTCGTCGAGGTATCCGGGCGCCTTGAGCGTCCGGCAGGCGCTGCCGTCGCCCATCACCAGCAGCGCAACCCGCTCCGGACCCGCGGCCAGGTCGCGGCCGGTCGCCAGGCACCGCTCGGCCGGCAGCCCCTCGCCCACGGCGACGCCCTGCACCGGCGCGGCACCCCAGGCGACGTGGTCCAGCAGCCATGCGGCCACGGCGAGGGAGCCGGGCAGCCCGGCGGCGTTCGGCTCCCCGGCACCGGACTCCCCCGGGCCGAGCCGTACGTCCAGCGCGACGCCGAAGCCGCGGAACGTGCCGCGCGCCCCCTCGGCGTACGGCTCCACGCCCTCCACGGGTGCGGGGCCCACCACCACGAGCCGGTCGGGGCGCGCGGCGGCCAGCACCGCGAGCGCGTCGGAGCACGCGGTGCGGGCATCGGCGAGTTCGTCCGCGGCACCGGCCGCGACCTGCGGCACGAGGAGCGGCGGACACGGGCATACGGCAGCGGCTACCAGCATGATCCGCAGCCTAGCGGGGCGACCGACGGACCCGGCGCCCCGCGGGCTCAGTCGATACTGCTCAGCAGGTCGAGGAGCCGCACGCCGAACCGCCGGCGGCGACCGGCAGCGGCGCGGGCGCGCCCAGCGTGGGGATGCCGAGCATCACGCCCTGCGGCTTGGCCTGCGCGGCCTGCCGCTTCTCCCACGCGTCGCCGGCACGGGTGCGCCGCACCTCGGTGGTGGGGCCCTCGGCCAGCAGGTGGTGCGGGGCGGCGTAGGTGATCTCCACGGTCACCACGTCACCGGGGCGGACCTCCGCCTCCGGCTTGGTGAAGTGCACCAGGCGGTTGTCGGGGGCCCGGCCGGACAGGCGGTGCGTCTCGCCGTCCTTGCGGCCCTCGCCCTCGGCGACCATGACCTCCAGCGTGCGGCCGACCTGCTTCTTGTTCTCCTCCCACGAGATCTCCTCCTGGAGGGCGACCAGGCGCATGTACCGCTCCTGCACGACCTCCTTCGGGATCTGCCCGTCCATCTCGGCGGCCGGGGTCCCGGGGCGCTTGGAGTACTGGAAGGTGAAGGCGTTGGTGAAGCGGGCCTCGCGGACCGTGTGCAGGGTCTGCTCGAAGTCCTCCTCGGTCTCGCCGGGGAAGCCCACGATGATGTCGGTCGAGATGGCGGCGTGCGGGATCGCGGCGCGCACCTTCTCGATGATCCCGAGGAAGCGCTCCTGGCGGTACGAGCGGCGCATCGCCTTCAGGATCGTGTCCGAGCCGGACTGCAGCGGCATGTGCAGCTGCGGCATGACGTTCGGGGTCTCGGCCATGGCGGCGATCACGTCGTCGGTGAAGTCGCGCGGGTGCGGCGAGGTGAAGCGGACGCGCTCCAGGCCCTCGATGGTGCCGCAGGCGCGCAGCAGCTTGCTGAAGGCCTCGCGGTCGCCCAGGTCGGAGCCGTAGGCGTTGACGTTCTGGCCGAGCAGGGTGATCTCGGAGACGCCCTCGGCGACCAGCGCCTCGATCTCGGCGAGGATGTCGCCGGGGCGGCGGTCCTCCTCCTTGCCGCGCAGGGCGGGGACGATGCAGAAGGTGCAGGTGTTGTTGCAGCCGACGGAGATCGAGACCCAGGCGGCGTACGCGGACTCGCGGCGGGTCGGCAGCGTCGACGGGAAGGCCTCCAGGGACTCCGCGATCTCGACCTGTGCCTCCTCCGCGATGCGGGCGCGCTCCAGCAGCACGGGCAGCTTGCCGATGTTGTGGGTGCCGAAGACCACGTCGACCCAGGGGGCCTTCGAAACGATGGTCTCGCGGTCCTTCTGCGCCAGGCAGCCGCCGACGGCGATCTGCATGCCGGGGCGGGCGGCCTTCATGGGGGCGAGCCGGCCGAGGTTGCCGTACAGCTTGTTGTCGGCGTTCTCGCGGACGGCGCAGGTGTTGAAGACGACGACGTCGGCCTCGCCCTCGCCGATGTCCTCGGGCGCGCGGACGTAGCCCGCGTCCTCCAGCAGGCCGGACAGCCGCTCGGAGTCGTGCACATTCATCTGGCACCCGTAGGTGCGCACCTGGTACGTCTTCACAGCAGCCTCGCCCTCAGCACTCACCCGACAAGGGTAAGGCTTGGGGTCGGCACGCCCTCCCGCCCGCGGTCCGGCCGG
This sequence comes from Streptomyces sp. NPDC086023, assembly GCF_044540325.1. Taxonomy (NCBI): domain Bacteria; kingdom Bacillati; phylum Actinomycetota; class Actinomycetes; order Kitasatosporales; family Streptomycetaceae; genus Streptomyces; species Streptomyces sp. NPDC086023. The sequence goes on from NZ_JBITRX010000018.1 coordinate 144,525, forward strand.
GACGGGCCTGCGGTGACGGGCCGGCCGTGACAGGGCGGAGGCGGGGTGGCAGGATCGCGGGCATGCCCGTCGTGCTCTCCCGGATCAGCAGGCGCCGCGCCCTGCTGGGCGCGGTGGCGCTGCTCGCCGTGGCCGGGGCCCTGCTGTGGTGGCTGCTGCCGCTGGGCCGGCCGGAGCCGGAAGGGCGGCTGACCTTCAGCACCGGCGTGCGGACGGGCGTCTACCAGAAGTACGGCCAACTGCTGCGCGCGGAGCTGGGGCGCGACCTGCCGAAGGTCGACGTGAGGCTGGTGAACAGCGAGGGCTCGCAGCAGAACCTCCAGCGGGTCGCGACGGGCGAGGCGGACTTCACCCTGGCGACGGCCGACGCGGTGGCGAAGTACCAGCTGGACCGGAAGCCGGGCGCGGACCTGCTCCGCGGCTGCGCGCGGCTCTACGACGACTACGTGCAGCTGGTCGTGCCCGCGGACTCCCCGGTGCGGTCGGCCGCCGACCTGCGGGGCAAGCGGGTGGCGATCGGCCAGCCGGGCTCGGGCGTACGGCTGCTGTCGGAGCGGCTGCTGGCGGCGGCGCAACTGGACCCGGTGCTGGACATCAAACCCGTGTCGATAGGGATCGACACCATGCCGGCCGAGCTGGAGGCGAAGCGGATCGACGCCTTCTTCTGGTCGGGCGGGCTGCCGACGACGGCCGTGAAGGAGCTGTCGGAGCGGTTCCAGATCCGTCTGGTGCCGCTGGGCGACCTGGTACGGGAGCTCCAGCGGGCTGGCAGCCCCTCGCGCTACTACCGGGCGGCGGTGATCCAGCTGGACGCCTACAAGCTGGCGCGGAACACCTCGGCGGTGGCGACGCTGGCCGTGCCGAACCTGCTGGTGACCACGGAGCGCACGGACCCGGCCCTGACCGAGGCCCTGACCCGCACGGTGATCGACAGCCGCGACCGCATCGGCGGCGAGGTCCACGCGGCCCAGCTGGTGGACCTCCGCACGGCCATCTTCACGTCCCCCCTGGACCTCCACGAGGGCGCGGCGCACTACTACCGCTCGGCCAAGCCGTAACCCTCCGGGAAGGTCCCCGGACCACCCGGCGCCACCGTCCCCACCCACCGGCCACGACCACGAGCACCGGACCGCGACCGGCACCAGGACGGCACCACGGCACATCAGACGGGCAGGAGCTCCGTGGCGGCCGCGGCGGCACCGATGAGGCCCGCGTCGGTGCCCAGGGCCGCGGGGACGACGGTGAGCGGCTGCACGAACGACAGCGTGGCGTACGAGGACAGGTGCGCCCGCAGCGGACCGAACAGGGTGTCGCCCGAGGCGGCGACCCCACCGCCGATGACCGCGAGGTCCACCTCGACCAGGGTCGCGGTCGCCGCGATGGCCGCGGCCAGGGCGCGCCCCGCACGGTCGAAGGCCGCGAGGGCCACCTCGTCGCCGGCGCGCGCCGCCGCGGCGACCCCGGCGGCGGTACGGTCCCCCGCACCCGGATCCCAGCCCTGGGCCAGAGCCCAGCGGGCGATGGACGTACCGGAGGCGATGGCCTCGACGCAGCCCCGCGCGCCGCAGACGCACGGCTCGCCGTCGAAGGCCACGGAGATGTGCCCGATGTGACCGGCGTTGCCGGTGGGGCCCGGGTGGAGCCGCCCGCCCAGCACCAGACCGCCGCCCACGCCGGTGGAGACGACCATGCACAGCGCGTTGTCATGGTCCCGGGCCGCGCCGAGCCAGTGTTCGGCCGCGGTCATCGCCACGCCGTCGCCGACGAGTACGGCCGGCACCTCCGCCCCGTGCGCGGCCAACGCGGCACTGGTCCGCTCCAGAACCGGGTAGTCGCGCCAGGCGCCGATGTTGACGGGGCTGACGGTGCCGCGCGAGGCGTCCACCGGCCCCGCGCTGCCGATACCGCAGCGCCGTACGTCGGCCCACGCCGGGTCCCCGGCCAGCTCGGCGACAACCTCCTCGACGGCCGCCATGACCCCGTCACCGTCCACCCCGCGCGGGGTGGGCCGCCGGGTGGCCGCCACCATCGTGCCGTCGGGCAGCACCAGCGCCCCGGCAATCTTCGTACCGCCGATGTCGACGGCGGCGGTGACTCCGTCACCACCGGAGGCTCGGGGCAGCGGAACGGTCGACGCGGGGGTGATCACGTGGCTCTCCTGAAAAGGGGTCGGTTTCAGTATGCGCGCGCTGCTCGCCCGCTACGCCCGCAGGTGCCCCCACCGGAGGACCGCCCCCCGAAACACGCCGGGGGCGCACGCCGCTCACCCCACCAACGCCCCGCACCTCACCTCGCGCACCCCACTCCCCCCGCACTCCCCTTGGCTGCCCTGGTGGGTCGTGTGGTGTGTGGGGGAGGTGCTTGAGGCGTCGTGGCAGGCTGGTCCGGTGGCAGGCCCGGGCCTGGGGTGGCCGAAGGCCAG